>CAYYKO010000036.1:0-18634 GCA_964441695.1 uncultured Ruminococcus sp. | reverse complement strand
ATCGGCGGCGCATCTCTCGTTCCCGAGAAGTTTGCGGCTATCGTTAAAGCAGCTCAGTAATTTCAAATCGGCAAAAAACAACCTCCGTTTGTCAGACAAGCTCAAACGGAGGTTATTTTCGTTCGGTCTTACTTTATGCCGCAGGTCTTGCAGCCGCCATTGCCGAGCACGAACGACTCACAGTCCGTGCAGCTGCAAAGCGTGGGGTTCTTCTCGTGAGTTCCGATTCTGATGCTCTCGAGAGCGCAGTACTTCTCGTTATCGGAATGGTTCGCGCACTGTGTAACGGTGCATTCAATATTGCGGTTTACGTTCTTCTTATTCATCATCAAGACCGTCCTTTATGATTTTGAAATCTTGCGATTTCTCATATCATTATGACCGACCTCGATGAGAAATATGTATCAGTCGCGGCTCGTGGAAAAAATTTGCATAAGACGCAGCACTACGGCGCCGACTGCATTTCCGAGGACGGCGAAAAGTATAAATATCGCGGGACGCGCGGGGGACAGCGAGGACAGCGAGAAATAAAACATATCCGCGACCGAATGCTCAAAGCCACTCAGAATAAACACGGGAATGCAAATGAGAATGCCGAGCGCACTTCCCTTTGAGCGGTATATCTCAACGGCGGTGTACATGAGCACTCCGCAAAAGGCTGCAAGCAGGAAGGTCTGAAGATAGCTCTGCTCCAGCTTTGCCGTGCAGATCGAGCTTGCCTTTTCGACGAGAGGCGTCCTGCAAAGCTTCACAAGAAAGCCCGTGCCGCAGGCACCGACGGCATTGCCGACGAGCCCCGTCACAAGCGATATTATATTTGAAACGCTTCGATCGGTCGCAAGGTAGCCTATCTTGCCGGTGAACAGATAAAGCGAGAACATACATATTGCAAGAAGTGCCACAGAGAATAAAACAGCGCCGACAGCCTTATTCTCACATGAGAGAAATACCGTGCCTCCGATGCCGACGAGCATTCCCGCGGCGATCCCGCCGATGAGTATCTGTAATGTTTTTTTCATTAGGTGCTCCTTTCGCGCCGGGAAGACGGCGCCGAACAAAAGATAATGCTTATTATATCATATCTCGGGCGAAAATTCCACCTTGCAAGCAATATTTTGCGCTTTACTGCGAAATTTCACTCCGCCGCCCCGTCCCGCACGGCAATGGGACGTTCAAAGGAAGATAAATTCATGTTTTTTCGACCTTTTTTACTAAGCCCACAGTCTATTTCTCCCGACTAAACCGTCGGTAGGTGTGCTTAATATGCGATAAATGCTATAATACATGCAGAAAGGAGGCGTCTTATGGATCAAGCAAAAATCGGAAAATTCATTGCCGAGTGCAGAAAGCAGAAAAAGCTGACGCAAATGCAGCTCGCCGAGAAGTTGAATATCACCGATAAAGCAATATCCAAATGGGAGCGAGGCCTGTCTATGCCCGACTCCTCGATAATGCTTGAGCTTTGCGGTATTCTCGGCATCACGGTAAACGATTTATTAAGCGGGGAGGTAATTAAAATGGATGATTACAATAAAGAATTAGAAAAAAACTTGCTTGAAGCAATCAAACAAAAAGAGCAGGCGGACAGACAGCTGCTGTCCTTGGAAATTTTTGTGGGCTCCTTGAGCTCAATTATTTTCATTATGCTCGTATTCGTTGCATCGCTTGTTCAAATGACAAGCCTGTTAAGGCTCGTTCTCATCGGCATAGGTCTTACCCTGTTTGCAACGGGCATCGGTTTTTCGATCAAAATCGAGCAGACGGCAGGCTACTATGAGTGTGCCGAGTGCGGTCACAGATATGTTCCGTCGTACAAGAGCGTATTTATGTCTGCTCACTGCGGCAGAACAAGACATCTGCGTTGCCCGAAGTGCGGCGAAAGATCCTGGCAGAAAAAAGTAATAAGCAAGGAATGACCATATTTCGCACACGTCAGCAAAACAAATACCGTAAAGCCGTTAGTGCGATTTCGCCGTGAAACACAAATCGGCGGCACAGCAAATGCTGTGCCGCCGATTTTCCGTTACCGTGCAGTCAAATCAATATCTGCCGATGAGGTGGTACGGTATCTCCTGAAAATCGCGAACAGTCTCAAAGGCGAGGCTGTTCTCCTTCAGCCGGTAGTCGCCGTTTTTGTAATCGACGAATATCTCATCGAGATTATCGAATTTGTCGGTGTAGTTGTCAACGACCGCGCTGTAGTGAACAGGCCCCCAGCCGTAGCCGCCGGCGCGTGCCCCGGAATTACAGTAAATATTGTCGCACATGAGCGAGAAGGACGGATTAAAGCCATAGTGCGCGGCGTACTTGTCGCTGTCGTCCTGAAGTATCTGAGAAAGGAGCGGGAAATTCTCGCGCCACACGGTGGTGTAGTACGGCGTGCTCTTATACAGATTCCAAAGAAAGCCGTTGCCGAGGGTGTAGAAGCTGTTGCCCGTTCTGTTGCCCGTATACGGGCGTGCATCGTACAGGCACGCGACGCCTCCCGTCGCAAGGACGATATTATTAACGACCGTCTGACCGAAGCCGCCGCCTATCGAAAAGCCGTGTCCGCCCACATTGACAATAAGATTACAATACGCGCTCTGGTACGCCATTCCGTCATCCCAGTATATCGCGGCAGGCGAGCGCAGCTGCGAGCCGATATTCGCGAAAATATTGTAGCGGATAACATTCGCACCGGACGTCCACGACGAACCGTTGTAGTAAGCGCTGCAATCGGAAGCAAGCTTTGTGCAGTCATGGATGTAGTTATACTCGAAATAATTGAGGTTTCCCGACATTCCCGCCGCGTTCGAGCTCGAGTACGCCATCTCGTTATGGCTGACCGTCAAGCCCTGCCCGTTTGCGGTGATAGCGGGAGTGAAGGTGCGCTTGTAGAGTCCCCAATGAGTCACAAGGTTATTGTCGACAAGATTATATGACTTCGTCAGCGTGTTTTTCACGCCGCCGCTGATGTCGATCCCCTTTTCGCCGAGATAGGTCAGCTCGCAGTCGGTGACCTTCGAATAGTAGCTGTTCATGAGGAGTATCGCATTGCCCATTATCGCGTGGAAATCACAGTCGTTTATGACCAGGCTGTCGCAATAGTTTCCGTAAAGCGCTCCTCCGCGCGTGCCCATAAAGGACAGTCCGTCAAAGGTGATATAGTCGCAGTTGTCAAGCTTCACGAACAGGCTCTGCATATGTATTGTCAGCTCGACCGACGCGCTCGCCAGCTCGCAGCTCGGGTAAATATACATAAGGCAGTTCTTCCGGTCGAGATACCATTCACCGGGGATATCAAGCTCCTCAAAAATATTGAAGAAATAGTAATAGATTATGTCAAGTCCCGTTGACGACGCGCGTGACCAGGTCATTGTACGCTTGGACTTATCAAAGGTGATCGGAGAGGTGACCTCGTTCCACTCGCTGTTCATCATTCCGACACCCCAAACATCATTGGACGAGCTCCACGTCGAAGCACGGTCGATCTCGCTCTGGTAGGCGTAGTATATCGCGGGGGAGCTTCTTTTTATGCCGTTTGTTTTGAGCAAGGGCTCGTCAACGTTCGGGTACTGCGCGAGCGTGTAGAGCTCACGGTCAACGGACACCTCGACATTCGTGCCGCGCATCGACGAGGTTCCCGTCTGATTCAGCGTCAGCATATCCGAGGTAATGCCGTATTTCTTCAGATCAACGACGCGAACGGCGCTTGCCGCGTCCTCTGTCAGGCGCGAGCGCTCACTTCCCGTGACGGGCGTAAAGTCGGAAGCGTCAATGGTCATTGAGCCCTTGAACAAAACCTCGCCGTCGCCGTATGCTGTATAGACGATCGGGCAGTCCGCGCTGCCGCTGTCAGATGAATTAAAATTGACGGTCGAATATGCGGGATACACGCCCGCCTTGAAGGCAACGGTTATTCCGTCAGACGGCGCTCTTCCGGAGCTTTTCAGCTCGCTGACCGCGCGACGTGCTCTGTCAAGTGTCGCATACGGCTTGTCAAACGAGCCGTTGCCGTTGCCGTCATCGCCGTCGGGCGCGACGTAAATCTCGGCATCCGTCACAAGAGCTCTTTCCTTCTCTGTATGTACCGAATGAATGGAAGGCGACGGCAGGCTCCAGAAGGACGGCGTTTCTGTGTCGCGAAGGACTATCTCGGGTTCACTGTCTGTGCCCTCGAGCGTCGCCTTATACAGCATCCCGTTTTCATCTGTTACGAGCTCAGTCGACAGAGCCTGAGCTGCGGGAGTAAGCATTGCCGCGATAAGCACGGCAGATATAAGTTTCTTCATGTAGACCTCACTTTTCAAACACTATCGGGAATTCCTCGTCGAAGGCGCTGAGACGGTATATTTTCTCATAGCTCTCGCGACTTCCTCTGAAGTGAAGCTCTGTGACGGCGGTATTGTAAAGCACACCGCTTCCTATGAGCTCGAGCCTGTCGCCGAAGGACGCTTCGCTGAGAAGCATGCAATTGTAGAATGCCCAGTGTCCCGCATACGTGCAGCTGTCGGGGAGATAGATATCGGTTAACGAGCAGCCCTCAAAGGCGTACTCGCCGACGATCTCGAGCCCGTCGTTAAAATTGAAGCTCTCGAGCACACAATTCGAGAAGGAATACTTTCCGACCTCCTCGAGCGCGTCGTAGGTCGTTACACTGCTGAGTGAGGTACACATGTAGAACATGTAATCGGGAATGCGCTCGAGCTTCTTCGGTAAAGTCGCGCTCTTGAGCGAGGTGCAGTAGTAGAACGCGGCGCGTCCTATCCTCGTTACGGAATCCGGGAGCTCCACGGACTCGAGCGAGGTGCAAAGCGAAAAGGCCTCCGTGTCAATAAAGGTGACGCTATCGGGTATCTTCACGCTGACAAGCTCGCGCGACTCCTTGAACGCCTCCTTGCCGATCGAGGTAACGCTCACGCCGCCGAGCCTTGAGGGGATTGAGAGATGCTTCACGAAGCGTACTCCGATGTAATCCGTGATCTCCGCGCTGCCGTCGAGCTTTATCTTATAAACAAATTCCGGCGTCATCTCAGCTTCGAGATCCGCGACTCGCCTTATGCGAAGCGAAAGTCTGCGTGTCTCGGTCGTCTCGCCCGTCTCGTTGTTACGCAGCCTTATATCAAGCTCGGTGTCGCAGTACGCGCCGACCGCCGTGTCGCGGTAGGCACCGTTTTTCAGCGCATCAAGCTCTGCCGAAGCAAAGACTGCCGAATACTTATTCTCGTCGAGCTGCGTGCCGCACGCAATGATTATCCGCGATAGCGTGCTTTCGTTCAGCGTGCTCTCGTCTCCGAGGGTAATAACGCTTCGCCCGCCCTCGCTGTCGAGGACAGTCCCAATGCTGCGTAACGCCTCATGCATCGGGTCTGCCGTAACATACGACGCAAAGCGCGAAACGATCGTCGCGACCTCGGCACGCGTTACGGAGCGGTAGGCATAAAATTTACCGGACACATCCCCCTCGATAAGCCCGAGCAGACGCATGCGCTCGATATTGTCCTTCGCCCACGACGGGAAGGTGACCTTATCGGAGAACGAGTCGATCTTCTCGTTTTCCGGAAGCTTTACGTCAATATAATCCACAAGTCTTATAATGAATGTCGCCATCTCCGCACGGCTTATCGGCTCATTGGGCTTGAATATATTGCCCTCGTAGCCCTGTGCGAGCCCTGCCTTTGCAGCCCAGCCGACGGCGTTTCTGAACCACGACTTCCTTCCGACATCGGAAAATCTGTCGCCGTACATACCATAGTCTGTCGTGTCCTCGTCGGCAAGGCGCGACATCAGCGTCACAAGCTCCGCGCGTGTCATAGTCGAGCTCGGCTCAAAAAGCTTTGCGCTTTTGCCCTCCATGAAGCCGGAATAATACATTTCGGCAACAGCGGAATAAAACCACTGTCCAGACTTCACATCGCGGAACGGAAGCGCTCCGCCCTCCGCCGCATTCGAACCGACCAGCAGACATGGCGTCAGCAGCAAAAGCGTCGCAAGCGCGAGTGCGGTCAGAATTGTGAAAATATTCTTTTTCATAACCGGTGTTTCCCTTCGAATTTTTGATTACTTCACTATTTTAGCATCGAAAAGCGATTCTGTCAATTGTCATTCCGCACATGATTCCACGATTTTTTTGTGCAACTATCACAAGCGGATTGCTTGTTTTTTGTTCATTCATACAATTGAACGTGTCTGTTCACATTCTCTTGGCATCTTGTTAATTATTCTGAGAGCAACAAAAGGCTCTCCGAGGTTGGAAGAGCCTTAATTATGATGCTTTTACACCGAGCCGGCGTCACCCGTGACTCGGCAGACGTAGGTCATCCCCGAAAGGCTGTCCTTTGCGGTCACAGTCACGTGCTCGCCGATCTGCGGTGCGTGGATAAAGTAATAACGTCCGTCAGCGCCGTCGCGACCAATGTACAGCAGCGTGTGTCCCGGGTAATAAACAACCGTGGGCGCATAGGTGTCGAGCAGCTGTGCGGCTGAGCTCGCGTCCACCCTGCACGAGTCACCGACAACGGTGTTCTGCTGTGAGGTGTCACGCGGAAAGACAAAGCCGAAGCACTTGAAAACATTGCACACAAAGCCCGAGCAGTCGACACCGTCGTCAAGTCCTCCCCAGCCGTAGGGAGTTCCCTCGTACTTGAATGCCTGAACGAGATAATTCTTGTAGGTATACGGAAGATAGCCCTCGCTTGCGGCGGAGGCAGGAAGTGAAATGCTTGTGTATTCAGCCGTCCCGTCGTCACGTCGGCTCGGGAACAATGCGGAATAAGAGGAGCCGTCTGTTCCGACGAGCGGAAGCGTCACTCCCATATCAAGCTTTATCTCTCCGTCGCGGTAAAGCGGCTCCGTAATGCAGATAAAGCGCTCCGGGCGCGCGAAGTCGAGCCACGCATCGCGACTGGCGACCGTCGCCGCCTCGCCAGAGCGTATCCAGCCGCTGTAGCACTGCGAAAGAATGAAGTAATATTCATTATCATAGCTCGTATAGAGCACAAGCACAGGTGTGCCAACGGCAAGCTCCGTGCTTTGCACGGTATCATACGGATTCTCCGGGCTCGTTCTGTAGGGCTTCGAATCGGGAATAGCCCGCACGTACCCTCGCGAGGTCATGACAGCGTATCGCACGCTGTATTCCGCCGAGTCGCCAATCGTCATGCGGCGGCGCACCCTGTTGATATGCTCTGCGTGAATTTTACTGCCGTCGGTATCAAAGCCCCCGTGAGGAATGTCGTGCTTCGCTATCATTCGTGAAAGCGTCTCACGTGCTACACTCTCACCGAAGGAAAAAATATCACACATTGACGCCGAGTCGCGGAGCATCCGCTCGTTCTCCGCTTTGATCTCGTCGGAGGTCATGAGCACAGCATCGGACATCGGATTCGCCGAGCACCATTTTGCGACCTCGGCACGAAGCGGAAGCTCTGTCGGCTCCGTCTCGCTCTCCGTAACGCTCTCTACATCGCTCTCGCTTTCGCTTTCGTGAGGCAGTGTCGTACTCACGCCGGCAGTCTCGCTCGGCGCGCTGTCCGTGCGACTCGTCGCGCTTGGCAGCGGATATGCATCCCGCAGGCACGAGCACAGCGAAAGCGCAGCAATCATGCACAGCGAGGAGCTGAATAATCTTTTCATGTCTGCCTCCCTTCGGCGAAAAATTTGAAAGTGCCGCAGAGAGCTTATCGTCTGCGGCGCTTTTCGGGTGATTTTTAATGATTTGCGCGGTATCTCTCAAACCAGATCATACCGATCTCGAACGCCTCGTAAAAGCCGCTCTTCAAATCCTGCTTGACGATCCTCTCATGGTCGGGAAGGCTCGTGTCGGTCTTCATAAGCTGAATGAGTATCTTATCGGGCACCTTCATCCCGCCGCTGTCCTTTTCGGACATTATCATCATCTGAAGGATATATTCCTCGTCCATACTGCCGTAGCAAATAAAATTACCCTCTCTGACAAGAGGCAGTCCCTTATACATTAAAAACTTTCCGTCAACTGTGGAAAGCACATCGAAATCCTTTGCTTCTGCCATTACAGCCACCGTCCTTCTATAGTTATACTAATATATTTTACTATATTATCCTCACTTTGTCAAGGCATTTTCCGTCACTTGAGCGAAAACAGCCAAAAAAATGAATTCCCAAGGCTGTCCTTATCGGTCTGCGCTCGGGAATTCATGGATATTCTTCCACATTCGACCTATCTTCGGGAAAGAATGCCTTCAAGACATTCGACAAGGCGGCGAACGTCCGAAACGGTGTTGAAGCATCCGAAGCTTACGCGCACGGCGCCGCTTTCGCCAGTGCCGACGGTCGTGTGAGCGAGCGGCGCGCAGTGAAGACCGCTGCGCGTGCATATTCCGCCGAGATCGAGATAATGTGACGTTGCCGCGGGCGACATTTCTTCGATGTTAAACAGCACGCAGGCGGACTGCCCGATATGCTCACGGTCGTACAGGATTATGTCGTCATAATCGGCAAGGTATTCTCCGAGCAGCGACGCAAGACGGCACTCCTCACGGTGAAGCCTCTCAAGTCCCACGTCCGACAGGTATCGCATTCCCGCTCCGAGCCCCGCCGCAAGCGGTGCCGAAAGCGTTCCACCTTCAAAGCGCTCCGGCGCCTCGGTCGGCATGTCGAGCTCGCGCGAGAGCACCCCTGTTCCGCCGTGAATGAGCGGACGCGGCATTCGCTCGCCTGACAGTATCATAAGTCCCGTGCCCTGCGGTCCGAGCAAGCCCTTGTGCCCAGCCATGCAGACGGCGTCTGCATTCAGCGACGGAATATCAATCGGGATGTGCCCGGCACTCTGCGACGCGTCGACAACGAAGGCAATACCGCGCTCGCGGCACAGCGCACCTATTCCTTCGACGGGCAAGCGCAGCGAGCAGATATTCGACATGTGGTTTGCAACCACCAAGCCGGTGTTGTCACGAAGTGCGAATTCAAGAGCGTTCAGCACCGCATCGGCATCTCCGCCGCACGACGGATACACATCAAAGCTACAGCCGCGCTCACGGCACAGGGCGTGTACGGTGCGAAGCACGGAATTGTGCTCAATATCCGATATCAGTATGTGACAGCCGTCGTGGCAAAGCCCCTTTATCGCAATATTCAGTGCGTGTGTTGCGTTATACGTTATCACAACGGACTCGGCTTCACACGAGAAAAGCTCACCCGCAGCCTCTCGGCAGGAATAGACCGCCTCCGTCGCCGCTCTCGACAGCGCATGAGCGGCACGCGACGGGCTTCCGCCGTGCTTTTTCATTGTTTTCGTTACCGCGGAATATACACAGCTCGGCTTCGGAAAGCTCGTCGCGGCGTTATCAAGATATACCACTTCCGTAGCCTCCTATTACCTCTCCGTGTGTGATCCCTCTTCGGTCTAACACCTCCGTGCCGCGACTGCTCTCGCGGCATGCAAGCGACAGCCCGAAGGCACAGCCGCGCCTCGTCAACGTCGGGTCTATGCTCACAAGCTGCGTTTTTATCCCGGACGCCGAAAGCGCTCTTTGCGCCCGCTTTGCGGCAGTCGGGCTCTTCATTGGAATTATGCATTCAGACATCTCTGCTTTATTTCCTTACGGCTCCTTTCACGTATTCCTTCTACTCTGACATTATATGCACGCAAAGGCGGCGGTGACAGATTGACATTTGGGTAAAGATATCGTATAATTAATGTGATAAAACATTTTAAGGAGCCATCATGCTGAAAGTAGGCAGTGAATATACCGAAAGAATATCGGACTGCACCGCTCTCGGTGCGGGAATAGTGAAGATCGACGGCTTTGCCGTATTTGTGTTTGGGGCGCTGACGGGCGAGCTGTGCCGCTTCAGGATCACCGAAATAAAAAAGCGCTACGCTTACGCCGAACTGCTCGAGCTGCTCGAGGCATCCCCCGACAGACGCGAGTCGGACTGCGCTGTGTTCGAAAATTGCGGCGGCTGCACGCTTCGCCATGCTTCGCCCTCTCTCGAGTGCGATATAAAAAGGCGCAGCGTCATGAACGCGTTCCGCCGGCTGAAGCTGCCGCCCGAGAAGCTCGCTCCGACCGAATATCCGAGCGACGAGACGCGAAACGGAGTTCATATTCATATTGACGAAAACGGCGACTTCGGCTTTTACGCCGAGGGCTCGAACTCGGTATGCCGTTTTCCGGCAGACGGCTGTCGGCTGATCTCCTCCGAGCTTTGCGACATTGCAAAGCTTGTCTCAGACGAGGCGGCACAGCAGAGCGCGCTTCCCGCGCAGCTGTTTTTGCGTCGGTCGACGTCGGGACAGTTCACGGTATGCATCACCTCAGGGCGTGCCGAGCTGCTTTGCGAGCTTTCGGACAAGCTCACGGCGAGCAATGCGAATATTACGGGCGTTCTTGCACGCCGATCGGAGGATGAAGCCTACAGCCTGCTTTGCGGCACGCCGTTTTTGGAAAGCACACTTGCCTCTCTGCGCTTCCGCATATCTCCCGAGGCATTCTTTCAGGTCAACTACGCGGGAGCCGAGCTGCTTTTCGCGAAGGTTCTCGAATACGCGAAGCGCTGTGAGTTTTCTTTTTGCGCAGACCTTTATTGCGGCACGGGTGTGCTCGGCATCGTGGCGGCGGCACATTTTCGCAGCGCGCGCTTTGTAGGCGTCGAGATCAACGAAAGCGCCGTCGCTGATGCACGTGTCAACGCGGAGCTGAACGGTCTTACGAATATCAGCTTTTACTGCGGAGACGCCGCACGCTTTGCGTCGGAGAGCTCGCCTGAGCTTGTAATACTCGACCCGCCGCGCCGCGGACTGTCCGACAGCATGAAGAGCGTCGTGCTGAAAATAGCTCCGCAGAGCATCATATACGTTTCCTGCGATCCCTTTACCCTGGCGCGCGACTGCGCCGTGCTGACGCAATGCGGATACACGCTCGTGGAGCTGTCGCCGATAAACATGTTCCCGAAAAGCTCGCATGTAGAGACGGTAGCGCTGCTGCGGCGTTACGGTACCGAAGGCTGAGTTTTCAATAATTAAAGCAAAGGAAGGGCTTCTTATGCAAAGCACCGCAAAACCGAGTCAAGCTCGCAGCTCGTCCATCAAGCTGCTCAGGATCATATCCATGGTCATGATCGTGGCATGTCATTTCGCATCTCACGGCGGCTTTTCGTTCGACACAAGCCGCATCACCGTTCCCCGCCTGTGGTGGAGCTTTATTGAAATGGGCGGAAATCTCGGCGTAGATGTTTTTGTACTGATATCCGGATATTTTCTGGTCACTGACAGCGGAAGGCTGTTCAACACGACACGTATTCTGAAATTTTGGGGTCAGGTAGCCGCATATTCGATAGGCATTTACGCGCTTCTTTGCATCGTCGGCATTTCCGAACTGAGCGTAGTTCAGTGCATCAAGGCACTGTTTCCGATAACCCTTGAAGCGTGGTGGTTTGCAAGCGCATATTTTGTGCTTTATCTGCTACACCCGTTTCTGAATATGCTGCTTCGGAATCTTGAACGAAAGACATATCAAGCACTTCTCGTAATGCTTCTTTTCATATGGTGCATTATTCCTACCCTCACCGGAGCAAAGTATCAGAGCAACAGCCTGCTATGGTTTGTCACTCTTTATTTTGTTGCGGGATATATGCGGCTTCATTCGACAAAGCAGCGCTTTACCGCAAGGAGGTGCTTTGCTGCTTTTGCCGCCTTCTCCGCTCTCAGATATTTATCCTGTGTCGCAATCATGATACTCGGCTGCCGTGTTCCGCAGGTAGCACCGTACAGCCTGCACTTCTACAACACGCAGTCTGTTCTTACCCTTCTGAGCGCCGTTTACCTGTTTGCGGCATTTGAAAAGCTTGACCTTGGCAGCAAACAATGGATAAACAAGATAGCCTCAGCCACCTTCGGTGTATATCTGATACATGACAGTAATCTTGTCAGTCCGCTGCTGTGGCGTCGTTTATTTGAAAATGCAAAATATCAGAATTCCGCGTTTCTGATACCATACTCGCTTTTCGCAATCGCGGCTGTGTATGTCGCGTGTACACTGATCGACCTTGTAAGGCAGTACGTGCTTGAAAAGCCGTTCATGACCTTGCTCAAGCGTCATTCAGAAAAGCTTCAAAAGCCGCTTGATGCCGCTGTCTCAACTGTAAAAAGAATCGTATTCGGCAAGGATGCCTAACGGAGTAAGCTATGAATATATGTAAAAACGCAAAAAAATGCGGAGGCTGTCAGCTTCAGAACCTCGAGTATGAGGAGCAGCTGAAATTAAAGATGTCGCGCCTCAATTCGCTGCTTTCGAAATACGCGCGCGTCAAGCCCATCGTAAGAGCCGAGCAGCCCGAGCATTACCGAAACAAGGTTCAGGCAGCCTTCGCCTCTCGCGACGGTCGCGTGATATCGGGAATTTATCAGTCCTCGAGCGGTAGGATAGTGCCGTGCGACTCGTGCATGCTTGAAAACGAGCTTGCCGATAAAATTGTCGTAACGATCCGTGACATGTGCCGCCCGTTTAAGATAAAGCCGTATGACATGCACACGCGGCGCGGCTTTCTCCGCCACGTTGCGGTGAGATACGCCCGCGCGACAGGCGAGATAATGGTCGTGCTCGTTACAGCCCCCGGCGAATTTCCGTCCGAAAGGTCGTTTGTCAATGAGCTCGTCCGCCGTCACCCGGAGATCACCACAGTCATTCACAATATCAATCCCACCTCGACCGCGCTCTTTCTCGGAAAGAGCTCTCACGTGCTTTACGGCGACGGCTACATAACCGACAGGCTGTGCGGACTTGAGTTCAGGATCAGCCCGCGCTCCTTTTATCAGGTCAACCCCGCGCAAACCGAAAAGCTGTATTCCACCGTCAAGGTCTTCTGCAACGCCGACGGGACGCAGCGAATAATCGACGCGTACTGCGGCACGGGCACGATAGGTCTCAGCCTTGCGGACACTGCTCGCGAGGTCATCGGGATTGAAGTTAATTCCGATGCCGTAAGCGACGCAAAAAGCAACGCACGACTCAACGGTATCAAAAACGCGCGCTTTATTGCCGCGGACGCCGCGGACGCCATGGCGCACCTTGCCGCTCGCGGAGAAGGTGCGGACATTGTCGTGACTGATCCGCCGAGAGCGGGCTGTAGCATGAAATTTCTGAAGAGCCTGCTTGCGCTCGCGCCGAAAAGAATAGTATACGTCTCCTGCGAGCCGGAAACGCTCGCACGCGATCTTCACACGCTCACACGCGATTACCGCGTTAAAACGATAGTTCCGTTCGACATGTTCCCCTACACACGCCACGTCGAATGTGCGTGCCTTCTGACGAGAAAGCAGCTGTAATCCGTGCTCGCCGCAGCGGACACGTGACGGAAAGGAAAGTCTATGCTTGACAATATACAGTACACAAGCGCACTCTCGCCGTGGAGCGTGCGCTCCGGGCTCGGAAATCACAGATACATTATCAAGGCGCCGCGCAGCGAATATGTTCGCGCCAACATAAAGTGGCGCCGACACGACCGACCGGTCGACTCGACGGGGCTCCGAATTCGCTATGGTAAATCCGCCGACGGCATCGGAGAGTGCGAAATATTCGATATTTCGGTGGAAAGCTGCGACCGCGAGCACGTGAGCGTGATCTTCCGCGCTCCCGTGAGCGGAGAGTACGAGCTATATTACCTGCCGTTCGAGCTCACGGGCGAAAGCTTTTCGCCGAGCTGCGAATACATGCCTCGCGATGCAATGCACCCGAGCGTCGAGTGGCTGTCGGCATTGAGCAGCAGCACACCGCTGCGCGGAGCCGTGCTCAGATACGAAGCTCGCTGCGACTTCGACAGCTTTTACCCGATGGAGCTTGCAATGACAGCGGAGGAGACGCGTGAATTTACAGGCAATACGCTTCCCTTTATCGCCGTAGCCGAAAGCAGGCTTCGCCCGGTGCGAATGAAGCACGACCTGCCCGCCGTCTGGTGCGGCATGTCCGACGACGCGCGTCACACGCTGACCGACAGCGCAGCAAGAAACGAGCATTACGTCTTTCAAGTCGCGCTGTACGCCTGCCGCGATATAGAAAACATAAAAATCACCTTTTCGAACGACAGCGGCACGGAATATTCAAGGGAGCAGGTCATCTGCTTCAACACAGACGGCGTCGACACCGACGGTATTCCCTTTTCGATATCGCGCAGCGCCGCGGCGGGTGAGGTCTTGCCGCTTTGGTGCGGAGTCCGCTGCGAAGGCTTTGACTCCGGCGTAATAAGCATAAATGTCACGCTTACCGCCGACGGGACAGCTCACACCGAGCAGCTTTCCGTAACGCTTGAGCTGACCGACGAGCTGCTACCGCAAAACGGAGACGGCGAGCTGTGGCGCATGAGCCGACTGTTTTGGCTGAACTCGGATATAGGTATATCGAGCGACGTCATAGCACCGTACACGCCGACGGAGCTTTCTCCCGACGGAGGGAGCATTTCGATACTCGGACGGAAAATCGATATCGGACAGCTCGGTCTGCCGTCGCAGCTTGTCGGATATTTCGACGATTTCTGCCGTCTCGACGGCACCTGTGAGCCGACTGAGCTTTTTGCCTCGCCGATGTGTCTTACCGTGTGCGAAAACGGCTGTCGTGTCAATGCGGATGTTGACAGCTGCGAGTGGACGGAGTGCGGTGAAATGAAGCGCACCCTTGTAACGCGCGGCACGTTCGGCAGCCTTCGTTTTTCGTCAAGCGTCACCTATGAGGCGGACGGACACATCGACTGCATACTGAAATTCACGTCCTGCGAGTGCGCCGAATATTCCTTCGAGCTTGAATCCTTGCTGAACGGCGAGGCTGTGCCATATATGATGGGAATGTGCCGCTCGGGCGGACGGACTCCGAATTACTGGGAGTACAGCTGGGACGCCTCACGCGACGGCAATGAGGTGTGGCTCGGGTCTGTGCGGCTCGGAATGAAATTAAAGCTCATGCAGGAGGACGAGTTCTGGCGCGGAGCCGATCCGCTGCCGCGTCTTTGGGCTAACGACGGGCGTGGCAAGCTCACGCTCCGCCGCGACCGCGTGTCACAGACGGTACGCCTTTCGGCTGCAACCGGAAAGCGCCGCTTTGAAGCCGCTCAGACCGAGCTTCTGCACTTTCATCTGCTCGTAACGCCGTTTCATCTGGTCGACCTCGAGTACCACTACACCGAGCATTACTACCACAAAAACACATGGAACAGCACGGAGAATGTGCCGAGCCTCACACGCGCGCGTGAGCTTGACTGCACGACCGTCGTGCTGCACCAGGGCGGACCGCTCAACGAAAACATCAATTATCCGTTTCTCCTTGCCGACAAGCTGCGCGACGAGGTCGCAAGAGCGCACGCGCTGGGACTCAAATACAAAATATACTATACCGTGCGCGAGCTGTCGAATTACACCGCGGAAATATGGGCGCTGCGCTCGCTCGGTGACGAGATATTCTACACCGGGGATGATAACAGGATAGCCGACTTCTTCGCCTCGGGCAAGGATAAGCGGCGCTCATGCGGCGGACCGTGGCTCAATGAGCACCTCTGCGACAGCTACACGCCCGCGTGGCATCAGCCGCTTCAAAGCGGAGAGCTCGACTGCGCGATAAAAACGCAATCCCGCTCGCGCTGGCACAATTACTACCTCAAGGGGCTTGACTACCTCATGCGGCACGTCGGCATCGACGGGATTTACCTTGACGGCATCGGCTACGACAGGCACATAATGCGCCGAGTCCGACGCGTAATGCTCGCAGCCTCGCCGGGATGTGACATTGACATACACAACGGCAACGAGCACTCGTGCTATTACGGCAACGGCTGCTCCGCGTGCATTTTCATGGAGCACTTTCCGTATGCCGACAGCCTATGGAACGGAGAGGGCTTTGACTGCGACGCCATGTCTCCGGACGCCATTCTCACAGAGGTATCGGGACTGCCGTTCGGTGTAATGAACGAAATGCTTGAGGGAGGCGGCAATCCGTTCCGCGGTATGCTGTTCGGCATGACGGCAAGGTGCGGCTGGTCACAGGGCGGCACGAGCACCTCGATATGGCGACAGATATGGCAGCCCTTCGGCATTGAAAAGGCTCGCCTCTACGGCTTTTGGAATCCCGCCTGCCCCGTCACGACTGAATACGATGAAATTCCCGCCAGCGTGTATGTAAACGAGGGCAGCGAGGCGCTGATCTGTCTGGCGTCCTGGTACGCCTTCGACATTGACGTCACGCTCTCGCTTGACAGACAGGCACTCGGGCTTCACGGTCACTATGAGCTCTACGCCCCGGAGATTCGCGAAATGAAGCCGTATGACAGGCTTCTCCCCTGGGACAGAGGCGACCTGTCGACACCCGAGGGATATCTGCAAGAGGAACGAGTTTTCCGCGAGGGAGAGCCGATTTTCATCAAGAGCCACGGCGGCTGCATGCTGTTCCTGCGAAAGCTCGACTGACGAATTACGCAAAGTGTCTTGACAGAATCGACGATTCGGTATATAATTTGTTTCAGATAAAAGCTGTTTTGAAAGGAACGACAAACATGAAAAAACTCACAGCTCTGCTCGTAATGCTCGCAATGCTGCTCTCTGCCGCAGCAAGCGTCGCAGTTGCGGCTGACACATCCCCGTTCACCGACGTAAAGCTCGGAAAATGGTATTCCGATGCTGTGCTGAACGTGTACGAGAACGGACTTATGGAGGGTAAGGGTGCCGGCACCTTTGCTCCCTTCGAAAATATGACCCGCGCACAGCTTGTCATGATACTCTCACGTCTTGCGAAGGCAGATGTAACAGGCTGCGCCGCAAGCCTTGACTTCAAGGACACGAAGAAGAACTCATGGTACTCCGACGCTATCGGCTGGGCGGTGGCAGAGGGACTTGTAACGGGATACACAGACAACACCTTTAAGCCCGATGAGCGCGTACTCCGTCAGGAGCTTGCAACGCTCTTCTCGCGCTTCCTCGACTACAGCTACATAGTACTTCCCGAGAAGGGCGGCGCAGAGAACTTCGCCGATGCTGCCGCAATACCGAAGTGGGCTGCGAAGGATATCGAGAAGATGCGTCTTACCGGCATTGTGACGGGAGATGAGTCAGGTCGCTTCAATCCCGCTCAGTCCGCAACACGTGCCGAGATCGCAATGATCCTCACACGCTACCTTGCCGCACTCGAGAATGCCGCCGACCCGATGCACGCAAAGCTCAAGGACATAAAATCACTCGTCAGACTCGACAAGGGCAAGATCGCCATTGATCTTTACCTCTACGAACGCCTCACCGATTACGGTCACAAAAACAGCGTATCCGAGCAGCTGCTTCCTCAGATGGGTCTTGATACCGAGACGTACGAAATGGTAGCACCTAAGGATACCCTTCTTCTGCTTAACCAGCAGACAGTTCTCGCTCACTCAGCAGGTCAGGAGGAAAAGGAGACCTTCTTCATCAAGGGCTGTGCCTTCTATATTCGCAACAAGATCACCGGCGAATGCACCGAAGAACAGGGACTTTCCTTTGTGATCACACGTCACCTTACACCCGAGACCGACCCCGACACCTTCGATCCCGGCACAGATCGCGAGGTATACGAGGAAATGCTCTCGCGCTCGCTCGTATCCACCGGCAATGTCGCACGCTTTGCCAAGGCTTTTGAGAAGGCACAGCGCGGCGAGTCTATCACGGTTGGCTATATCGGCGGCTCGATCACGCAGGGCGCCATCAGCGGCACGAACCGTCAGAACTGCTATGCTAAGGTCTATCACTCCTGGATTCAGAAGCAGTTCCCGAATTCCGATGTTAAATACCACAACGCCGGTATCGGCGGAACTGACTCCGTTTACGGTCTTACCCGCGCTGAGGCACATCTGCTCGCCTACGCCCCCGATATCGTCTTCATTGAATATTCCGTGAACGACGGTGATGTCGAGGGCACACGTCAGTATTATGAAGCACTTATCAGAAAATGCCTCACTGACGAAAACTCCCCTGCCGTTGCAATCATCATCAGCCACTCTGCCGGTGATGAGATAACCGCACGTGAGTACGGCTTCGGTGCGCACTACGGGCTTCCCGTAATTGACGTTGACGAGGGTGTCGACTACGGTATAGATGCAGGTGAATTCACCGATGCCGAGTACATGCCCGACGGTATCCATCCTTACGAGTGGGGTCACAGAGTTATGGCTGATATGCTCATTAACATGACAAAGGCTGTAATGAAGCAGATCGAGACGTCGAGCGCAGACGAGCTTACAGTCACCCCTCCGCCGACGGACACTACGACAAAGCTTGACTACGAAAGCCTTGTGTATATTCCCGCAGAAAAGCTTACCGCAGACGAGCGCGGCACATGGACTCTGTCAAAGAGTGAGAATATTGACGGCACGGTCGACGTGCTTACCGCAAAGGCGGGTGACACGCTGACACTGAAGCTTCATGCGAAGTCGCTGCTTCTCCTTATCGACGGAAACGCCTCGATCAACGTTACCGTTAACGGCAAGCAGACAGCAAGCCTTAGTAACAGATCAAATCACGCGAACGTCTACACCTCAGACGTCGCAAGCGATATTACCGTTGTCATCACGGCAACAGGAGACTCCGCTATCCGCGGCTTTAACTACAATTGATAAACGCACGCCCGTCCGACTACTCTCGGACGGGCTGCTTTTACCGCTTCTCTCCCCC
>CAYYKO010000035.1:0-18856 GCA_964441695.1 uncultured Ruminococcus sp. | reverse complement strand
GTTTCTTTCACAAAAGAAACTTAGAACGGTAGCTGACGCTTTAGAGACAGTGGGGACGGTGCAGAGCAGCTTGGCGTGCAGCGGGGGGGATTTAATTAAACTTACGTTGGCTACGCCGGGGTGGGAGTTCAGGCTTTGGCATTAGTACGGCAGGGAACCATCTCAAACGCCGAAGTTTCCGCTTCGCTCCTCCTTGGCTTAGGCAAGATTTTTAATACTGCGTATTAAAAATCTTGAGGAAAAAGCGGGCGTGTAGTTTACGGACGTGGTTTTTTGCGGAGCGCACGGCTTTGGAAAAAGCGGACGTTTCATGTGCTGACGCGGCGGGCAGCGTGACGCGCGGCGAGGCTTGAAAAAGCGCACGTTTTGCGGGCTGACGCGGCGGGTTGCGCGTGACGTGCGTTGGTTTCTTCGGGGCATTGGCGCTATACACGGTGCTTGCGCGAAACGGTGAGCTCACAGCTTGTCCGCGACACGCGAAGTTTTCCTTGTAAATTGTTGAAAAGTTCTGTATTCTGTTTCCGTCGCCTCGGCGACCTGCTTTTATGCGCCGAGACGGCGCTTTAGGAGATTTTTATGCGTATCGATAAATTTTTCACCACCGTGGGTAAGCTTACCCGCACCGAATGTGCCGCGGCTGTGCGCGCGCGGCGTATCTGCGTTAACGGCAAGCCCGTCACGCTCCCTCGCGAGCACATAAACGAGCTTACCGACACCGTCACCCTCGACGGCGCTCCCGTTCTCTTCCGCAAGCATTTCTATGTCATGCTCAATAAGCCCGAGGGCACGGTCAGCTCGACCGAGGACTCCGACAACACCGTAATGCGCCTGCTCCCCGAGGAATATTCCCGCGCGGGCGGCTTTCCCTGCGGGCGGCTCGACATCGACACGGTCGGGCTGCTGCTCATCACGAACGACGGCGACACCGCGCACCGTCTGCTCGCTCCCCGCTCCCATGTCGAAAAGACCTACAGCTTCCGCTGCTCGACCCCTCTCGACGACGATATGCTTGCCTCGCTCGAGCGCGGCGTTGAGCTCGGCGACTTCGTCAGTGCCCCCGCCAAGGTGATAATGCACGCTCCGTGCGAGGGTGAGATAACGATCACCGAGGGCAAGTTCCATCAGGTCAAGCGCATGCTCGCCGCCGTCGGAAGCGGCATTGAATTTCTCTGCCGTGTTCGCTTCGGTCCGCTCTCTCTCGACTCCTCGCTCGCTCGCGGCGAATGGCGCGAGCTGACGTCCGACGAGCTCTCCTCCCTGCTCACGTGCGCGAAATAGCTTAAAAATTCACCTGCGCGATATCGGATATTCCACTTGAAAATATCCGATATTTGTGTTATAATCATCACGTTAAAAACATTTGTTCAGCACTCGCTTTACACTGCTCGCTGCACACTGTACACCGTACACTGCGAAAGGATGCGCCAATGCAGAAGAATATCGTCATACGCGGCGCTCGCGTAAACAATCTTAAGAATATCGACGTCACGATACCGCGTGACCGTCTCGTTATCCTCACCGGGCTCTCCGGCTGCGGAAAAAGCTCGCTTGCCTTCGACACGCTTTACGCGGAGGGGCACCGCCGCTTCGTCGAGAGCCTGTCGTCCTATGCGAGAATGTTTCTCGGTCAGCTCGACAAGCCCGACGTCGACACCATCGAGGGGCTCTCCCCCGCCATTTCAATAGACCAGAAGACCACCTCGAAGAACCCGCGCTCAACCGTCGGCACGGTCACGGAAATTTACGATTACCTCCGTCTGCTGTACGCGCGGCTCGGCGTGCCTCACTGCCCCGTCTGCGGTAAGGAAATTCGTCAGATAGCTCCCGAGCAGATCGTCGACAGCATCTGCGCGCTCCCCGAGGGCACGCGCTTTATGATCCTTGCCCCCATCGTTCGAGGCAAGAAGGGTCGCCACGAGAAGGTCATCGCCGACGCGAGAAAGAACGGCTTTGTCCGTCTTCGCGTCGATGGGATAATCTACGGCGACGGCGAGGAGCTCGAGCTTGACAAGAACAAAAAGCATACGGTAGAGCTCGTTGTCGACCGACTCGTCATGAAGGAAGGAATTCGCACGCGCGTCACCGACTCCGTCGAATGCGCTCTGCGCGAGGCTGACGGGCACGTTATCTGCGAGACCGTGCCGCGCGAGGGCAAGAGCGAGCGGATGGATTTCTCCACAAGCTACGCCTGCGAGGAGCACAGCATCAGCTTCGGCGAGCTCGAGCCGCGCATGTTCTCCTTCAACAACCCCTTCGGCGCCTGCCCGCGCTGTGCGGGTCTCGGTTCGCTTCGCAGCATTGCCCCCGAGAAGATAATCCCCGACACGTCGCTGTCGCTGGCAGAGGGCGCTATCGCCGTCAACGGCTTCAAGACGCTGACGGAGGACTCGTGGAACGGTCCGCTCGTGCTTGCGGTAATGCGCTCCTACGGCGTCGACCTCGACACGCCGGTGTGCGACTTCCCGAAGGACGCCTTCGACGCGCTGCTTTACGGCACGGATCGGAAATTCGACGTCGTTCGCTACTTCGGCGGCGAGGCGTCGCACCAGCCGACCGCGAAGTTCGAGGGACTTATAAAGATCATAGAGGATCGCGCCTCCTGGGGCAAGGAGCAGAACGAGTATTACGACCGCTTCTTCCTTGACGTGCCGTGCCCCGAGTGCCACGGACACCGTCTGAAGCGCGAGGCGCTTTCCGTCACGGTCGGCGGGAAGAATATTTCCGAGCTCTGCGACCTGTCGGTGACCGACGCGCTCGAGTTTGTCGAAGCGCTGCACTTCGAGGGCGGACAGGCCGTTATCGCCGCGGAGATCGTCAAGGAGATAAAGGCGCGTCTCGGCTTTCTGCGCTCGGTGGGGCTTGAATACCTCACGCTTTCGCGCGCGTCGGGCTCGCTGTCGGGCGGCGAGGCGCAGCGAATACGCCTGGCGACGCAGATAGGCTCGGCGCTCACCGGAGTTCTGTATATTCTCGACGAGCCGTCCATCGGACTGCACCAGCGCGACAACTCGAAGCTTATCGCGACGCTGAAAAGCCTTCGCGACCTCGGAAACTCCGTTATCGTCGTGGAGCACGACGAGGAGACGATGCTCGAATCGGACTACATTGTCGACATCGGTCCCGGCGCGGGCGTTCACGGCGGGCAGATAGTCGCCGCGGGCACGCCTGCGGAAATTTGCGCCGACGAGCACTCGATAACGGGCGCGTACCTCTCGGGACGGCGGAAAATTCCCGTTCCGACGAGCCGACGCGCGGGCAACGGAAAGAAGCTTCGCATTGTCGGCGCGTGCGAGCACAACCTGAAGAACGTGACCGTCGACATCCCGCTCGGCTGCCTTGTGTGCGTGACGGGAGTGTCGGGCTCGGGGAAGTCCTCGCTTGTCAATTCCGTGCTGCTTGAGACGCTGTCGGCGAAGCTCAATCACGCGATAACCTACCCCGGACGTCACAAGACCATCGAGGGCATCGAGAACCTTGACAAGGTGATAGCGATCGACCAGAGCCCCATCGGGCGCACGCCGCGCTCGAACCCCGCGACGTACACGGGACTTTTCTCGGACATTCGAAGCCTGTTCGCCAAGACTCCGGCAGCGAAGCTTCGCGGCTACAGCTCGGGGCGCTTCAGCTTCAATATTCGCGGAGGGCGCTGCGAGGCGTGCGAGGGCGACGGCGTCAAGAAGATAGAAATGCATTTTCTGCCCGACGTTTACGTCACCTGCGACGTGTGCCGCGGAAAGCGCTACAACCGCGAGACGCTTGAGGTTAAGTTCAAGGGAAAGAGCATCGCGGACGTGCTCGAGATGACCTGCGAGGAGGGCGCGGAATTCTTCGCGGACGTGCCGAAGATAGCCTCGCGCCTTCGCATGATGTGCGACGTCGGGCTCGGGTATATCAAGATCGGTCAGTCGTCGACGACGCTGTCGGGAGGCGAGGCGCAGCGAGTCAAGCTTGCGACGGAGCTGTCGCGACGCCCGACGGGACGGACGGTATATATTCTCGACGAGCCGACGACGGGGCTGCACACTGCGGACGTCGAGCGGCTGCTTTCGGTGCTGAACCGCCTCGTCGAGAGCGGAAACAGCGTTATCGTCATCGAGCACAATCTCGACGTCATAAAGACGGCGGATCACATAATCGACCTGGGACCGGAGGGCGGCGACGGCGGCGGCAGTGTCGTTGCGACCGGCACGCCCGAGCAGGTAGCCGAGGTCGAGACCTCCTACACGGGACAATATCTGAAAAAGGCGCTCGCGTGGTGACGCAGGCGTAAGACGACTCACCCCCGACATCGCAATGTCGGGGGTGAGCTTTGCAGAGGGATTATTTTAGTTGTTTGTCTTTTTATATTCGCGCTCTCCGTTTTCAATTAAATCGATCCATCTAAGCAAAGTGTTTTTTCGCAGAATCATTCTTGCTGATACTTTTAATTGATCTGAATTTTTATTGGGTTGAACATCTTCAAGAATAAATACACATTCTCCGCCAACATCAACCATATTCAGCCGACAGTGTGCAAACGCATTTCTGAGGTGATAGAACACACTTAAGAACTGATTTCTCTGATTGTCATAAATACAAATTCTTTCATAAGAAAAATTGCAAGGGAAGTTTTCTCTTAAGTCAGCTTTTTCCAAAGCTACATCCATTTCATTATAGCCCTTGGCTGAAAAAAGCAACTTGTAATTAGATGCAACCTGCCGAAGTTGTTTATTAAGATAATATGGCTTTTTCCATGGAGCAGTCCATCCGTATTCTGCTAAGGTTCTTCTCATAGACGACAGATTTTCGCACGGAGAATGGAATACAAAGAAAACTACTATCCTAAATAAATCCCGATCTTCAAATCTATCGGGAGCAATCCACCTTATCCACGCCGGATTACGATCAGAAAATATAGGCATAATGTATTCCTCCTGTTCTGTCCGATGTAGTATAAATTTTATAAGCCTAAAATCTGCTTCTTCTTTGCATCAAATTCCTCCTGCGTAAGAACGCCTGCATCCAGAAGCTCCTTTAATCTTTTTAACTGCGCTGCTTCTGCTGTAGACCCTGCTATTGATTGTGTGGCGTGACCGGTCGCTTGCTGTGGATTTGCAAGTAAGTAAGCGATAGCTTTCACGACCTCGTCACGATTTTCAAAGCAGTGAAAATTGCTGACATTTCCGATGGATACGATAGAAATACCGTTGAAGGAGCCCGGATTTACGGCAGTGATCTGATTCAAGGGAATCCTGACTTTTTTTCCGTGAGGGAGCTTTCCCATAATCGCTTGATTGGTCACAGTGATTTCGCACTTCTCAGTCTTGACCTTCATAACAACACCGACGATTGCTACGATAAGTCCAACTATAAATATATAACCACCGTAACAGTATACATTAATTGTTCCGAAGATAAAGTACTCTACAAATGAATCATAAACGGAATCATAAGGTATATAATATCCAGGTACAAAATATTCAAATAAATAATATCCGCCTTTGTACATTTCCCCGTTGTGATATTCATAAATCCCAAACAATATAGATGCCAGCAACAGTACAATGCCAACGATCATTATGCTCCATGCGATTTTGTTTTTCTGCGGAGTTCCCTTAATAATTATTCTTTCTTCCATAGCACACCTCCAAATTATAAACCAAGGATTTCTTTCTTCTTCGCATCAAATTCTTCTTGTGTAAGAGTCCCGGAATCCAGAAGCTCTTTGTACATTTTCAGTTTATCAGCACCGCCAATAACGGTGTCACTCTGAGGTGCGGAATAAACGGTCTGCGGATCGAATGTAGAATACTCATTAGCAGCTTCGGACAAAATAAAATCATGCTCCTTTACCCATAAGCCAAGCAGTATCAGTCCACCGATTTCAACAAGGCTAAAGAGTATTGACATCCAGGTTTCTGAAAGAAATGAAGAATAATCAAAGTTGATCCATTCTGCAAGGCATCCCACCAGTTTGACTGTTCCGGGAACAAACCACAGCCTTTGAGCAACAGCTTTTTCCTTTGGGGCAAGTAAGAGCAAGATAATGATAACCAAATAGACAATAAAGTCAAACAGAATCAAGATGACTCTATTCATTACATACCACCCTGAAAAAAGATGCCCGAAAAAACTTACAAGGGAAAATAAATTAAGAAAAGCGTTTACCCCGGCAGCCGCAATAACGGCTTTTTCGTTTTTCAGGATAAGTGCCACCGCCATTCCTATCATTACTATCCAACCAATAACGTCCGGTGCCGCGATAGAGTCGTACTTTGAATTTTGAACATAAATAATGCGACTGATAATACTATACAATCCGTAAATTACGTAGCACAGCCCTGCTGTAAGGGCATACGGCTTTTTTTCTGATGTCTTCATTACGCTGCCCCTCCTTACATGAGCTTCAGAAGCTGTTCCTTTTTTGCTTGGAACTCTTCCTCTGTAATTACACCCTGATCCTTTAATTCCTTGTATTTCTTCAGCTCATCAGCGGCGCTCTGACCGGATACCGAAGGCGGGCAGTAAGGAATAGAAGAAGCAGAATGAATTAAAGCTTGCTGTGCATTCTTGTCAGGAATCAAGCTGACATGAATAATAGCAACAATGAACAGCATCCATCCGTAGAACCACCACAAACCGAAGCTGTAGCCCTTCTTTTTAGCAATATTTGCAGGGATAAAACCCAAAGCTGCTGCAATAATAAGGCTCATAACGTAAAACATAATTTTCCCTCTCTTGAACAATAATAATTAGAGTGTACTGAGTAGAATTCCGTAGAACACACTGAATACAACAGCAATAGCAACAGCAACCCAAACAACCGTCATTACACCTTTTTTGTAATTTTCATCGGCTTGTTTCTTTTGCGCTTCTGTTACAACATAGTCACGATATATTGAATACTCCCGCTCGTTTACTACCGCCTGCTCCTTTTCTGCGGTGTATTCGGAAATCACCATGTTTCCCGGCTGATTGATCATCATCGGAGCCGAATATCTCACCATGAGCTGTTCATTGTCAGTGACAGTAATTACTGCTTCGGCAAATCCTATGAAAGTATCAAAGGTATGCGATTTATACATTTTCACGATATGTTCGCCGGCAGGTAAATCAACAGTCTGATTGGTAAGCGAAAGCTTTCCAGCGTTTTTTCCGTCGATGTCGAAATAAACATCTCCGCCGAACACTTCTATATCCTTACTTGTTCTTCGCAAAAAAATCAGCTTTGCCATTGATGCAGTCCTACCGATTAAAGGCTTTCAGCCAATGCTTGAAGCTCTTCGATCGGCATTTCCTTTCCTCTGTAAAACTTGGTGGTCTGTGCGTTACCGACTTCTTCAACCTTCATATAAACGGTTCCGACCTTTTTTCCGCCGGCTTTTTTTCCGATTGCATTGAAGAAACCCGCTGTGGTCAATACACCGACTTTACTGGAAGAAAGCCCTGATAAATCAGCTGTGGTTGCGGAAAGGATCGCACCGCACTTGTCGCAAAGAAACAGCGTGCGATTGCCTGTCATTTCCATTTTGTCCTTCAGCTTCCAGTATGGCTCGTGAGTACCGCACATTGGGCACTTCGGAAACCTGTTGTCGATAAAATGCTGTGGAACACATCCCGCAAATCCATCGCAACGTCTAAAATCAAACATACCCATATTCTTTCCCTCTTTCTCAATTTTGCAAAAAGGTGTACTTTTTCGCAAGCACCTTTCCGCCGGTGGTTCATGTAATTATTTTACAAAAAAGGCGATTTTTTCCGCAGAAGTACTTGAAATGTGCCGATAAAGAGAGTATAATAAAAATTGGAAATGCAAAAGGGCGATTTTACAGAAAAGTACACCTTTCCGTAAAGCTCGCCCTTTTTATGATAGCTTGGCTTTTTCGTAACTCTCGGCTCGGCTGCGGAAGGTCGACAGCGCCATATTACATTCCCTTGCTGCCGCCGTGCATGTAAGCTCGCCCTGCTTCCAGCGCCGACAGACACTGTGAAAATTCTCCGGCAGGGGAAGGGGCGGTCTTCCGAATTTTACGCCCCGGGCTTTGGCGGCGGCTATGCCCTCCGCCTGCCGCTGCCGTATATTGCTTCTCTCGTTTTCCGCCACGAAGGACAGCACCTGAAGCACGATGTCCGAAAGAAAGGTCCCCATTAGGTCCTTGCCTCGTCTGGTGTCCAGCAGCGGCATATCCAGCACCACAATATCCACTCCCTTTTCCTTCGTCAGCAGCCGCCATTGCTGCTGGATCTCCTCATAATTCCTGCCCAGGCGGTCGATGCTCTTTATGTAGAGCAGGTCGTCTTTTTTCATTTTCCGAAGCAGTCTCCTGTACTGCGGGCGGTTGAAATCCTTGCCCGACTGCCTGTCCGGATAGATATTTTCCTCCGGCACGCCGACCTCCCTCAATGCGATAAGCTGCCGAGCCTCATTCTGATCCCGACTGCTGACGCGAATGTATCCGTACACGCTCAATTCCGCTCCTCCTTTTTTCGGCACTTCACCCCTTCGGTGTCTTATATTTTACAGCACACCCCCTCCCTCCTTGCACCCCCAGGCTTCGCGGCGCTTCTGCGTTATGCCTTTGCCAGGACGGGGCTTTGGCGCTTTGCGCTCGCTTTTTTTGCTTTTCACGCCGAAAAGTCGAATATTTCGGCTCATTGCTCGCAATTTTATTCATAATTGTGACTTATACCGCTTGACAAATCGCGCGTATAAGTGTATGATTATTGTATCAACGGTGCGGGTGAATATTTTTTCATTCATTGCGCCTTGACGAACGCGTGTGTCCGCCGCCGCGCTGCGGTAAATCTCTCTTTGCGGACATGCCGAAGGAAAGGATATTCTTATGAAAAAGCTGCTTTCACTTGTGCTCGCGGCTGTTATGCTCACGGGCATCGTCTCGCTTTCGGGCTGCGCGGACAGCTCCTCCGACACCATCCGTATCGGCGGCATCGGTCCTCTTACCGGAAGCGCTGCCACCTACGGCACTGCCGTCAAGAACGGCGCCGAGATCGCTCTTGAGGAAATAAACGAAAAGGGTGAGCTTCCCTACAAGCTCGAGCTTCGCTTCGAGGATGACGAGAACTCCCCCGAGAAGTCGTCGAACGCCTACAACACGCTTCGCGACTGGAACATGCAGATCCTTATGGGAACCGTAACCACGACTCCCTGCCTTGCCGTTTCCTCCAAGACCTATGAGGAGAGGCTCTTCACGATAACTCCCTCCGCGTCCTCTCCCGACGTTATCGGCGGTAAGGACAATGTATTCCAGGTTTGCTTCAGCGACCCGAACCAGGGTACCGCCTCCGCTAAGTACATTGCCGAGAACGCTATCGCTACCAAGATCGCCGTCATCTACAAGAACGACGACGCTTACTCCACCGGCATTTACGAGGCGTTCAAGACTGAGGCTGCCCGCCTTGACCTTGACATCGTTTCGACCACTACCTTCACGACAGACACAGCCTCCGACTTCTCCGTTCAGATAAGCGACGCTAAGACGAACGGTGCGGAGCTTTTATTCCTGCCGATCTACTACGAGCCGGCCTCCCTCATTCTCGCGCAGGCAAAGAGTGCCGATTTTGCTCCGATATTCTTCGGTGTCGACGGAATGGACGGCATCCTCTCGCTCAAGGGCTTTGACAAGTCGCTTGCCGAGGGTGTATTCCTTCTCACTCCCTTCTCGGCTGACTCCGAGGACGAGCTGACGAAGTCCTTCGTTCAGAAGTATCAGGAAAAGCACGGCGAGATCCCGAACCAGTTCGCCGCCGACGCCTACGACGCTATGTACGCAATTGCCGAGGCTGTCAAGAAGTCGGGCGTTACACCCGACATGTCCGCCGAGGATATGTGCGACAAGCTCTCTGCGGCAATGGTCGAGATTTCCGTTACGGGACTGACCGGTGCGGGCAGTGCGCTCACATGGAATGACAAGGGCGAGGTTTCAAAGGAGCCCATGGCAGTCGTCATCAAGGACGGCGTTTACGTCGGTAAATAAGCTATTATTCACCCTTACAAAGTGCGACGTGCTCTCCGAGCCCCCTCTCCCCCGCGGGAGTGTGCGGCTCGGAGCTGTTGCTTTTGTGGAGCCCTCCGGCGCCCCCTCGGCTGTGCCGAAAAACAACAAAGTGCGCCTCGGCGCGCCATTCTGCTCCGACTCGGAGCTTACCTACGGAGTGTCACATGACTTTTCTTAATCACCTGATCAGCGGCATCAGTCTCGGTTCCGTTTACGCCATTATCGCCCTCGGCTATACCATGGTTTACGGAATCGCGAAGATGCTGAACTTCGCTCACGGCGACGTTATCATGGTCGGAGCGTTTGTCTCCTTCCTCACGGTATCGCAGCTCGGTGTTCCCGCCGTCGTTTCCTTGCTTATCGCTATGGCAGTCTGCACGCTGCTCGGCATCGTTATCGAGCGCCTTGCCTACAAGCCTCTGCGCGAGGCGCCGTCGCTTGCCGTGCTTATCACCGCGATCGGCGTCAGCTACTTTCTCCAGAATGCCGCACAGCTCCTGTGGGGCTCCGACCCGAAGGTTTTTACCTCCGTTATCCCCTTTGACTCTGTCAGTCTGGCGGGCGGACGGCTCGTAATTACTCCCGAGTCCATCGTCACCGTCGCCGCCTGCGTCGTCATCATGGTCGCCCTCTCGCTGTTTACCTCGAAGACGAAAATGGGTAAGGCGATGCGCGCGGTCTCCGAGGATCGCGCAGCCGCGCAGCTAATGGGCATCAATGTCAACTCGACGATATCGCTCACCTTCGCCATCGGCTCGGCACTTGCAGCCGTTGCCGGCGTCCTGCTCTGCTCCGCTTACCCGACCCTCTCGCCCACGACAGGCTCCATGCCCGGCATCAAGGCGTTCACGGCGGCGGTATTCGGAGGCATCGGAAGCATTCCCGGCGCGATGCTCGGCGGTATCCTCCTCGGCATTATCGAGATCTTCGCCAAGGCGTATATTTCCACGGAGCTCTCAGACGCTATCGTGTTCGGCGTGCTCATTCTCGTGCTCCTTGTGAAGCCCGAGGGTCTGCTCGGTCGCCGCGTCCGCGAAAAGGTTTGATATCAGGAGGACTCACATGAAAAAGCTGAAAATGAAAAAGCAGACCCGCCAAAGCTTCATTACGGTGCTCGGCGTGGTCGTAGCGTATATTGCCGTCAGCGCCGCAAGAAGCGGCGGACTGCTCTCGTATTCTCTTCGCGGACAGCTCGTCCCGATCTGCGCGTACATCGTTCTCGCGCTCTCGCTCAACCTAACCGTCGGAATTCTCGGTGAGCTCTCGCTCGGTCACGCGGGCTTTATGAGCATCGGTGCCTTCACGGGAGCTGTTATCTCAATGTCTCTTTCGTCGTCTGTCGAGTCGACAGTGCTTCGACTTATCCTCTCGCTGTTCGGCGCGGCGTGCCTTGCGGGAATATTCGGCTTCCTTATCGGGCTGCCCGTGCTCCGGCTGAAGGGCGACTATCTTGCGATAGTTACGCTTGCCTTCGGCGAGATAATCAAGACTGTTGTCAACTGCCTTTACATCGGCAAGGACTCCTCGGGTCTCCACGTCAGCCTTGAGAATGTTGAGGCGCTCGGTCTCGACGAGACGGGCGTGGCGATAATCAAGGGTCCGATGGGCGCTGTCGGCATCAAGTCAATATCCACCTTCGGCGCGGGCTTTGTGCTTATAGTGATAACCCTTGCCGTGATATTCACGCTTATCGACAGCCGCACGGGACGCGCGATAATGGCTATCCGCGACAACCGCATTGCGGCAGAGTCCGTCGGCATCGGCATCACGAAGTACAAGATGACGGCGTTCGTTATGTCCGCCGCCTTAGCCGGCGCCGGCGGCGCGCTCTACGCGCTCAACTACTCCACCGTCGTCCCCTCTCAGTTTAACTACAACACGTCGATACTCATCCTCGTTTACGTCGTGCTCGGAGGCATCGGCAATATGCGAGGCAGCATTATTTCAGCCGCTGTGCTCGTGCTGCTGCCCGAGCTGCTTCGCGCGGTCGACCGCTACAGAATGCTCGTCTACGCGCTCGTGCTCATATTCGTGATGATAATCAGAAACAACAGCCGCGCCAAGGAGCTGCTTGCTCGCGCCGTTGCCTTCGTGCTTCGTCCGATAAGACGCCTTGCGGGGAAAAACAGCTCGTCCGAGAGTGAAAAGAAAGAGGAGGCAAACGCATGAGTAAAATGGTACAGCTGCCGAGCGACGCTATAATCCCGGAGCGCGACATTGACAAGCATCCCGTGCTCGAGGCGCGCCACCTCGGAATAGACTTCGGCGGGCTTCGCGCCGTCGACGACTTCAACCTCACGATAGGAAAAACGGAAATTGCGGGGCTTATCGGTCCGAACGGCGCCGGAAAGACCACGGTCTTCAACCTGCTGACAAAGGTATACCAGCCGACGCGCGGAACCTTTCTGCTTGACGGGCACGATACGCACAGCATGAACACCGTACAGATAAACCGCGCGGGCATCGCGCGCACCTTCCAGAACATCCGACTTTTCAACGACCTGACCGTCGAGGACAATGTCAAGGTAGGTATGCACAACTCCATGCATTACTCGATGCTGTCGGGGATTCTTCGCCTGCCGTCGTACTGGCGCGAGGAGAAGCGTGCTCACGAGCGCGCGATGGAGCTGCTGTCGATATTCAATATGGAATACACCGCAAGCTTCAAGGCGGGCAGCCTTCCCTACGGCGTGCAGCGTCGCCTTGAGATCGTTCGCGCGCTTGCGACCGAGCCGAAGCTGCTGCTCCTTGACGAGCCCGCGGCGGGAATGAACCCGTCGGAGACGGCGGAGCTGATGGAGAATATCCGGAAGATACGCGACACCTTTGGCATTGCGATTATGCTCATCGAGCACGACATGAACCTTGTCATGGGAGTGTGCGAGGGCATAGCGGTGCTTAATTTCGGCAAGATAATCGCAAAGGGCACGCCCGACGAGATACGTCAAAACCCTGCGGTCATCGAGGCTTACCTCGGCAAGAGCGAAGGCTGAGTCCGACGCTGAGAAAATTATTACAAACGGAGTTCACAATGTCAATGCTCAAGGTTGAAAACATAAATGTGTATTACGGCAGTATACACGCCGTTCGCGGTGTCTCCTTCGAGGTCAACGAGGGCGAGATCGTCACGCTCATCGGAGCCAACGGCGCGGGAAAATCCACGACGCTGAACACGGTGTCGGGACTTCTGCACGCTAAAACGGGGCAGATCGAATTTCTCGGTCACGACCTGCACGGAGTTGCGCCGAACAGGATAGTTACCTACGGACTGACGCAGGTGCCCGAGGGACGCCACGTGTTCGCACAAATGACGGTCGAGGAGAACCTTGACCTCGGCGCGTACACGAGACGCGCGTCGGAGAAGGCGGACTCTCTTGCGGACGTGTACGAGCGCTTTCCGCGACTCAAGGAGCGCCGCCGCCAGCTTGCCGGCACGCTTTCGGGCGGTGAGCAGCAGATGCTTGCAATGGGACGCGCGCTGATGTCGCACCCGAAGCTTCTCATGCTCGACGAGCCGTCGATGGGACTGGCGCCGATACTTGTCGACCAGATATTCGATATTATAAAGGAGCTGCACGCCTCGGGCGTTACGATACTGCTCGTCGAGCAGAACGCGCGTAAGGCACTGGCGATAGCCGACCGCGCTTACGTTCTCGAGACGGGAAGCGTAGCGATCAGCGGCACGGGCGCGGAGCTCATGGCAAGCGACCGAGTCCGCGAGGCATATCTCGGAGGCTGACACCCGACCGGGAGTCTGCTCGAAAAACAAAAAAAGATCCCGCACGGCGAGCAGTTCGCAGCAGACCGCTCTCCGCGACGGGATCTTTTATTCGGTTTACAATGCCGCAGGAGACACCGCGCGGCGAAAGCACACCACCCTCACGGCAGCGGGGGCGGGAAAAAAGTCAGCGGGGCATGCGATGTCGGCGCTGTTTCCCGAAATTGAGTTTTTTCGTTTTTGGGAAGTGATCACTTATCAAGCAGCCAATCCGCCACATCTATGATGCGTATGCCCTCATACTGATATTCGGGAGCTCTTGTTCTTGCAATTACCATTTTCGGATATGCGTCACGGATGCTCAAAAGCGGCTCTACCTCGCGTCTGAAGGTCTCCGGAAGCGTGATATTGTCCGAAACCTGAATATAAAGCTTTTCGCTTCTCTTCAGCGCCACAAAATCTATCTCCTTTTTATAAAGGACTCCGACATAGACCTCGTAGCCGCGTCTAAGCAGCTCCATTGCTACTATATTCTCGATCACCCGTCCGCTGTCCGCGTTTTTTGTTCCGAGCTTTGCGTAGCGGAAGGTATGGTCGCTCAGGTAATACTTATCGTTTGTTGTAAGATAGCGTTTGCCCTTTATATCGTATCTGCGAAACTTATAAAACGCAAAGGCATTGCACAGATACTGAAGATAATTGGCAACAGTCCGGTGATTAAGCTTATCTCTGTTCGACGTAAGTGTGTCGGCAATGCTTCTCGCCGAGGTCAGATTTGAAACGTTGTCCATCAGATACGACGCAATTCTGTCCATTAAGGCGGGATTCTTTATTCGGTACTTTTGACGTATATCCCTGAGGATAAGTGTGTCAAATACATTTTCGATATAATCAAGGCGGTCTTCCGCCTCTCTGTACGGGTAGGAGCCTGCCATGCCTCCCTCAAGCATATAGCTGTCGAAGGCGGCATAGCTGTCGGACGGCTCGAAATACCTGACATATTCCTCATACGAAAACGGGTACACCTTGATCTCGAAGGTTCTGCCGGTAAACAGCGTTGCAAGGTCCGAGCTCAGAAGAAACGCATTCGAGCCGGTAATATAAATATCGTACTGCTCGGTCGCATGCAGATTGTTGATGCACAGCTCAAAGCTCTCGCACATCTGAACCTCATCGATCAGAACGTAATTTTCCCTGCCCTCGACGGTATGATCTTCAACATAAGCGTTGAGTGCCCGATGCTCCTTCAGGTTTTCATACCTTGACAGGTTAAAATTGATGTGGATGATATTTGCGTTTTCCCTGCTTGCCGCAATATACGACTTGAACGCCTCGAGCAGCTTCGACTTGCCCGAGCGTCTGACACCTGTCAGCACCTTGATATCGGGCGTGCCCATAACGTTTATCATTTTATTCAAATAGTCCGTGCGATCTATCAGCTTCATCCGAGATCACCTCCGTTGAATATATTATACCACTTTCACTTCCCAAAATCAAATATTTTTCGTTTTTGGGAAGTATAGAAACGGTAATTCCGCATCTCTCCTCGCTGTGCGGGCGCTATAATTGCACAACGGCGGCGTTATGTGCGGCGTCGGGCGATAGCGGCGCGTGCACTGTTTCCCGAAATTGAGGCTTTTTCGTTTTTGGGAAATGCCACCGCTGCTGTGTGGCAAAAACGGGCACCCTTCCGGGTGCCCGTTCTGTTATGCGGCAGCGATAAATTCGCCTTAGCGAAGTCTGTCGTCTACCATTATTTTTCTGAAGGTTCTGATGCGCTCGACGTCGATCTCAAGCTCCTCGACTATCCACTTCTCGACCTTCTCGCGCCAATCTCCCTCTCCCGGAAGATTGTCGAGCTGGTTGATGAGGAAGCCCCACTGGTACTCGCCCGTCATCGTGCGAAGTCTCGTTCCGACATCGCACTGCTCAAAGTTTGTCAGCTCGTAGTCCTTCTCGATATCCTCCTTGGATACGCCGAGAAGCGCCTCGATAACGCATGCGAGCGTTCCTGTACGGTCGGCTCCGCCGTAGCAGTGGAAGTAAAGCGGCACGCCCTTCTCGACGCAGTCGAATACGAAGGTCATTATCTGCTGCCACATTTCCTTGCTTGCTATCGTGTACCACTGGCAATGCTCGGGACGGCAGTAGAGGATATCCTCGCCGAGCTTGGAGTAGTCCTCGGGAGCCTCCTCCTTACCGCGAAGGTTAAGGTCGGCGCCGATGCCGAGTCTGTCGTGGAGAATTGCACGTGCTGCCTCGGGCTCGTGGAATGCGCTTCCGCGATAGAGCTTGCCGTAGCTGATGCGACCGCCCTTGCAGTACTTACCGCCGAGGTCGCGGATGTTGGTAGCAGCCGTTCCGCAATCTATCATGCGGAGCGCGCCGATCGGTCTGAGGAAGCCTCTTTCCGTCACGACGCCGTCGCGGGTTATCGTGTAATCCGCTCCGATGCGCGGGCAGACGTTCTTTATACAGATATCGCCCTCGACGACCTTCTCCTCGTAGGAGATGCCCGTGTATCTGTCGTAAACGCGGAGCACACCGCCGTCCGTGTGTAGCTTTGCACCGAAGGGCAGTGCCTTATCGTAATCGGCGTCACGCTTGATATAATCTCGAATATACGAGGTCTCGTGCTCGGAGTAGTCGTAGGTAACATCGGAAAGATAAGCCTCGACCGCAGGGTTCGTGTGGCTGTACTCGACGATGTGTGTATTGTTGAGTCCGACAAGGTCTACCTTCTCGGGGCAGCCTGTGATCATCTCGCGACGGAAGCGGTTGATCTCGTCCTCGGTAAAGCCGAGTGACGCGACCCACGAAATTACATGCTCGCTGAAGTTTTTGCCTGCGACGACGGAATTTATCTCGACGCGGAACTTTCTCCAGTCCATGCTGCTTCGAAGCGGCGTGCGGCCGGTGTTTGCGAAATTCGTCAGCTCGAGATCCTTCTCGATATCCTCCTCACTGACGCCGAGAAGGGCGAGAATTATGCACACGAGCGTGCCGGTGCGGTCAGCACCTCCCGCGCAATGCACGTAAAGCGGCTCATTTTTTCCGACGCTGTCGAATACGAAGCTGAGTATCTCGCGCCACGTTGCGCCGTCACCGAGACGGTACCAGCGGCAGTCTCTCGGGCGGCAATAGCGAATATCCGTGCCGAGAAGCGAATTCTCAGCCCAGGAATACATATCGCCCTTCAGGTCGAGCTCCGCGCGAACGCCGAGGCGGTCAACGAGCACGCGGCGTGCCTCCGTTGCATCCTCGATCTGGCTTCCGCGGATGATGCGGGAATATCTTACCGTACCGCCGTCGCACTTCAGTCCGCCGAGGTCGCGGACATTGCGAAGTCCGATGCCGCCGTCGATGGCGCGAAGCGTGCCGTTTGCACGGATTATGCCGAAGTCCTCGACCTCTCCGTTACGGACGACGGTGTATGTCGAATCGACGCCGGGCACAAGACCCGAAACCGTGCCGTCGGTCACAACATATTCGGTGTGCGCGCCGCGGTCGTGGATGTGAAGCTCTGCACCGTTCGTGTCGAAGGTGTAAGAGAGCGGCTTTGACTTATCGCGGCCCGTCTGACGCGAAGCATACTCAAGCACGTGGGAGGCGACGGGGTCGCGCATTGTATAATGAGTATTCTGAAGATACTCGTCGACGGTCGGGTCGACCTGATAGAACTCGGTGACCTTAACGTCGTTTATCCTATCGAGGTCAATGTCCTCGGGCTCGCCGTCGATCATGGCACGGCGGAAGGCGTTAATCTCCTCGGAGGTAAAGCCGAGCGAGCCGACAAAGGAGAGCACGCGGTCGCGAAGCGTGCGCCGTGCGGGAAGCTCCTCGTAAAGCTCAAACATGAGTCCGCGCCACGCGTGGGAGGAGCGAAGTCTCCACGCATCGTCGTCGCGGCTGAAATTGGTCAGCTCGAAATCGAGGTCGATGTCGTTGCGGCTGACGCCGAGCAGCGCCTCAATGATGCACGCGAAGGTACCCGTGCGGTCTGCGCCTGCGGCACAGTGGAAATACATCGGCAGTCCGTCGCGGACGCAGTCGAAGGTGAAGCGGATGAACTGCTTCCATGTCTCGGGATTGCTTACAGTATAGAACTGATGGTGCTCGGGGTGGAAATAGCGAATATCGTCGCCGAGGGGCGAGCTCGTTGCGCGGTGCTCGGACACTCCGCGAAGCTCAAGCTCGGCACGAACACCGAGTCGGTCGACGAGAATTCGGCGAGCGGTATCTTCATTATTTATCTCACTTCCGCGGAAGAGCATGCCGTAGCGGATATGACCGCCGTCGCACTCGATTCCGCCGAGGTCACGTCCGTTATAGAAGCCATCCTCGCCGTCTATCTGTCGAAGCGGATCCGTCGGGCGGAGCGTTCCCTGAGCGACGGTCTCGCCGTCGAAGCGGACGGTGAATTTGCTGTCAAGGTTCGGCGTAAGGGAGGGCGAGAAGATAGCTCTCTCGGACTCCGGAACGATGTAGGTAATGCCCGAGCCCGCGTCACACAGCGTGAGCTCACCCGAGGGTACACCTTCGGGAAGGAGGGCAGGAAGCGAGCCAAGGCGCTCGCCTCCTCGCGCGACGTAATCGAGCACGCGAGAATCAAGCTTGTCGGCGGGGTCATACTTGACCTCGTCGAGGAATTCGCGGACCTGCTTCGGTGTCTGCGAATAGGTGATGATACTGTTTGTCATCTTTGTGTCTCCGATCTGAAATAGGCGCGGCGAGAAAACCGCTACCCGTCATGCCAATATTGTACAGCAGACGGCGGAACATTTTGTTAACAGAACGTTAACATTGACGTTATTTCAATAAATATGTCGTCTCGTGGGATCCTCTTTCGCTCGGAAGCCGCTCGCTAAAGCCGGCATGGAGGAAAAGATTGAATACATGTAGATAAACCGCGCCTTGAACGCGTGGTATAAGATTCAGAATCGCGCGGAAGCACGTATCGGTGAGCGGGAAAGAAAAAAGCGCACTTGTGAGACACAGGTGCGCTGAGTTTAGCAAAGTGGGATTCGATTTTTGTATTCCAAGGCAAACAGAAAAAAGAAAAAAGCACTTCGTAAGAAGTGCTTTTGGACTCCCCCAACTGGGCTCGAACCAGTGACATCATGATTAACAGTCATGCGCTCTA
>CAYYKO010000034.1:0-19562 GCA_964441695.1 uncultured Ruminococcus sp. | reverse complement strand
ATAAAAAGAACGTCGAAATGCTCGAGCGCATGCGCGTGCTCTCCGAGAAGGAGGTACACAGCCGCTGCGAGATACTTCTCGAGAATTACGTGAAGCTCGTGCAGATCGAGGCTGCCACAATGACCGATATGATAAACCACGACATACTTCCCGCAGCGGTCAAGTATTCGAAGGTGCTCTCGGACGGCGCAGCGGCGAAGAAGGCGATCTCGGCGCGTCTGTCGATATGCATGGAGGAGAAGCTTCTCTACCGCCTGTCTGATCTCACCGACGAGCTCTACGAGCGCGGCATATGCCTGGCGCAGCATGTCGAGAGCCTGTCAAGGATAGTCGACAGCGAGGAGGGTGCGCGCTTCTGCCGCGACAGCATCCTTCCGACAATGAGGACCGCACGCGACGCCGCCGACGAGATCGAGAAGATCGTCGGTCGCGAGTATTGGTGCTACCCGACCTACGGCGACCTCACGCTCGGCGTAAGATAAGACGAACAGTAAAAAGCCTCGGCAGCTTGATGCCGAGGCTTTTCTAATCTCCGCAGAGCTCGACACCACGGCTTTTCTTATTCCAAGCAGGGCTCGGCATCCGAGCCTTTTCTTTTGCCCGAAAGCACGCGGGGAGGACGTGCCGTTACATTAATGTGTTGAAAAAAAGGCGCACAAATGCTATAATAGAGGGGAAATACACGAAAGCGACCCTCGGAGGCGGAAATGTCAGGGAAATATCGGATAATACTCGCGCTTTTCATATCGTCCGTCGTGCTGCTCGCGGCAGCGGGCTCTGTCGCTGCCGACACAGAGCGCAGCAGTGAGAAATATCTTCGCTGCGCGGCGATAACGGGCACGGAATACAGCAGCATCGACGGCTTTGAGCTTCCGCGCGACGCGAAGGCTCTTGCAGGCTCGTCGAAGACGCCCGAGAGCGTCGGCGGACGCGGCGAGAGCACCGTCGGCGTGGGGCTTGACGCGATCTTCCGCACGGTAATGCCGTCAAGCTCCGACAGCATCGGCATAAATTACGACCTTACCTCAAAGGATGAGGATGATAAAACGGTACCGTATGAGACACACGGCGCTCTTGTGCTCGGGCTTTACATCGGCACGGGCGCGTCGAGCGACAGCGGGCGCGTCAAGGTACGGCTTGAGCTTGCGGACACGAGCGGCAGCAGCTACGCCGTCGAGCTTTCCTTATATCAGCACGAGGCATATGTAATTTATCTTGACGCGTCGGACTACGGCTCCCTCTCCCTCGAGAAGCTTTCTCTGACGGTCACGCAGGAAAGCTCCGAAAAGAGCCTTACGGTCACAAGCTCGCTTCCGGCGGAGGTGCCGTCGAAAAGGCTCGACGCGCTTCGAAAGCACGGTATTGTCTCGCTGACGTCGGGTCAGGGCGACATCTCGCTCGACGGCGATAGCATCACCGTCGGAGCGGGCAGCGCAGCGAGGCTGCATATTAATTTCGAAGGCGTCGGCGAGCGTGGCAGGCGCGCCTTCGCTGTTGTCGGCTGCGGCAGTGGCGAGGCGAACGTTTCCGCGCTTTCCGCTGACGGCTCTGCGGAGCCGTCACATTCGCTGTCGGCGGGCTCGGTCTCGTCCCCGATACGCACGGCGACGGCGGAGGACGGCACGGTCGGGCTTTTATTCAGGGTGTCAGGCGACGAGCCTGTCGTGCTCGACTCGATCTCGGTATATTTCGGTGACATGCTCGAAGCGGAGCACGGCTCCTTCACCACGCTTACGATAAGCGGCACGGAGCTTGTCGCGACGGGAAGGATAGACTCCGAGACCGTTTCCGCGTACTCCGGCAGCTACCTCGGGCTTTTCACGGAGAGCATGACCTCTCCCGGCGAGAGCGTGCTTCTGAAAAAAATACGGATGACCTCGCGCTTTTCCTTCTCCGCGTCTCTCGAGGCATATCCTCACGCGCACGCGGACAATGTGTTCTACGTCGCCGTGATAACGGAAAGCGGCGAGAAGCGGCTCACTCCCCGTCGCTTCGCCTCGGCACGCACTCCGAATCTGCCGCAGGGCACGTCCTACGCGCTGCACGGCGCAAACCCGATATCGGTCTTTGAATCCGGAGTGCAGTACGTGCTCTTTGACATCGACCTTGCGCGTCTCATCACAGACAGCTCCGCCTCGTCAAGCACCGTGTCTCGCGGAGGCTTCACCTACGGCATCAATGTGAAATACTTAAGCGAGCTCGACCGCGACATGAACTTCTACAGCTCCATCGGAGTATCGGTATACCTTCGCCTCGTCTGCTCGACCGCTTCCTCTGCCGACGCGAGCGTCACGGGTGTCGCCGAGGAAATCGCAAAGGGTGCGTCGAACACGTCAGAGGAGGCGGTCGCCCGCCGCGGCGAGCTCGCACAGCTTGACTGCTACCCCGCTGCCGCGTCGTTTCTCAGCCGACGCTACTCGGGAATATCTGCCTTTGTCATCTCGTCCGGTGCGAATTCCACGCGCCTCACGGGCATCGGCGAGGACGAGCTCTATGACGGAATCTCGAGCATCGCTCTGATATCACGCCTTGTGTACGGCGCCGCCTCGCACCATCTGCCCGACATTACCGTGTCGGTCGAGCTGTCGGACGGTGACGGGCTTTACGCCTCGTCGGAGCTCTTCTGCGCCGTGTTCGGCGACTGCCTGGCCTCGCTCGGAGATATCCCGTGGTCGATACTGTACACCGCGTCGGACGACGCTCCGTCCGCAAGGTATGAAAGCATACGGAATTCCCTCCACCCAAGCTCGTCGACGCCGCTTTACACCACAGTGCTGTATCCGCTCGACGCGTCCGTCGGCGACTCGACGGCAGGCTACGAGGTCTTCTGCGAGAGCTGTGAGGGCACGTCGGCGCGGCTCGTATTTCTCTCGTGTGAGAAAAACGGCGAAGCGCTCTCGCGCGAGAGCTACAGCGCGCTTAAGGCACGAAGCTCGGCTGAGGGCGAGTCCTTCTTCGCCGCCGAGGCGGATGACCACCGTCTTCTCGACTCGATGAGCATTACCGGGCACGCGCCGCTTTGGGACTTCTCCTCAAGCTACAGCAGCAAGGGCTGGCGCGGAAGCTACGGAATGTCGTGTGTCACCTCCGCATCGGGAGACAGCTACAGCTCGCCGCGACACCTGTGCTGCATTACCGACCCGTCGTCGTCTGCGGGAATTTTCCTTGTCTCGCCGGAGGGCGGCATCGACCTTTCGCGCGCGCCCGTTACGGAATTTCGGCTGAGGCTCGACGCCGAGGCGGACACGCAGCTTGTGTTTATCTTCGGAAACAACTCCTGCCGCGCCGAGTTTTCGATGAAGGACGCGGAATATTACCGCGACGGTGACAGCCTGCGTATTCTGTGCGACCTGTCGGAATATTCGTCTCTCGGCAGGGTGTCATACATATGCGTTATCGTTTACTCCGCCTCGCGGGTCAATATAGCCCTCTCCGAGGTGTCGGCATACAGCGAGCAGCTTGACGCTGACGGCATTTCGCAGCTGCTTCTCGAGGGCAGAGCTGACGAGGCAGGGTCTGCCGTCCCCGCAAAATACATAATCCCTGCGGCAGCAACGGCGCTTGCCGTCACGGCGCTGACGCTTCGTCTGGCTGTGCTTTTCGTTCGGTGCGATATCAGCGACAGAAAAAACGGCAGGGTCTATAAGCGCCGTCGGCGCTGACGCGGAGCATACAATTATTGATTTTTTGTGAATCAAGTGTTGACAAACAATTCCCACCGTGCTATAATGATGCTGTAATCGAGAAACATTTGAGAAAGCGGAGGAACACAGCATGCCACAATTCACACTCGCCGATATCGGAAACACCTCGTTCATGCTCGGCTCGGGCGTGCTCGACCTCGCAATAGCGATAGGCATTATGCTGATCGCCGCTTTCATCGGCTTCGTGCTGATTCGAAATCGGAGGCGCCGATAAGGCGCGGCAGTGCATTCAAGGTATAATAAGGGCGGGGTGCTCGGCATCCCGCTTTTTTTGTTTTGTGCGCCGCCCTACGGCTTTAGTGCCTTCACCGTCGACGGACCACTGAATCACGGAATACTCTTTTCGCCGAAGCCGTGAAGATAATTATCACCTGCGGGCGAAAAAAGCGACCGTTTTTTGAGAGTTTCGCGCCGAAAACACACGATTTTCCACGAAAATTCGCGTGGGTGCTTGAAATCGACGGCGAGTAGTTGTACAATATACTATGCATTATTTTTCAGTCGGAGTACTGCTTATGAATAAGAAAAAACTGTTTTTGTCGGGCGTGCGGGACGGCGTTCCCATCACGCTCGGATATTTTGCCGTGTCGTTCGCGCTCGGCATCGCGGCGGGCAAGGCGGGCTTTTCCGCACTTCAGGCCTTTGTCGCGAGCCTTCTCAACAACGCCTCTGCGGGCGAGTACGCCGCGATATCGCTCATCGGCGCGGGCGCGGGCTATGCGGAGCTTGCCCTGATGGAGCTTGTCGCAAACGCGAGATATTTTCTGATGGCGTGTACCATGAGCCAGAAGTTCTCGCCGGACACGCCGTTTTACCACCGACTTCTCATCGGCTTTGACCTGACCGATGAGATATTCGCCGTTAATGTAATGCGCGACGGCTATATCGAGCCCGCGTATGCCTACGGCGCGATACTTACGGCGCTGCCGGGCTGGTCGCTCGGAACGGCTCTCGGCGTTATCGTCGGAGATGTCATCCCCGCCTTCGCCGTCAGCGCGCTCGGAGTCGCGATATTCGGAATGTTTATCGCCATTGTCATCCCACCCGCAGTCAAGAGCCGTGCAATCGGCGTGTGCGTTATCGCAAGCTTCGCACTGAGCACCGCGGTAAACCGGCTTTCGTTCTTCGACTTCATACCGTCGGGCACGAAGACCATAATCCTCACCGTTGCGATATCTCTCGCGGCGGCGCTGCTCCGTCCGATACCCGACGACGAGGACGGAGAATGACAAACTACCCACGGAGAATCACATGAACACGAAGATCTGGATATACATACTCATAATGGCGGCGGTCACGTATCTTATTCGCGTGCTCCCGCTCGTACTCATCCGCCGCGAGATAAAGAACCGAACGCTCCGCTCGTTCCTGTATTACGTGCCCTACGTCACGCTGTCGGTCATGACCGTCCCCGCGATAATCGACGCGACGCGCCATCCCGCGGCGGGTGCTGCGGCACTTGTCGTCGGCGTTATAATGGCGGCTCTCGGGCAGAATATGTTCAAGGTAGCCGTCGCCTGCCCGCTTGTTGTGCTGATAGTCGAGGCGATAATACTGTAAACAAAAAGGTGCAGACACACGCGTGACTGCACCCTTTTTATATCAAAGTCCCCTCTCAAAGCTCTATCTTCATATCGCGGAAGTAATACTCGCGGTCGCGCTCGCCGATCTCGCGGAGCACGCGGCACGGGTTTCCCACGGCGACGACGTTCGCGGGGATATCACGCGTTACCACGCTTCCCGCGCCGATAACGCTTCCGTCGCCTATCGTGACGCCGGGAAGTATCACCGCTCCCGCTCCTATCCAGCAGCAGCGTCCGATGTGAATGGGCGCGTTATACTGATACGCCCTTTCGCGCAGCTCGGGAAGGATCGGGTGACCTGCGGTCGCAACAACGACGCGCGGACCGAATTTCGTGTAGTCGCCGACGTAGATGTGCGTGTCGTCGACCATCGTCAGCGAGAAGTTAGCGTAAATATTCTTTCCGAAGTGAACGTGGCGGCCGCCCCAGTTTGCGTGGAACGGCGGCTCGATGTAGCAGCCCTCGCCGATCTCGGCGAACATCTCGCGAAGCAGCGCCTCGCGCTTTTTGCCCTCGGACGGGCGTGTGGCGTTGTAGTCGTATAGCTTTTCAAGGCACTTTTCCTGCTCGGACATTATCTCGTCTCCGTTCGGCAGATAAAGGCTGCACGAGTGCATTTTTTCAAATTCCGTCATGTGTGTCTCCTCTGTAATTAAAATTATTCCGCGCGCGGCAGGCTCCACTTGAAGTGCGCCGCAAGAAAGCGAAGTATCACGGTCGCGGCGGCGCCGACAAGCAGGGCGGCAGCCTCTCCGAAGAAGCGGCGCGTGACAATGCACAGTGCCGCGCCGATAAGCGACGCCGTGGCGTAAAAGTGCTTTACGAAAATATACGGCGTATCCCCCGCGAGCACGTCGCGAAGCACGCCTCCGCCGACGCCCGTTACGACACCGACGAACAGCAGCAGAAACGTTCCCTCCTCGCCCGCGACGGTGTACGCACTCTTTATTCCCATCACGGTGAAAATGCCGAGTCCGAGCGAGTCCATGACGAGCATCACCGTGTCGTAGAACTGCTGATGACGCGTGAGCACGCGCCGCACGGCGGGGATGAAGATTATGATCGACGTGCCGACCGCGACGAGAGAATACACGGGGTCGCGAAAGGTGGCGGGCGGCGTGATGCCGAGCACAAGGTCGCGAATGACCCCGCCGCCGACCGCGGTCACAAGTCCGAGTATTGCCACGCCGAAGACGTCCATTCTGTGCTTTAGCGCGGTCATAGCCCCCGACACGGCAAACGACACCGTGCCGAGCAGCTCGATCACAAATATAATAATATCCGGCATATCCTTATCTCTTCCTGAAAGCAAGATTTATCTTCCATGAGATATTATATAGTCTTTGCGCCGATTTGTCAAGCTCACGTAAAAAACGCTCCCGTCGTTGCGAGAGCGTTTTAATTGCGGCGGTCAAGGGCGTCAGCGGCAAAGCAGGCGCATGAGCTGACGACTCCCGGTAAGCACCGCCGCGCCGACTACCGTCAGTATCAGCTCCGGCAGCATGAACGTTCCGTTATATATAAGCGAGTAAACGAGCTTTCCCATGCCCTCCGGCGCCCACTGCCCCCAGATAACGACGCCCGTCACGAAGTGGCAGACAAAGCGGAGCGTGATGAGCACGGCTGTCACCGCGATAAAGCGCACGCGCAGTCGGCGTTCGTTCATGTCACTCACGCGCGCCGCAGCCGACAGCCCCATCAGCGTGAAGGGCACGATATAGTCAAACGCCGCACAGACGACCGTTGCCGTCGGCGTGTAGCAATAAGCGAAAACATTGCCGCTCGCCACAGCCGCAGCGAGCTGTATGAGCGAATACACAAACGCCGTGCCGAGTCCCCAGCGGTAGCCGTGAAGCACGCCGACCGTCAGCAGCGGCAGCATTGAAAGCAGCGTTACAGAGCCGCCCATCGGCGCTCGCCATACCGTAATAAGGCTGAGTGTCACGGACATCGCAAGCAGGACGCCGCACTCGCAAAGCGACATTACTCTTTTTCTTCTCATAGCACACCTCGAAACAAAAAGCGCCGAGCACGGGCTCGACGCTGAGAAGGCGAAAATATTGCACTGCTTCCTACGCCGGTATTACCCGTATCAGGTTAAAGGGTTCGCCGTATGGCATCTCAGCCGTCCCGCGGGACAGCACCCCTGCTCGTTTTTATATATTGTAGCACAAAGCGGCGGCTTTGTCAAGCGTTGCCGCGGGACATGTCAAGGTGGCGCAGCGCCGCCACGGTCGGCGGGATAATGATAAGCTGTAGCACGATACCCGGCACGGCATTCGTGAAGGCTCCAGCAACAAAGGCGGAAAGCGGGAAATTATCTCCCATCGCAAGCGACAGCAGCACACGTGCCGCTCCCCACGCCGCGCGACCCGCGAGCATTGCCCCGAGCAGCGACGCGTACAGACCGAAAACGCCGCGAGAGCGAAGCCGACGCGAAAGGAACCCGGACACCGCACCGTACACGGCAAGCTCGACTGCCATTGACAGCGCCATCGGGAGCATTACGGGCACGCCGAAGAACGCACTCTTGATAAGCGGTGCGACAGCTCCGACGGCAAGAGCCCAGCGCGCGCCGCATATGAAGCCGCAAAGCAGCACGGGAATGTGCATCGGGCAGAGCATATTGCCGACCCGCGGCACGTTTCCGGTAATAAGCGGGAGCACCATCGCAAGCGCGAGGCACACGGCGGAATAGGTCAGTCGGCGAACTGTCAGTTTCTTCATGTAGCACCTCTCGTGTCGCATTTTTGCGCCGAGCGCGGACACGAATGTAATTATTATATCAAAATACGGCATCGCGTGTCAAGGCGTCACATAAAAGTGCGCCGCTTTCGGCAGACAGTTGCCCGAGCGACGCACTATATGCCGAAGCTTCGGCGGATTTACCATTGACTTTTTATTCACGGTAGGTGTATAATATTCCCATCAATTTATGTCGCGCGTCTCGCCTCTCCGTTTTACGGCGGATATTACCGCTGTCGCGGCGGCGCCGAGCGCCGACAGAGCCGACAGAATGAAAAACAGCACGAGCAGCCTGCTCGACGTTCCGTATATTTCAAGCACACCGCCGACAATGCTGCCGACGCATGCCGACGCCAGTGCGAAGGCGTACAGCTCGAAGGAAATGCCGCGGCTGCACGGACGTCCGAGGCACGCCATTATAAGCGACGGCAGCGTCCCTCCGACAAGCGGCACGGCGAAGGCGTACAGCATTGCATAAGAATACACGCCGTGCGCGAACAGCTCATATATTGCGCCGAGGGCGGCGCACAGCACGCTCGCCGATGTAAAGCCAAGGGCGCGCACGCACCACGCGCGTCTGTCAGTGTCCGATGTATACAATGTCGCTTACGCTCCTTTCACTGAGCTTATTTCCGTTCGTTGTCGGGTAGTTCACTATCTCTCCCATGAAATACATGGTCGATGAGCCTCCGCCGTCGAGATTGTAGGCTGTGCGGGCGCCGATGTCCTTGAGAAATTCGGCAAGCTCGTAGAGCGAAAGTCCCTCACTTTTCACTGTCCTTCCGTCCGAGACGAGAAAGACATAATGCCCCTCTCCTATCTGAGCTATCGCGGTGCGCGGGTTGCTGTTCATCGACTGCTCGACCTCGTCGGTGCGGCTGACGCATATCTCGCCGTCCGTGACGAGCCCCGGCCCGAAGGTGAACACGTGACGCGCTCCGTCCTCAAGCAGCTCCGCAGCACGGTGACCGCGATTGCTTATCACCTCGAAGCTTCCGTCGCTGCCGACAACGAGCGAATCGAGCTTTCCCGACGGGACGGCGCGGTAGAGCTCTCCGTTTCGGATAACGAAGCCGCTCTCGCGTGCGCCGTAATAATCGCCGTTGATCGCAACGACAGCCCCGACGCGGCGCGCCGTTTCAGACGTTTTTTCCTTTATGTTTTTGCCGTAGGTATCGTGCGCGAAGGCGCATTTCAGATACTCGGGCGAATCTGTTCTGATGTCGGCAAGGTATATATCGGTATCGTATTTTCTGTAGTGCTTCAGAATTACAGAGAGCTCGCTGTCGCTGTAGGCGTTCAGAAGCTCGTACTCGGGCTCGGTGTCAGTGACGCTTTCGGACTCAGGCGGCGCAGAGCTCACCTCGGATATTTTATGCTCGATAACGAAGGTGTCGAGCAAGACGTATGCCGTCAGCGCGCACAAAAGCGCGACGAGCGCCGTGATACGCACGGCACATGCAGTAGCTTTCTTCACTTTGCTTTCCTTTCCGCAAGCTGCGGGTGAAATGGGTAGGCGCAAGCCCTCGGTGTGACTCGCAGAGGCACACTCTGCACATATTATACCACACGGCGACCGCAATTTCCTTCAAAAACGCCGAGTGCTATGTTTTTTTACATAGCAACAACAATTCCGCAACATTTCGGCGGTATCCTGTCAGGTGGAGCGTGGCACGGAAATGGTTGTTGATTTTTCAACGAATCTGTGTTATAATATGCTTCGCGGGCACGACGCCCGACTTATACCTATGTAAAGGACGGTAGCTGCTATGAAAGATTATCCGCTTTACCCTACTGAAAATTATATCAATATTCGCGAGCTCGTCGAGGACGTGACCGAGAAATACGGCGAACGCATCGCCTACTCCTACAGAGTGCGTCCGAGCGACGCCGAGTCTGTTAAAATTTCATTCTCGCGCCTCGGGCACGACGTTCGCGCGCTTGCGACCTCGGCTCTCGCGCTCGGCGTGAAGAACGGTCGCACCGCACTTATCGGCAAGCTGTCCTACGGCTGGGTGTGCTCCTACCTTGCGCTGCTCTCCGTGGGCGCCGTCGTCGTTCCGCTTGACGCCGATTGGAGTGCCGAGGAGCTTGCGGCGACAGCCGAGCGCGCAGGCGTCACACACCTGTTCTGCGGAAACGATATTATAAAGAGCAAGCTCTCCGTCATCGGAGAGAAGCTTCCCGCCCGACACACCGTCGCCATCGAGGACGGTGCTTGCGAGCACACGCTCTCCTCAATGATCGCCGACGGCATCGAAGCCCGCATGCACGGCGACACCTCCTACGAGGATGCGCGAATTTCACCCGACGAGGCGTCCCTCATCGTGTTCACCTCGGGCACGACCGGTCAGGGCAAGGGCGTTATGCTCTCGCAGAGCGCGCTTGTCTTCGACATTACCGCGGGACTGTCTCTCATTCGCGGTTATTCGAAAACGATAGGTCTTCTGCCGCCGCACCACACCTTCGGCTCGACGGTCGGCATTCTCGGAAACCTCATTATAGGCGCGGAGGTCTATATCTCGTCGGGTCTTCGCTACATTATGCGCGAGCTGAAAAACGAGCGTCCCGAGCACCTCATCCTTGTTCCGCTTTACCTTGAGACCTTCCGCCGCAAGATTCTCGACACCGCCCGCGACACCGGCAAGGATCGTGCGCTCTCGCAGCTCTTTGCGGTAGCCGCACGGCTTCGCTCGGCTCCGGACGCCGTCAGACGCCGCCTTTTCTCGGGAGTTCTCTCCTTCTTCGGCGGTCGACTGAAGCTCGTCGTTTGCGGCGGCGCGCCGCTGTCGCAGCCCGTTGCCGATTTCTTCGAGGATATGGGCGTGCGCGTGCTGAACGGCTACGGCATCACCGAATGCTCCCCGCTTATCAGCGTTAACCGAAACGAGCTTGTCAAGGAGGGCAGCGTCGGACGCGTCATTCCGTCCGTGCGCGTGAAGATCAAGCACCCCGACGACTACGGCGACGGCGAGATCTGCATTAAGGGTCAAAACGTCATGCTCGGCTACCTCGACAACGAGCAGGCAACGCGTGACGCCTTCGACCGCGACGGATACTTTCTCACCGGAGACTACGGTCACCTCGACCGTGACGGCTGGCTGTACATTACGGGAAGGCTCAAAAACCTCATCATTCTTTCGAACGGCAAGAACGTGTACCCCGAGGAGATAGAGACCGAGCTTTCGGATATCCCCGGAATTGTCGACATCGTCGTTTACGAGGGTATCAGCCGCGCCGAGAACAAGTCGGACATGATATGCGCCGAGATATTCCCGGATCTCGATTACTTCGAGAAAAACGGCATAGACGATATAAACGCGTACTTCAGCCGACACATCGCAGATTACAACAGACACACCGTGCCCTACAAGAAGGTCGGCACGATAAAGCTCCGCGAGACGGAGTTCCCGAAGAACACTCTTCGCAAGATAATGCGCTTCAAGCTCGACCGACACATCGACTGACGCGCCACGGAGGCAGCATGGAATACGGACTCATCGGCGAGAAATTGCCGCACAGCTTCTCAAAGGAAATACACCGCCGCATCGCGCCGTACAGCTACGAGCTCGTTGAGCTCCCGCCCGACAGCCTCGAAGCCTTTATGACACAGCGCGACTTCAAGGGCATAAACGTTACAATACCGTATAAGCGCGAGGTCATGAAATACCTTGACGTGACGGACGCGGCCGCCGAGGAGATAGGAGCCGTCAACACCGTCGTGAAGCACGACGGACGGCTCTACGGCTATAACACCGACCTGTTCGGGCTCTCCTCACTCATTGAGCGGGTCGCGGGCAGCCTTGACGGGCGGGACGTGCTCATTCTCGGCACGGGCGGCACGTCGCACACCGCGCGTGTTGCATGCAGACGTCTCGGCGCGGCGAGCGTAACGGTGGCGGGACGGACGGCGCGCGAGGACGCCATACCCTACGAGACGGCATATGAGAGCTGCCGTGAGGTGCAGGTCATAATCAATACGACTCCGTGCGGCATGTTTCCGAATGCGGACGGCGGCGACGGCATCCCCGAAAGCGCCGTTGACATATCGCGCTTTCCCTGCCTTAAGGCTGTAGTCGACGCGGTGTACAATCCGCTTCGCACCTCGCTTGTGCTCGACTCCGCCGCAGCCGGTGCGCGCTCCGAGGGCGGGCTTTACATGCTTGTCGCACAGGCAGTTCGCGCGTCGGAGCTCTTTACCGGGGACGTGCGCGACAGCTCGCTTACCGAGCGCATATTCCGCGAGGTGTCGCTCGAAAAGGAAAATATCGTGCTCACCGGCATGCCGGGCTCGGGCAAGTCGACCGTCGGTCGCGAGCTTGCGCGCCGAATGGGTCGCACCTTCGTCGACACGGACGAGCTCGTGCGCGAGGCGGAGGGCAAGGAAATTTCCGATATTTTCGCCGAGCACGGTGAGGAATATTTCAGAGACGCCGAGAGCGCCGCGCTGCGACGCGCCGCAGCCCTCTCGGGTGCTGTAATTGCAACGGGAGGCGGCGCCGTGCTCAGGGAGCAAAACGTCCGCGCCCTGCGCCGAAACGGCAGAATATTCTTCCTCGACCGCCCGCTCGAGGACATAATCCCGACCTGTGATCGCCCGACGGCATCGGATCGAGAGGCGCTTTCCCGCCGCTTTGCCGAGCGCGAGGGCATCTACCGCTCGAGCTGCGACGTGCGCGTCGAGGTTCGGCACGGCGTCGAAGCTGTCGCCGAGCAAATCATATCAAGCTTCAACAGCGAATGCGACCTCTGACAGGCAACACCTGTCGGTTACAATATACAAGCCGCAAAGAAAGGACACACAACGATGAACATGAATTTCGTAAGAAAGCTGCCGATCCCGATGGACATAAAGGCAAAATATCCCCTGACCGACGAGCTTTGCACACTCAAGAAGAAAAGAGACGAGGATATAAGAGCCGTATTTGAGGGACGGCTTGACAAATTCATCCTCGTTATCGGTCCGTGCTCTGCGGACAACGAGGACTCGGTGCTTGATTACATCTCCCGCCTCCGCAACGTGCAGGACAAGGTAGAGGACAAGATAATCATCATCCCGCGTATTTACACCGGAAAGCCGCGCACGACCGGCGACGGCTACAAGGGCATGCTCCACCAGCCGAACCCGACCGGCAACCCCGACCTGCTCCGCGGAATTATCGCAATTCGCGAGCTTCACATGAGAGCGCTCCGTGAGACCGGCTTCAGCTGCGCCGACGAGATGCTTTACCCCGAGAATTACCGCTACCTCGACGACGTGCTCTCCTATGTTGCAATCGGCGCGCGCTCGGTCGAGAACCAGTTCCACAGACTCACCTCGAGCGGACTTGACATTCCCGTCGGAATGAAGAACCCGACCTCGGGCGACATTTCCGTCATGATGAACTCGATCACGGCAGCGCAGCACTCACACGCGTTCATTTACCGCGGGTGGGAGGTCATGAGCGAGGGCAATCCTTACGCTCACGCCATCCTTCGCGGCTATGTAAACGACCGTGGCGCGTCGTTCCCGAATTATCATTACGAGGATCTTGCTCGCCTTGCGGACACCTATGCCGCGCACGCGGATCTGAAGAATCCGTCGGTCATCGTCGACACGAACCACGCGAACTCCGGTAAGAAGTATCTCGAGCAGATAAGAATTGCAAACGAGGTGCTTCACAGCTGCCGCCACAATGCCGACATCAAGCGTCTGGTCAAGGGGCTCATGATCGAGAGCTACATTGAGGACGGCGCGCAGAAGATCGGCGAGGGCGTCTACGGCAAGTCGATCACCGACCCGTGCCTCGGCTGGGAAAAGACGGAACGACTCATTTACGATATCGCAGATCAGCTTTAATAAGAAAAGAAAGGCTCGAACACATCGAAATGATGTGTCCGAGCCTTTTTTCGCTTTTCGCCATAGCTTGCGGCGGATCAAAAATGCTTTTTGCACCGAATACTGCTTTTTCAAGCTGCGTTTACACTCCGTGTGCTTTTCGGTACGCTATTCTCTCGTCGCCGTTTGCGAGATATATTATACCGCGCCGCGAAAAGCCTGCGCGAGCGAGCGCCCTCTGCATCGGGATATTGTCGCGGTGTGTATCGATGCGAAGGTCGCAGCACCTGTCAAGGCAGAATTCAAAGCACGCTGCGGCGACGCCGCGTCCGTGTGCGTGCTCGGCGACAGCCACGCGGTGCATAACGCCGTAGTGCTCTGCCCCCGCAGGGCTGCACGTTGTGTCCGCCGCCCCCTGCTGTGCCGACGGCTCGGCAGCTTCCGCGCCGCAGAGCTCGGACGCGTCAAGCCACTCGCCGTCGAATATTTCGCGATAGGTCGGCTCCTCGCCGAAAAAGTAGCAGAACACGCCGAGAAGCTCGCCGTCCTCCTCGCAGACGTAGAGGCGTTCCTTTTCGATATCCTCGCGGACGGTCTCCTCCGACGGGTAGGCGCCGCCCCACTGCTGTGTGTTTCCCGCACGTCTCATGAATGCGCGCGCCGCGGCGTAAATTTCCGTAATTCGCGGCAGCTCCGCGAAGCTTGCCCTTCTGATGTTCATATTACAGAATATCCGAAAGATACGTCTTTGTCTTCACGCGTGAAGCGACAGCGGCATATTTCTCCGTGTTTCCGAGCATAATATACTCGCCGCCCTCGTCCGAGAGGATGGGATAGATATTGTAAAGTCCGGTTTCGTCGGGCTCGAGTGTCACCTCGCGCACGTCATCAACGCCGAGTCTTTCGGCGCTTCGTGTGAAGTAATTATACGCCACGTACTCGCGTGTGCGGTCGATATCCGGAATATCCGTCAGGCGGAAGGTGTCCGTTATCGTGCGGCTGTGCTCGTTGAGCGCGATGTTATAAAGCGCAAGCATGAACGCGTCGCCGCTGCGGTTCCAAAGCTTGAGAAGACGCTCGGTGTGGCGCGTATCGGTGTAGAAAAGGTCACTTGTGGGGCGTCCCATCTCGTCGCAGCGAAGAATAGTGCCGTCCTCCTCGACCGTCGGCATGATAGCCTCGGGAACGGTCCCGCCGATGGCGTCGCTGACGTAAACAGGACCTCCGCTTATCGCGCGAAGAACGCCGCTCTGCACCGCCGAAACGTGGCTCGACCACCACATATCATAGTCGCAGTAGTACATCTCGCCGTGCCAGATCGCGTTATACGCATTCTGAATGACGTGCGGCACGAAGTTTCTGCAACGTCCGGGGTAGAAGTCGTCGCTGTTGCGCGAGACTGCCGTCATCGGGCGCGAGAGCACGTCCTCGATGTCCATGCCCATGCAGTTTATCATAACGCCGCCGAAATTCTTGATAACGGAGCGCTCGAGTGCGCTGTGTGCGATGCGCGCCGCCTCACAGCTCGGCATGATTCCGCTCGCGCGGTACGAGATCGAGCTCTGGTTGTCTATCTTGAGGAAGTCGACGCCGCAGTCGGCAAGGTATGAGTGCCACGCATCCCAGAACGCGAACGCTCTCTCCTCGTCAAAGGCGGGGATCGGCACGCCTGCGGGCGTCATTACAAGGTTTTCCTTCTGGCTCTCGTAGAGCTCGCCGTTCGGGTCGACGCCGTGCCAATAGCCGAGGAACGACTGCCAAACACCGACCTGCTCAACGCCGTATTCGTTCTTTATCTTCGAAATAAGCGCGGCAAGACCCTCGGGTATCTTCTCGAGATCCTCCTTGAAGGAATCAAGGAGAAGTCCGTTGTAGCGGCTCCAGCCGTCGTCGATTATCATCCACTTTATCGGGATGTTCTTTTCCTTGAATTCGTCGAGCTTTTCGTAGATCTTGGCGCTGGTCATGTCGTGGTAGAAGGTGTTCCACGTACACCAGCCGAAGCTGTCGAATATTTCGGGGTACTCGCGCTCGCGGCGAAGCGGAACACGAATTGCGCCGACCGCGCGTGCATTCTCATAGCCCTCGCGGACTGCCGCAAACGGCCCGTCTGCAACGGTGACGGCAAGGAAAGCGCCGCTTATCGCCTGGAGGCCGGAGCTTCCCGTCGCGATATATGCCTCGCTCTCGCCGAGCTCGCCTCTGATATTGTCGCCGCACAGCGGGAGCAGGTGGCAGTGGCGGTTGCCGAAGCGCAGCACCGCATTCTGCGAGCGTCTTTTTATCTCATCGGTCGAGGAGACAAAGTCGGGGAACATCCACCACGGACCGTAGTGCTCGAAGGAAAGTATGTCGTCGGGCGCGCAGCTCTCGCACAGGCGGAAGCTGACAGCACGGTCGGCGAGCAGCGAATACACCGCTCCGATGTCGGCACGGAACGAGGCATCTATCGAGAAGATCACCGTGCGTCCGACCTGCTGCGCGGTAATGTCAATGAAGTCCGTCGACGGGTCGTCGGGATCCTTCATATGGAAGACGGTAAGTCCGTCGCGCTCCTCGGTCTCGCGAACGGTCGCCTTTTTCTCAAAAAACGCCGACATTGACAGCGTCAGCTCGAGACCTGACAGCACGGTGTCCTTGGCAAAGCTCAAAATATCATTCATAATTCTTGAAAGCCTTTCGTTTTTGTGTATTTTCTTCATTGTATCACAGCTGTTCCGCTGTGTCAACTGCTTTTCGCCGCGCGAAGAAAAAAATGAGGGCTCGCCGCAGCAAGCCCTCTGCATATTTTATTCAAAGCACGGAACGTACTCGAGTATCGGGTACTTTGCAAAGCCCTCGATATCCTTGAATTCCCAGTCTCTCATGGGGCGGAACATTTTGCAGGCAAAATACGCCGTTTCGGCACGTGTCACGCTGCCCTGCGGGCGGAAGTAATACGTGTCGGTGCCGTCGTAGTCGACATCCTTTCTTTTTACGTCGAACAGCTCTATCGAAACGCAGAAGCGGTACGCATCGCGCGCCCACTCGGCGATCTCGTCATAGTCTGCGGGTGCGATGTACTCCACCGTGCCGTTTTCGCCAGACGGCAGAAGGCGCGCCTTCAGCTTATAGTAGCGGGCGAAAATGACAGCCGCCTCCTCGCGCGTTACCACTGCGTTCGGTCTGAACGTGCCGTCGGGGTAGCCGGAAATTATATGGAGCTCCGACGCCCAGTTCAGTGCACTCTCGTACCACGCGCCCGAGCGAGTGTCGCGGAATTTTTGTCCGACGTAGTCGCCCGCGTCGCGAAGCTCACTGTCGTCCTTTGCGTCGTCGCCGCGGAAGAGCGGCTCGAAGTTCGCTCTGAAAAGCACCGTAACGAGCATTGCACGCGTAAGAGTCGTCTGCGGCTCAAAGCGGCTCGCGCCTGTGCCGTGCATTACGTTGCAAATAAAAGCTTCGTTCATGTATTCGCCGTACAGGTCATCCCGCTTCACATCCGAGAAGACGTCAAACACGGTATAGACGGGGTCAGTGAAGCTCTCGGCGCCGACTGTCATCCGAGCAGCACCGAGCCCTACGGGGCTTACAAAAAGAATTGCGGACAAAAGGCTTGCTAAGATTCGTTTCATGATGAAATCCTCCCGAATATGATTTTTACGGACGAAGGCAGCACTATGCCACGCTCTCCGTATTTTTATTAACACACATGAGTGCAATTGTCAACAATTATCAGGTATTTTCCGAGAAAAAACTATACTTTTTTCACAAAGTACCCTTCATTCCCTCTCGGCAAGCTGCCCTGTAATGCGCGGCGGTGCGTGTTCTGCGACGCTTGTCGGTCAACCATGCTGCGCGGCACAGCCTACCGACGGGTACCCGTTTCACACAGGGCTTGACTTTATCGCGCCTTTATGTTATACTTACGGGGACTTGCGTGTCGGCGGTGGCGCCGGGCGCATATACTTAAATGAAGGGATCAACATCAAAGGAAAGATCGGAAAATGAAAAAAAGCTACAAATCCACGCTCATTGCCTGCTACCTCGGCTACATCACCCAGGCGATAACGGTGAATCTCGCGACGCTGTTCTTTGTTATATTCAACGAGCACTACGGCGTGTCCTACGAAAACATTGCGAGCCTCGTGCTTGCTACATTCTTAATACAGCTGACGGTCGATGCCGTCATGGTCAAGTTCACCTGCGTTATCGGCTATCGCGCGTGCGCCGTCGCCGCTCACGTGTTCTCCTTTATCGGGCTCGTGCTCTTCGGCGTCCTGCCGCATTTCATCGACCCGTTCACGGGTATATTCATCGGAATGTTCTTCTACGCGCTCGGCGGCGGCATGACGGAGGTCGTCATCAGTCCCATCGTCGACTCGCTGCCCGGAGAGGCGAAGACCTCGGGAATGTGCCTGCTTCACTCGTTCTACTCGTGGGGGCTCGTCGCGGTCGTGCTCGTGTCGACGCTGCTGTTAAAGCTTGTCGGAGACTCGCTCTGGTACGTGATCCCGTTCTTCTGGGCTCTGCTCCCGCTGTTCAATATATTCCTCTTTATGCGCGTGCCGATGGTGGATATCCCGCCCGAGGCTAAGGGCACACCGCTGAAGGAATATTACAAGTCGCCGCTCATGTACGCGGCGCTGCTGCTCATGATCTGCGGAGGCGCGTCCGAGATGGCAATGTCGCAGTGGGCGTCACTGTTCGCGGAAAACGGACTCGGCGTTACCAAAATTGTCGGTGATCTGCTCGGTCCCTGCCTGTTCGCGGTGAACATGGGCATCGGCAGGACGCTGTACGGCATTTTCGGCGAGCGCATCAATATTAAGAAGGCGCTGCTCGCGTGCAGCGTGCTCTGCACCGCATGCTACGCGGTCACCGTATTCGTTCACGTTCCGATAATGGCTCTGCTCGGCTGCTCGCTGTGCGGACTCGGCGTGTCTCTCATGTGGCCGGGCATTCTTTCGATGACCTCCGCGTCCTTCGGCAAGCGCTCGGGTCCCGCGCTGTTCGCATTTCTCGCGCTCGCGGGAGATGTCGGCTGCTCTGTCGGTCCGTGGCTGACAGGTCACGTATCGAGCGCCTACATGGCAGCAAACGCTTCGGCGACGTCGGGCTCGGCACTCCGCGCGGGACTGCTTGCGGCGGGCGCGTTTCCCGTGCTCATGGCTGTAATGTGCGGCGCGATGCTGCTTATCGGACGGAAAAGAGCAGTATAATAAGCCAAAAAAAGGGATGTCCCTCGAGGGCATCCTTTTTTTGTGGGTCGGAGGACGCGGGCGTGCCTTTTACCGGCGTCAAAAAAGGCGGGAGCACGTGAGTGCTCTCGCCTTTTGGCTTTATGATTATTTTTTGCTTTACGCTGTCGCGCTGGTTCAGCCGAGTCTCTTCTCGAGAGCAGCAAGCTCCTCGTGAAGCTCTGCGGGAACGTGGTCGCCGATGAGAGCGTAGAACTCCTTGATATTCTCAACGTCAGCCTTCCAGGACTCGGTGTCAACGGTGAGAAGGTCGCGGATGGTGTCAACGGTGATGTCAAGACCGTCGATGTTGATATCCTCAGCCTTCGGAACGTATCCGATAGCGGTCTCAACAGCGTCAGCCTTGCCCTCGCAACGGTCGATGATCCACTCGAGGACTCTCATGTTGTCGCCGAAGCCCGGCCAAATGAAGTGACCCTCGTCATCGGTACGGAACCAGTTAACGTGGAAGATCTTGGGTGCGTTCGGGATG
>CAYYKO010000033.1:9232-19775 GCA_964441695.1 uncultured Ruminococcus sp. | reverse complement strand
GCAAGAGATCATCCGCGACTGCTCGGTGTACAGAATTCCCGCCGTTACGATCGTTGAAATAATGGGCCGCGACGCGGGCTGGCTCACGGCAGCCGCAGCAGTATGCGGCAGAGTCTGCGGCGTTGAGCCGGATTACGTCTACCTTCCCGAGAGAGTGTTCGACACGGAGCGCTTCCTTGAGGACGTAAGAGCGGCACTCGAGAAGAAGCCCGCCGTCGTTATCGCGGTCTCCGAGGGCGTGCGCTTTGCCGACGGACGCTATGTCGGCGAGGGAACACAGAGCGGCGCGGCTGACGTTTTCGGTCACAAGTACCTTGCGGGCACGGGAAAGGCTCTCGAGCAGATCGTCAAGGAGAATATCGGCTGCAAGGTGCGCTCGGTCGAGCTGAATATCTGCCAGCGCTGCGCGTCGCACATTGCCTCGGCGACTGACATTGAAGAATCCGTAAGAACGGGAATAACAGCCGCTCGCGGCGCCGTCGACGGTGCGACCGGAGTTATGGTGTGCGCTGTACGCGCCGACGGCGAGTACGCGATAAGCTTCGAAACGCGCGAGATCGCGTCGATCGCGAATGCTATTCGCACCGTCCCCGACGACTACATAAACGAGCGCGCCAACGGCGTGACCGATGCGTGCATCGATTACATTCTCCCGCTGATACAGGGAGAGCCCAAGGTGACATACCGTCTCGGACTGCCGGAGCACATCACGCTTTGATCCAAACTTAATTACGAACAAGGAAACTGCCATGAAAAAGCTATTTTCGTTACTTCTCGCACTTCTAATGTGCTCTTCGCTGTGCCTTGCAGCCTCTGCGGGCAGCTTTGAGCCTGACAGCATTGTCCCCGACGAGGACACAGAATCTCTTTCACCGCGCTTTCCCTTTTCAGATGTCGGATACAATAAGTGGTTTTTCAAGTACATCTGGTACGTTAACGAAAACCTCCTTATGAACGGCAAGGGCGGAGACATATTCGCTCCAAACGAAAACATGACCCGCGCACAGTTTGTAACGATGCTCATGCGTCTTTGCGACGGCGATGCGGTCACGACAGATACCTTCAAGGACGTAAAAAGCAAGTCGTGGTACGCCGGTGCCGTCGGCTGGGCTGAAAAGGCGGGCGTCGTAAACGGAATGACTCCCACAAGCTTCGAGCCCGATTCGTTTATGAACCGTGCTCAAATGGCAACCGCGCTTTCGCGTTTCCTCGATTATATCGGTCTTACAGAGCTTCCCGAGGGCAGCTCCTCAACAGATTTCAAGGACAGCACGAAGATCGATTCGTGGGCAAAAAGTCACGTTTTGCGTCTTGCCGCGGCAGGCTTTATCGAGGGTGACGCGGGATACTTTAAGCCGCACGACAATACGACCCGTGCTCAGGCAGCAGCTCTTATCTCTCGAATCGATATCGCAAAGACCGCTCTCACCGAGCCGGGCGCAAAAATATTCGGTGCCGAGAGTCTGTACACAAACCTTCATGGCTTCTCCGTCGAATCCGCACTGAGCACCGACGGCAAGTACCCGACACTCGCTGTAAACAGCGGCACGCTCCGTTTCGACGGCAGGTACTTCCTCATCGACCAGCGCAATTACCACGTATTCACCGCCGCCTACGCGGGCTCATCGGGAGATGTGACCCTCACTCTTTCCGCCGCCTCGGGTGAATACACGACCAAGGTAAAGCCGACGCGGAGCACTATCGGCGGCACAGAGTATTCCGTTATCAGCGTTGACTTCGCCTCGCTCACCGGTGACGACACCGAAGCCGCCTTTGCCGACACAACCACGGGAGTCCGCTTGCGGCTTACCGTCACGACAGACGCCGACTCGCTGAAGGTGCTTTACGCTGGCTATGCAAAAAGCACGGCTATTGCCGAAGGCATTACCGAGGACGCGATCAAGAACAAGCTTGGCGGCAAGTCTTACTCCTCAAACACCTCGTACAAGAAGGTCGACGATGCTACCGTCGCGAGCTACGAGGCAGACGCCGCCGCACGAATCGAAGAGATCCTGTCGGCGGAGGATATCGATCCCACGACCGTTACCGGCACGTGCTACTACGTTTCAAGCATCAACGGAAGCTCGGATAACAAGGGCAACTCGCCGAGTGATGCTTTCGCCTCTGTCGACGACCTGTTCGTCGTCAAGGCGGGAGGGCTTGTAGTCGAAAGCAAAATTCAAGCGGGCGACGGCGTTTTTTTCGAACGCGGCAGCGAGTTTTTCGGAACAGAAGCGTTAAAGGTAGCCTCCGGAAAGCTTCGCGCACTGAGAATAATCCCCGGTGTAACATATTCGGCTTACGGCGAGGGTGAAAAGCCGCTTTTCACAAATCGTCTCAAAACCGACACACCCACCGGCAAATGGACGGCGACAGAATACAAAAACATCTGGAAGCTCGACGAGAAAACACATTTCGATCCCGAAAATCCCGACTCACAGGAGATCGCCGCACTGATCGTTAACGGCGGCGAGCTTTGGGGAATCCGCACAGCCAAGTACGACTCATCGCACCCGTTCAACACAAATCGCGGAATTGTCACAAACGGTCGTGACGTGTTTGAAAGCCAAGCTCAGTTCACGTCACTCGCCGAGTCGTTAAAGCACGATTTGCAGTTCTATCGCAGCAGAGAAGACGGCTCGTTTTATATGTACTGCTCCGGCGGAAATCCCGCTGATGTGTATGATGAGATAATCTTCTCGCTGTACGGTGATATTGTGGACGGCGGCGGAAGCGAGAACGCACCGCTCACTGTCGTTGATAATTTAGCTATCAAATACGGCTCGCGCCACGGCATGGCGATAGAAGGCACAAATATTGTGATTCAAAATTGCGTTGTCGGATGGATCGGCGGAAGTGATATCGGAAACGGCATTGAAAATTGGGGCAACAGTAAAAACTACACCGTCACGAACTGCTATCTCTATCAGTGCTACGATGACTGCATGACCTCCCAGTACTCTAACAATTCCCCGGTACTCATGGAGAATGTGAGCTTCACGGACAACGTTTGCACGGACTCCACAGCGGCAGTTGAGCTTTGGGCGACGTCGGGCAGCACGAATATGGGTCAGGAATCGCTCATGCAAAACTGTACGATCAGCGGAAACTACTGGCTACGCATGGGCTACGGCTTCGGTCACCAGCGGTATTACGAATACGAGCCGAACAAGGGCGCAAAATTCGTCGACTGCTCCGGCTCGTACTATCAGCAGTTCGTTAACGTAAAAATCGAGAACAATGTCGGAATTCATTCCACACAGCACATTCATTACATACAGCAGCTCAAGACCTCGGCAGACCGACGTGGAGTCGAGCTTCGCGACAATACGTATATAATGGGAAATCTCAACACATATTACTCGAGGATGTTCCTCTCGAACCGCACTGATCGCGTGCTGTATCCGTACAATGCACGCACGATAGCGTATTTGCAGTCGCTCGGAGTCGAGCTCGGAAGCACGTTCTACTACTACGACGGCTATCTGACGCAGCTTGAAAGCGACACCGGTGTAATGCATTAACTAAAGCAGGGCGGGATGCACATGGCATCCCGCCCTGCTTTTTAGTTAAGTTTGTTCTTTCCGTTCTGCAAAGCGAGGTCGGAGCGTCGGGGCTTGCCCTTTTTCGCTTCCGACCTCGCTTTAGCTTTAGTTTAGGTTGGGGTTATGCTTCGTTATTCGGTCACTGTGTTCAGCCACCACTGCTCACGAACGAATGCGTCTCCATTACGAACAACATAGCAACCAAACTTGCCCGTATCTGACATGACGATCTTGTCATTGTCTACAATTTCAAACACAAACTCATCATTCATATACGGGTGCAAGTTACCAGAGTTTTTTTTGCACGAGCACTTATATCCACCCTTGAAAAATGAGTTTTCAAGGTCGAGCTTGATGTTGATCTTATTATCAACCACATCATATGTGCCGTAAACCATTGACGCTCCACCGATATAGTACACTCTAAATGCAACAGTTCTGTCTGCATTGAATGTGATCAATGTTCTATATTCCTCAATGACGCGAATATCGACCTTCTGATAATACTCCGGGTCACTCTTGAGAGCAGCCTCATCCAAATAGCCTTTTAAGTAGAACGTGCCGAGTATCCCGCGGATTTCTTCGGGTATTTCAGGCTCAGGCTCTGTGACTTCTGCTTCCATCGTCTCAGGCTCGGTTACAACAGGCTCCGTAGTCTCCGGCTCGCTCGAAACCGCTTCCGTAATCTCCGGCTCGGCTTCCGTCGCTTTTGCAGCTTCGGTTGCCGTAGTGTCCGTTTCAGGTAGCTCGATGTTATCGCTGCCGACTGCTTGAATGGCTATAACAGACAGAGACATTAAAACCGCTGCCGTTATGAGTATTGCTATTATTTTTTTCATAACACTTTTCCTCCGTTCATTTGTGTTATTGTTAGTTATGGAGATAGTAGTTTTCAACATCTCCCGTGCCTACCAGCTCAAAATGCAAATGATAAGGAAACTCGCCGAGAACGTATCCCGTCGCGCCGACCTCGCCTATTTGCTGACCGGCGTAAACAGTCGCACCGACATATATTCCTTCAATACTTGTTTTCTGCTGATGAGCATATCTAAGCGTTGAGCCGTCACTTACTCTAATGTCAATATAGTTTCCGTACTCGTTCATCTGACCGGTCTTGCCACTGCGGTAATCATTATCATAGCTCATCACCACAGCAGTTATCTCCCCTGCCATTGTTGCGTATATCGGCGTTCCGGCAGACGCCGAAAAGTCAAGTGCGGTCGGCTGATGTCCATCATAAGTTATACCCTCGATATCCGGGTTATTCAGCGGGTGCGCCAATGCCACACCTGTCGTAGCGTAAGCCGTGGCGCTGACTATTGAGCTTGCTGCTTCGTAGGTCGAGGACGCAGCTCTGTCGCCGTACACTCGGAACTCATATGTCGTTCCGACAGTCAGCCCCGTTACGAAGTAGCCCTTGTAGGTCTCGGCGAATTTCTGTCATTTTTTTCGAGTCGTTCCTCAATTTTGCAAAAAAGCGCACAGCTCACACATTGCTATGTGATCTATGCGCCGCGTATGACGAAAATGAGGGGATATTCATATGCCGCATGGCACATCCTGTGACGGCGCACAGCACCTGCGAGAGCAATATTTTTTCGCATCTGATCCGCCTCCTTTGTTTTCCTTTTACATGCTCAGCATACCACCCATTCCTCTATTTGTCAATAGTTTTTTGAATAAAATTTCAGAAAATTTTCGGGGGGGTATTTGTCCTTTCCTCTAAATGCGTTTTTACCACAAAAATGGGAGGCGCGAGCCTCCCGTGGGTGAATAAGCTGTATAATTGGGCGCCTTCTCTCATTTCAGCACTGCGCCGTCGGCGAATGCGTTTCCGACCTTTTCGCCGAGCACGTAATAGCCGTGACGTGCGGCGTCGTAGGTGATCGGGCGAAGCTTCACGGGGTCGATGGCGCCGTCGGTCAGGACGCTCTCGTCTGCACAAACATTGACGATCTCGCCGACCATTCGGCAGCTTTCCCCATCGTAGCTCTTGAGGCGGCACTCGAGCGTCATCGGAAGCTCGGTAAACATCGGCGCATTAACGTTCTCGCATTTCTCGGCGTGAAGACCCGCGCGTGCGAGCTTATCCGGGACGTCGTTTGCCGAGACCATTCCGACATAATCGCACATAGCGACGGTGTCGGCGGTAGCCATGCTGACGCTGAAGGCGCCGCAGGCGAGAATATTCTTGACGCTCTTGTGTCCCGCGCTCAGGCAGAGGGATATTTCGTCAGCCTCGCTGATGCCGCCCCACGCGGCGTTCATGGCGTCGGGGGTTCCGTTTTCGTCGTAGGAGCCGATAATAAACACCGGCATGGGGTACAGTATAGGCTTTGCTCCAAAGCTCTTTCTCATGATAGTTCTTCCTTTCGAATATTGTTATAATATGTAAAGTCCTGCATTATACCGCTTTCGGCTATGTGACAGGTCGTGCCGCATAGCCGAAAGCTTTAACGTGTACCTATTTACTTTTTACGCTTTGCCACCACAGCGCCGCAGGCGGCTATCACGCCGACAACAACTGAGATAACTGCCGGGTCTCCGGTGCTCGGCGCGACAGGCTTTTGCACCTCGTCCGTTACGACGGAGGTGACGACCTCGCTGACAAGCTCGGTTACGTTTTCGCCGTGCTCGTCTGTGACCACGTCGCCGTGCGAATCGGTAACGTATGCCGTAGAGGTGACAACGGAGCTTTCTATCCTCGTTGTTATCGGCTGAGTCGGAGCGGCGCTCGTGCTGTCGGGCACGTCGGTGGGCACGCCGTCAGGCGCAGCAGTCGTTGCGGCGGGGGTAGTCTCCGCGCTGTCCGCTGACTTCTTTATCTGCTCCGAGGAGAAAACAGCCTTCGCGTGAGACGGTGACTCGAAGAGGTTCCACTGAGCCATATAGCCCGCGTCTCCGACGGATACCGCATACATATTCGAGTCCTTGTGGAGCACGCCGAGGCTTCCGCCGGTTGCGCTCACGTCGAAATTCATCCGTGCTCCGTCAGTCGGTGTGCTGTCGTTCAGCGAAGCGGCGGGAAGGACGGACTCTATCGGGAAGGATATCTCATATGTAACTGTATTTCCGACGATCTTGATAAAATAGTCCTCTCCCCAGGTGTGTGAGAGCGAGCCTGTGTAGCCGTTCTCGTTGTAGTGACCGTAAAGCGGCGTGCCGCTCTCGGTGTTCAGGCTGATGCCGCGGGACATGACCGTCTTACCGTCCGCGCCCGAAACGCGGAACATCATTCCGAACTGAAAGAGAAATTCGTCGCCCGGAAAACCGTCGAAATACGTGTCGTCCGGCTGAGGCGAGGTGTTCGTGGGAGTCTCAAGCAGCGTCGCGCGGACGGCAACATTGAGTCCGTGCGCCTCGTCCCACGAAAGGTAGAAATGCACGTTCTTCAGAAGCTCGCATGCCGAGTCATATACCTCGGCTGTCTCGTAGCTGAGCATGCAGTCAGAGCTTTCGGCGTTGCGGTCGATATCAAGCTCGACGTACTCGCCGTCGGTGATCTCGCCGTCCTTGACGACGTCGGCGGCATTCGCCTTAAATACCGTCGTCTCGGTCTTACAGCCTCCGGCGGCGTTAAATGCCTCGGCAGAGGCGCAGACAGCCAAAAGCGAGACGGCAATGAGGATCGAAAGCGCCAGTGTCAGCAGTCTTTTCATAATTTCTCTCTCCTTATAAAGAGCATTATTAATTTTTCGGCTTCAACAGCCTTATGCGGTAATTATAGCACATGCCCGAGCCGTTTGCAACAGCTTTAATATATTTTTCCGGAAAATCCGCGAAAAGTTGTCACTTTGCCTTTCTAATCCATTTATCTGGTAACGTGTGCCTTCTGTCCGAGCCACGCACCGCGATTATGCCGAAGTCCGGGGCAAGAGAGCGTTTCGTCAGGCTGCACAAAAAATTGCCTGCAAATTTATGCAGTTCTCCGAATTTAGTGTTTAAGCATCATTCTCCGTTGCCGTTTTCGTGATTTTATGATATACTTATCATAAGCATAAGGATATTCTTATGTAATGAACGAAAGCAAAGCGAAAGGAAAACCAAAAAAATGAAGAAACGAAGAATTTTGTCGGCGCTTCTTGCCACGCTTACAGCGGCGGGCACGGCGCTCGGCGCGGCGAGCGCGATAAACGCCGCCGACACTTCCCCCTACAAGGACGTAAGCACGAAACGTTGGAGCTATGACGAGATCATGTACGCCACGGAAAACGGCTTTATGAACGGAAAGGGCGGCGGTCTTTTTGCTCCCGAGGAAACAATGACGCGTGCAATGGTCGTCACGGTTCTCTACCGCTTCCAGGGCGAGCCCGAGGTCAAGTTCAGCGCACGCTTCAAGGACGTAAAGGCAAAGGACTGGTTTGCGAATGCCGTGCTTTGGGCGGCTGAGAAGGAGATCGTCAACGGAGTCGAGGATGGCGTCTTCGCTCCGAATGACAGCATAACCCGTCAGCAGCTTGCGGCTATTCTTCAGAGATATGCTCCCGTCGAGTACATAAAGACAGAGGAAAGACGCGATATCACCGGCTACAAGGACTACAAGAAGGTTCAGGCATACGCACGTGAGGCTATGTCCTGGGCTAATGCTACGGGACTTATCACGGGCGTTACCACAACAACTCTCGAGCCCGCAAGCGGCGCGACCCGTGAGCAGTTCGCCGTAATTCTTCAGAGATTCAGAACCTACGACAAGTTCGACTACGAGCTTGCTTACAAGCAGCCGACCTACAATACCGAGCTTGACCGCACCGTCGAGCCGGTCGAGGACGCCGACATCTATGTCGCAGTCGACGGCAAGGACACAAATGCCGGTACAAAGGACAGCCCGATCGCCACACTCGCTCGTGCGAAGGAAATGGTGCGCGAGCTGAAGAAGACTGCAAAGGATGAGATCGTTGTCGCATTCAAGGCAGGAAACTACGGCTCTCTTGACGACCTCACATTCACCGCAGAGGATGCGGGAACAGCCTCTGTTCCGATTCGCTACACCGCATACGGTGACGGCGACGTTACCTTCGCTAACGGCACGATTATCAAATTCGACGATTTCGAGCCGATCACAGACGAAGAGAAGGCGATGTTCCCCGAGCGTTCTCAGAACAGCATTTACAAGGTAAATCTCAGCGGAAAGGTCGACGAGCTTCTCGATTCGAACTATATCTTCTCCTCCACCGGCGTTTGCCACGAGGCAAGATACCCGAACATGGATCCGAGCGGCACGGACAGATGCTACAAGAACTTCACCACGCGCTATGAGGACCCGAGCAAGACAGAGTTCGAGTATGACACCATCATCCTCTCCGCTCTCGCCGCGAAGGCTGCCGACAGCTTCTCGACTGTTGAGGGCATGAAGGTCACCGGCTTCCTCCGTACAGGCTGGCTTATCGATACCTTCAAGGTTAAATCCTACGACAAGGAAACAAAGCACCTTACCTTCGACTTCTCGAACAGAAACTGCGCTAACGGCTATTCTCTCGACACCTTCTGCCTCGCCTTCGAGGGCAGAATGGATGACACCGTATTCTTCCACAACCTCGCCGAAATGCTCGACGACAACGGCGAGTACTGGTATGATACCAAGACCCGTAACCTTTACGTTTACAATCCGACCGGCGACTACACCATCGCAAGCGCCGGTAGGTTCATCACGCTTGAGCGTGAAGCTGAGTACATCAGCTTTGTCGGTCTCAACTTCAACGGCTCGACAGACACTGCTCTTCACATTTTCGCAGACCACACGACGATAGACCGCTGCTCCTTCAAGAACATCGGAGCTCAGTCGGTCGTAGTCTACGCTAACGCAATGTACTTCACGTTTACGAGCTGCGAGCTTTCAAACTTCGTAAACGGCGGTATCAACCTCTCCTCCCGTGCCAACATGAGGCTCCTCCAGGAGGGTCACAACGTCATCGAGAACAACTACTTCCACGACTTCGGTCAGCCGCAGTTCTTCGCCAATGCACACGCGTTAGGCATCGACGATGTTGCCGCAAAGGTATCGCACAACATATTTAAGAACGGCGCACACGGCGCTATCCGCTTTGCCGGAATCGACAACGTTTTCGAGTACAACGTATTCGATAACATGATGGCAAGAACGCAGGACTTCGGCGCGGTCTACACCTGGAACAGCGTCGGACTCCGCGACAACCACATACGCTACAACATCTTCACAAACATTCCCGTATACGGAATCTACCTTGACGACAATACCTGCGGACAGCACGTTTACGGAAACCTCTTCTTCAACAACGTCTGCGCTGTCGTTCTCCACGGCGGACGTGAAAATGATGTTCACGATAACGTTATAGTCTTGTCAGGCTTCTCGTTCACGGGTAACACCATCGGCGAAAGCACCGACACCATCGAGCAGGCATATGCAAGTGCATTCGCTACATATCTCGCAGGTCAGAGAGCGACCGAAAGCGATGCAATGTACTCGACATGGCTCGAGCGTTGGCCCTCGATGTACAATTACGACTACGACCCCTCTCACATGGGTCAGCCGAACTGCATCTACACCTCCGCTCACCGCGTTCGTGACAATATCTTCGTTGAGAAAAGCGCAGGTGTCGTAAGCGGCAGCGAGATGGATCTCGGTGAGACCGCAAACGCACACGGCGACGTTGGCAACAACCTCAAATACCGCGATGACGAGAACCTCTTCTTCGTCGACCCGACACACGGCGATTACTCCATCCGTGACGGCGCCGACTTCGAAAAGCTCGACTTCACAACCGCGGGCATACAGAAATAAGCATGCAGCTGAAAAAGCGGCGGGAGCTCCTCCCGCCGCTTTTTCTTTCTCTTGACAAGCGGACGATTTCGGTTTATAATATTCACATTAAGTAAACCCGCCCACGACCGTTGAAAGGAGAACTCCAAAATGAACGATGTACGGGCAACTGTCGCCAAAAACATTACCGAGCTGCGGCTGCTGAACAACATGACGCAAACAGAGCTCGGCGAACGCCTGAATTATTCCGACAAGACCGTCT
>CAYYKO010000033.1:0-9222 GCA_964441695.1 uncultured Ruminococcus sp. | reverse complement strand
AGTGGGAGCGCGGCGAGTCGGTGCCGGATATCGCCGTGCTCTCGGAGCTGTCGCAAATATTCGGTGTTTCGCTTGATTATCTGGCGGGGCTTGAGGTCACGGATGCGCCGCGCGAGCGCGAGGAGCAGCGAGAGACTCGCTACAATCGACGGGTCATCTCCTACATCTCGGAAAGCCTCGTGTGGCTGATCGCAGTGTTCGCGTATATCATCACCTCGCTCGTCGCGCGAAATGCAAGCTTTCAGTGGCTGTACTTCGTCTACGCGCTGCCGATCGTTTTGATAGTTAAGCTCGTCTTCAACTCCGTGTGGTTCAACGTCCGCCACAACTACTATATTATATCTGCGCTGATATGGTCGATACTTGCAACGATACACGTCACCTTCCGACACTTCGGTGTCAACGTGTCGCTTGTCTACCTGCTCGGCGTCGCGGGACAGATAGTTGTAATTTTGTGGTCGTTTATAAAAAAGCCGCGGAGAAGCATATCTCGCCGCGCTTCTGCCGACAGATAACAGGAGGCTTTGCTATGTGGTTCGTATTCGCACTTTTCTCCGCCGTTTTTGCGGCGCTGACTTCAATTCTCGCGAAGGTCGGCATCGACGGAGTCAATTCGACTCTCGCAACGGCTGTCCGCACGGTCGTCGTCGTCATCATGTCGTGGGGAATGGTATTTCTCACGAACACCCAGGGAGGTCTCTCCTCCATCAGCAAAAGGAGCTTTCTGTTCCTCATTTTGTCGGGGCTTGCAACGGGCGCGTCTTGGCTGTGCTATTACCGCGCGCTACAGCTCGGTGACGCCTCGAAGGTCGTTCCGATAGACAAGCTCAGCGTCGTAATAACGCTCGTGCTCGCCTTCGTATTCCTGCACGAGCAGTTCACGGCGAAATCACTCATCGGCTGCGTTCTCATCACGGCAGGCACGCTTTTCATGGTTCTGTAATTCAATAAAGCACCGCTCGGCGGCACACGGACACACTCCGTGTGCCGTTTTTTTGCCACTCTCCGAATCGTAGAGAGCACCGTAGAACGACTCTCCGAGGGCAAAATTGACTTGTAGAGCCGCTTCTCCGAGCCGTGCCTTCACTTTTTTCCCTCCTTCGGGTATAATTTGTGAAAAAAGGAGGTGTCTGACGCGATGAATATCCTTTATTGCGGAGACTGCGGCATTTGCCGCGGAATATTCCTCTCGGTGCTGTCGCTGACTCATCACACCACACAGCCGCTGAATATCTTCATTCTGACCGCCGACGTAAACGACGGCGCGAGCTCCGGACGCGCTATTGGCGAGGGCTTTGCCGACAGGCTTCGCTCGCTGTCCGGAGAGAGCTGCGAAATCTCGGTCAGACTTTATGACCTGACGGAGCGCTTTGCAGCCGAGCTGCCGCAGGCAAATATGGACACGCGCTTTACGCCGCTTTGCATGCTGCGTCTTTATGCCGACACGCTTGACGGACTTCCCGACAGGCTTTTGTATCTTGACGCTGACGTGCTTTGCTGCGGGGATTTTTCGTATCTTGCACAGCTTGACATGTCGGACGTAGACATCGCGGGAGTACCCGACCGATACGGAAAGTGGTTCTTCGGAAACATATTCCGCCACGATTACCTGAACTCCGGCGTGCTTGTTTTGAATATGCCGCGCATTCGCGAGAACGGTCTTTTTCGGAAATGCCGCGAGATTTGCCGCACGGAAAAGCTGTTCATGCCCGACCAGAGCGCACTGAACCGCCTCGCCGTCAAGCGATGTCTGCCCGCCCGCTTTAATAATCAGGGGCGCATGCGCGACGACACGGTATTCAAGCACTTCACGACATATTTCGCGCTCTTTCCGTACATTCGCCCGGTCACCGTAAAGCCGTGGCAGACGGATGACGTTCGCCGAAGGCTCGGAATACACGAGTTCGACGGTATTTTTGAAGAATATAGGAGATCTTACGATGAATAACGAAATAACCGTATTTTTTACAGCCGATGAGGCATACGCGCCATTTCTTGCCACAGCGATCTGCTCCGCTGTCGAAAACGCCTCCGCCGAGAGGTGCTACCGCGCCGTGATACTTCACGACGGCATCAGCCCTCGCACGCTCGAGCGCATTGTCTCGCTTGAGACGGACAACTTTAAGATCACGCCTGTCGAGATGAGCGATAAATTCGACTTTCTCGACGACAGAATGAGCAACCGCCTTCGCTGTGACTACTTCACGCTCACGATATACTTCCGCCTTTTCATTCCGTCAATGTTCCCCGAGCTCGACCGCGCGATATACATAGACTCCGACGTCGTGCTCACCGACGACATTGCAAAGCTTTACGACACGGATATCGGCGACTGCCTTATCGGAGCGTGCCGCGACCTGTCCATCGTCGACATACCGCCGCTTGTTGCTTATACGGAAAACGCTGTCGGAGTTCGCGGCGACGAGTACATAAATTCCGGCGTTCTGCTGATGGACCTTGCCGCGCTGCGCGAATGCGGCATTGAGGAGCGCTTCCTTGAGCTGCTGAACACCTACCACTTTGACACGGTGGCGCCCGACCAGGATTACATCAATGCCATGTGCTGCGGTCGCATATATTACCTCGATCCCGCCTGGGACGCAATGCCGAACGACGAAAAGCCCGAGCTTGAAAGCCCGAGCCTCATCCACTACAATCTTTTCTCGAAGCCGTGGTGCCGCGACGGAGTGCAGTACGCGGAGCACTTCCGGCATTACGCGGAAAAGAGCGGCTTTATCGATGAGATACGTCGCTACCGCGAGAGCTACACGGATGAAAAGCGACGTGCCGATGACGAATGCCTTGAGCTTCTCGTCCGCCGCGCTACCGAAATACCAGAAAACGACATCACCTTCAAAAAGCTTTACGACAAGGGAGTTAAGATCAGATTATGATACTCGGAAACGACCGCCGCGCGGTCATCGAAAACATTAAGACCTTCGCCGAGGCGGGAGAGCTCAACCGCAAGGTAGAGCTGAACGACCCTGCCCTCTCCCGCGAGGAGGAAAGAAAAATTACCGACAGCTACCTTCAGGGTCACAGACGCCTCGGCTACAAGGCGCGTCGAGCACTTGCGCTGTGCGCTGCAAGGCTTGCAACGAAAAAAATTAACCGCGACACGGAGCTTGTCGGTGCGGAGCGCCTTGCACAGCTCGACGGCGGCGTGCTCATCACGAGCAATCACTTCGGTCCGCTCGAGAACACGGTCATTCGCCACCTGTGTCAAAGCGTCGGTCGCCGCACGCTCGGCATCATCAGCCAGTGCTCGAATTTCGCAATGACCGGCGCGCTCGGCTTTCTTATGAATTACGCGGACACCATACCGATCAGTACCGACCCGCATTATCTTGCGCGGGATCTGCCGTCGTTGCTGAAGAAGCGCCTTGTCGAGAAGGGAGACGCGGTGCTGCTATACCCGGAGCAGGAGATGTGGTTCAATTACCGCAAGCCGCGCCCGCCGAAGAACGGTGCGTATTTCTACGCCGCAAAGCTCGGCGTGCCGATACTTTCCTGCTTTGTCGAAATAGTCGAGCTTGACACGGACGAGAGCGACAGCGACGAATTCCGCCGCGTGCGCTATGTTCTTCACGTGCTCGACGTTCTGACCCCCGACAGCACGAAAAGCGTCAAGGAAAACACAGAAGCGCTTGCAAGTGCCGACTACGCACTGAAGTGCGCCTGCTATGAGAAATGCTACGGCAAGAAGCTCACCTACGACTTCGAGCCGTCTGATATCGCTGGCTGGAAGGGCACGCTGTGAGGACTCGGGAAATACGCTGCTACGACAGCTTCGAGGACGACTTCGAGCAGACGGCAGAGCAGGATAAGAAGCTGCCCGAGGGCTACCGCCGACTGCGGAGCGACGTGCGCTTTCGTCTGCTGTCCGCAGTAATATATGCGGTGGCATACGTTATCGGCTCGGTCTACTGCCGCCTTGTGCTGCATGTAAGGCTTCACGGAGCGCGCAAGCTCCGCGCGACACGCGACGGCTGCTTTATATACGGCAATCACACGCAGCCCTTCGGCGACGTGTTCATTCCCGCGCTGTGCGCCGCGCCGCGCAGGATATACACGGTAGTCAGCCCGGCAAATTTCGGCATACCGGTGATCGGACGGCTTCTGCCGTACCTCGGCGCACTGCCGACCGCCGACACGCTTTCGGGGCTTCGCGACCTCGAGGCGGCAATTTCCGCGCGCGTCGACGGCGGTCACCCGATAGTTATCTACCCCGAGGCGCATGTGTGGAAATATTATAACAAGCTCCGTCCCTTCCCCGACACGTCGTTTCGCTATCCCGCGCGCCTTGAAAAGCCCGCCTTTTCAATGACCGTCGTATACCGCAAGCGACGCCTCGGTCGCCGTCCCGCTGCCGAGGTATATATCGACGGACCGTTTTACGCCGAGGGCGAGGGCATTCGCTCACGCAGTGCGTCGCTTCACGACGCGTTTTTCAAGGCAATGAACGAGCGCTGCGCCATGTCGGATGCCGAGTTTATCATCTACAGAAAAAAATAATCGCAAGGCGACGCACAAAGCACGGCTTTCACTTGACAAGCCGTGCTTTGTGATGTACAATTAAAAGGAAATTTAATTGAAGGGACGGTAATACAGTGATAAAGGTTGCAAAGGATGTCGTATACCGCTGTGTTGCGGAGGAGCACATGCTCATCCCCGTAGGCAGCGATGCCGCAGGAGTCAACGGACTCTTTATTCTGACCGAAAGCGGTGCGCGGATATGGGAGCTGCTGACAAAGGAGTGCTCGGAGGACGAAATATGCGACACTCTTGAGAGCGAATATGATGCACCGCGCGACACCATCGCCGCCGACGTGCGCGAGCTTATAGAAAAGCTGCGCGAGGCGGGACTTGTCACAGACTGCTGAAGATACAACGAGGAGACAACATGAAGATAACCGTACTTGATAAATGCACAGTAACAAACGGAGATGTTTCGCTCGAGGGGCTCGAAGCGCTCGGAAGCGTTAAATATTTCGACACGGTGTCCCCCGCGGATATCCCGAGCGCCATCGGCGACAGCGAGGCTGTGATCTGCAACAAGGCGCGCATCACCGCGGAAATTATGGACGCCTGCCCCGCGCTGCGCTTCATCGGGCTGTTTGCGACGGGCTATAACAATATTGACACCGACGCCGCACGCGAGCGCGGCATTGCCGTGTGCAATGTTCCCGGCTACTCGACGGACTCCGTTGCACAGCTGACCTTTGCATTCATACTTCGCTTTGCAACGTCGATCGATAAATATTCCAAATCGGCCGCGCGCGGCGAATGGGCGCAGAAGGAGACCTTCTCCTACCTGTCCTTCCCGATAACGGAGCTGCGCGGCAAGACTCTCGGAATTTTCGGCTACGGCACGATAGGACGCGCGGTCGCGAAAATTGCGACTGCCTTCGGCATGCGTGTGCTTGCCGCCGCTCGCCACCCGATATGCGACGAGGGAATCGTTCAGGCTGATTTCGACCGCCTGCTCGAGCAGAGCGATTATCTGACGCTCCACTGCCCTCTCACCGACGAAACACGCGGACTTATCGACCGTCGCGCTCTCTCGAAAATGAAGAGCTCCGCGGTGCTTATCAACACCTCACGCGGCGCGGTCGTCGAGGAGGAGGCTCTGTGCGAGGCATTGAATAGCGGAAGGCTGCGCGGGGCGGGCATTGACGTGCTCGACATCGAGCCGATGACGGCGGGACACCCGTATCTTTCGGCGAAGAATATCTGCATCACGCCGCACGTGGCGTGGGGCTCTCTCGAGGCGCGCTGCCGCCTTATCGAGCTTGTTATCGAGAATATCAAAGCCTTTGAGCGCGGCGAGCTCTTGAACCGCGTCGAGCTTTAATTTTACGCAACAAAAGCACCCGCCGTGACAGCTTGCATGTCACAGGCGGGTGTTCCCTTTAATTATTTCAGCCCTGAGCCAGCGCGGCACCGAGTGCTTCGCACTCAGCTACAGCTCCATCGTCGGGAGCCTCGTTACAGATAACGAAATCGCACACCATGAGAGCACCGTCCGCACGGCAGGTCTCATCCCAATTACGCATCCACTCGCCGTCGCCCCAGCCGTATGAGCCGAAGAGCGCGAGCCTTCTGCCCGAGAGACTGCTCTCGCAGGACTCGAACATCGGAGCGAATTCGCTCTCCTCAAGCTCCTCGGAGCCCATCGACGGGCAGCCGAACGCCACCGCGTCAAACGAGTCGAGCATTGATGCGTCAAACAGCGAGCACTCGAGAAGCACAGCCTCCGCTCCCGCCTTCTCGGCTCCCTTCGCCACAGCACGTGCCATAGCCTCCGTATTTCCCGTTCCGCTCCAATAAACTATTCCGACCTTGCTCATTTCTTTATACCTTACCTTTCGTAATTTTTATATATCAACCGACTACCGTGAGCCGTTCGATAGACCTTCCCGCAGCATAGCACGCGCAGTACGCGGCTGTGCATTTTTTGTATTTGTCAAAGGTTTTTTGAGCCGCAGCAGCGTCTCCGTAGACCTTCCAGCAGCCGACAAGCTTGCATTCTCCCGCGCCCTTTTCCATGAAGCCGCACACGTCCTCAGGAGGATAGCCGAGAAACAGCCCGATCTCGTGCGGGAATTCCTCGCACGCCGCCACCCGCTTTATAAGGCGCGCAATGCAGCGCTCGGGCGTTCCCTCGTAGCCGTATTTTTCAAGTATCTGCGATGCCGCGCTGTCGGCAAGATCCCGTCTCAGGCGCGACGGACGGTAGATATATATCAGCGCACGCTTTCCGTTGTATCTGAGCGGCAATACTCGAAGCCCCTTGCGCGACAGCGTACCGTTCAGCCGTCTCACGTCGCGTCTCAGCTCGTCGCGGCTTCCGTATTCGCACGTGAACATGTTCCCCGTCTTCATCCCCGCAAGGGTCGGCGCGCAGTGTCTGACCAACAATTCCTCGGACATTATGTTTTCCTCGCTTGTGCGGTTAGCACGCGCTAACCGAATGCCGTCAAATTGAGGCGACTCTCTCGCCTCACCATGATTATAGCAGAAAGCTGCCCCGCATATCCACTCCGAAAGAAAAGAACACGGCTCCGTTTGAACACATCTGCCTCATGTCGTCGATGTCGAAGCCGTGCTTTTTTGTTTTAATTTTCTCCGCGCAGCGCGTGTCTTATAAGGAAGAATCCCGTAACGGCTGCCGCAGCCGAGGTCGCAAGCAGATTCATCCATATGCCGTCAAGCCCCAGCGACCACAGCAGCCCGAGGGAGAGCACCGGGAACACGAGCGCGACACCGATAGAGAGCACCGTCGCGTGCAGCGGCTTTTCTATGGCGCTGAGGAAGCTCTGTGCGGCGATAGAAAGCGGACGAAGAAGCCACGCGAAGCTGAAAAGGCGCAGCGCGTGTCGCGACAGCTCGAGCGTTGCCGCATCTGCCTTGCCGACGAACATCGCGACAATGAGCTTAGAGGCGAACAGCATAGCTGCCGCGCCGAGCACGCCAACGACGAAGGCTCCGATAAAGCCGCAGCGCGCGATGCTCTTGACGCGTCCGTGCGCGCCCGCTCCCTTGTTAAAGCCGAGCGAAGGCGCGAGTGCGTCGCACATTCCGTAGATGAGCGGCTGACACATGTCGCTTGAATACATGAGCACGGCATAAACCGCAACAGCGGTAGTTCCGCCGCCCTCGCCGAGCGCACGCACGCCGAGCGTCATCAGCGAAATATTCACAAGCACGGACGTGACACGTCCCGCAATATTATTGAGGAAGGTCGGTGCGCCGCAGGAGACGATCTGCCGCACGAGCGCGAGGCTGAAGCGCGGGCGCACGAAGCGAAGCTGTGTTTTGCCGCGCAGGAACGGGATGAGCGCGATGGCGGAGCATACGCACATCGAGATGCAGCACGCAGCCGCCGAGCCCGACACGTCGCTTTCGAGCACGACGAGAAAAAGGGCAACAAGTCCTATCGTCGCAAGGTTCGAGGCAACGTTTATGAGCATGCTCGTCTTCACGTAGCCGCAGATCCGCAGGTAATTGTCCATCGAGAAGAAGACGGTCGTTATCGGGCTTGTCAGTGCATAAATGCGGATGTATTTCGTCGCAGTTTCCACGACGTTCTCGTCGGCACCCATTAGCCTGACAAGGCTCTCGGCAGAGGTGAGCATAAAAACGCCCATCACGACAGCCACGATAAGTATCATGAGCATGGCGCAGGAGAAAATATTGTTCGCACGCTCGTCCTCGTGCTTGCCGAGCGCGACGGAGATAGGTGCGGACGAGCCGACTCCGATGAGATCGGACAGCGAAAAGTTTATCATAACGAGCGGGAACGCGATATTAACGGCGGCAAGCGCCGCCTCGCCGAGGCGCTGTCCGATGAACACGCCCTCCACTATGCTGTAGATCGACATGGTGAACATACTTATCATTCCGGGCAAAGCCACGGCGAAAAAGAGCCTCCACGGCGACCTTTTCAGATACATTTCCTTGACATTCGGTGTCATATGCGCACTCCCTTCGATTTTCTCGGTTTATTTGATGCTTCGCGCAAGCTTTTTCTATTATAATATATACCTCCGCTCCTGTCAACAGTAATATCGCGACAGAATCCACCAAAGCACGAAGCGCGTCAAAAACCGCAAACGCCGTTTTCGGACATTTGCGGTTTTTAGCTTATTCCGTCGAAGCCGTATTCACATTAGCTCTCGCGAATACGCACAGGACATATTAATAGGGGAGCTTGCCCGACCAAACGGGGAACTTTTCTCCCTGTACCCAGTATGTGTCGGCGAGCTTTTCTAGGAGCGTGCCGTCGGTGAGCTCCGGGGAGTCGCTTTCAAGATTGAAGCAGCTGGTAGATTTTGCGGATTGATACGCTTCATCACCATGACAGGAGTCTATGACCTTTCCGATGTTGATGCACTGCTCAACGTAAGAACCTTTATCTGCGATATCATATGCACCGCCGCCGTTTGCTATGATATTTCCGGCATTGACACAGTAAACGATTTTGGTTTCACCGTAGCCGGCAATACCGCCCATATTCGCCGCACTGTCTACACCGTTTACAATATCACCGTAATTGATGCAGCCGAATATTTGTCCTGTGCAAAGACCGACGATACCGCCGAAGGTGCTTTCCACACAACTTACGCTTCCGTAATTCTCGCAACCGATGACACGCGAGTCTCCTGCACACTGGCCGACGATACCGCCGACATTAGCTTTCTCCGAACCGTTCTCCGAGCT
>CAYYKO010000032.1:791-20000 GCA_964441695.1 uncultured Ruminococcus sp. | reverse complement strand
TGCACGCACATTGCCGAGGCGGCACCGAAGTCCATCGACCACCTCTGCGACGAATGCGAGCATCACATGGAAACGCTCAGAGAGCTGCTTGACACGGCAGGCATCGAATACGAGATCGATACTCACATCGTTCGCGGACTCGATTACTACACGCGCACGGTATTTGAATTCATCTGCGAGGGCATCGGCGCTCAGAGCACGGTATGCGGCGGCGGTCGCTATGACGGTCTCATGGAGCAGCTCGGAGGTCCCGCACAGCCCGGCATCGGCTTTGGAATGGGCATTACACGTCTGCTCATGGCAATGGAGCAAAGCGGCGCGGAGCTTCCCGCACGCCGTACTCCCGCGCTTTACATTGCCTCTCTCGGAGAGCGCGCGTGCGTTGAGGCCAACCGCATAACGGCAGCCCTTCGCCGCGACGGAATTATTGCCGAGTGCGACGTGATGGGACGCAGCCTCAAGGCGCAGATGAAATACGCAGACAAGCTCGGCGCAAAGTTTGTGCTCATTATGGGCGACAGCGAGCTTGAGAGCGGTCGTGCGCTGATAAAGGACATGACAAACAGCACGCAGTGTGAGATCGAGCTCTCAAGCGCCGCCGAATATATCAAGAACAATCTGTAATTTACCGAAAGGATCAAGGTAATATAAAATGTCTTCATTTGAAAAGACCGATAAAAGAACTCATTACTGTACAGAGCTTTCAAGCGAGAATATCGGACAAAGAGTCAACGTGCTCGGCTGGTGCCAGCGTCAGCGCGACCTCGGCAGCCTGATCTTCATCGACCTGAGAGACAGAAGCGGCATTGTCCAGCTCGCATTTGACGCGGACACGGATCGCGAAATATTCGACACCGCCTTCGGCGTTCGCGCCGAGTACGTGCTTGCAGCCTCCGGAATCGTCCGTTCGCGAGGCGAGGGCGCCATCAACCCCAACATGAAGACCGGCGAGATCGAAATTGCCGTCGATTCGTTCAAGATCCTCTCCGAGGCACAGACTCCTCCCTTCGCGATAGTTGCGGGAAGCGACGTTAAGGGCGAGCTTCGTCTGACACACAGATATCTCGACCTTCGCCGTCCCGACCTTCAGGGCAACATAATCGCGCGCTCGAAGATCGTCAACATCGCACGTAATTACTACGCCGAGAACGGCTTTATCGACATCGAGACTCCGAACCTTATCAAGCCGACTCCCGAGGGCGCACGCGACTACCTCGTGCCGAGCCGTGTTCACCCCGGTAAGTTCTATGCGCTTCCGCAGTCTCCGCAGCTGTACAAGCAGCTTCTCATGTATGCGGGCTTTGACCGTTATTTCCAGATCGCACGCTGCTTCCGCGACGAGGACCTTCGTGCAGACCGTCAGCCCGAGTTCACTCAGATAGACCTTGAGATGTCCTTCAGCGATGAGGACGATATCATCGCAATGAACGAGGGCTTCCTCAAGCGCATTTTCGACGAGTTCATGCATATGCCGCTCGAGACCCCCTTCCCTCGCATGACCTATGCCGAGGCTATGAGACGCTATGGCTCCGACAAGCCCGACACACGCTTCGGAATGGAGCTTTGCGACATATCCGACGTTGTGCGCAACTGCGGCTTTGCGGTGTTCTCCGGTGCTGTTGCTGCCGGCGGCTCCGTTCGCGGAATCACGGTTCCCGGCGGTGCCTCCATGTCGCGTAAGGAGATCGACGCTCTCGTTGAATTCGTAAAGACCTACGGCGCACGCGGTCTTGCATGGTACAAGAATGCCGCCTCCGGCGCCTCCTCTTCCTTTGCAAAGTTCCTCAGCGAGGACGAGACACATGCAATTCTTTCCGCGATGAACGTCGGCGAGGGAGATCTTGCGCTCATCGTTGCAGACAAGAACAGCGTTGTTTTCGACGCGCTCGGCGCACTCCGAATCCACGTTGCAAAGAAGCTTGATATGATCGACAAGTCGAAGTTCAACTTCCTCTGGGTCACCGAATTCCCGCTTCTCGAGTACAGCGAGGAGGACGGACGCTTCTATGCAAAGCATCATCCCTTTACAATGCCCTTCGAGGAGGATATCCCGCTGCTTGACACCGACCCCGCGGCAGTTCGTGCAAGAGCCTACGATATCGTTCTCAACGGCACTGAGCTCGGCGGCGGCTCGATACGTATTCACACCACCGAAACTCAGAAGCTTATGTTCAAGGCACTCGGAATCGGCGAGGCTGAGGCCGAGGAGAAGTTTGGCTTCCTGCTTGAGGCCTTCAAGTACGGTGTTCCCCCGCACGGCGGTCTTGCCTTTGGTCTCGACAGACTCGTTTGCCTCCTGCTCGGACTTGAGGACATCCGCGACGTTATCGCATTCCCGAAGGTTCAGAACGCCTCCGAGCTTCTTTCAAAGTGCCCTGCGGCAGCAGACCCCAAGACCCTTGAGGAGCTGTGCATAGCTGTCACAGCCAACGAAGACGACGAATAATCAGCACATGCTGTATCAGTGAAAGGATTATAACTATGAAACACAGAGTAGGATTTATAGGCTTCGACGGAATGGGAAGCGGCTATCATTTTGACGTTGCCCGCGACAGAAGCGATGTTTGCGACGACCTTGCACCCGTTGCGGTTTACGATGTTCGTGAATCTCAGAGAGAGCTCGCGCGCTCCCGCGGCGTTATCGCCTACGACAATCTCGAGGACCTTCTCGCAAACGACGAGATCGACGTTGTCGTTGTTGCAACACCTAACCAGTTCCACTGCGAGCTGACCTGCAATGCTCTTGAGGCAGGCAAGCATGTTGTATGCGAGAAGCCCGCTGCAATGTCTCCCGCAGAATTTGAGAAGATGGTCGAGACCTCGAAGAAGACAGGCAAGATGCTCTTCATCCACCAGAACAGACGCTTTGACCGTGACTTCATGCTTCTCAAGCACGCAATCGACACCGGACGTCTCGGCAAGGTCTACAATGTAAACAGCAACTTCTGCGGCGGCCTTATGACAGGCTGGAGAAGCTTCAAGGATCACGGCGGCGGAATCTTCTACGACTGGGGCGTTCACCTCATCGACCAGATCGTATACCTCTTTGACGAGCCTGTCAAGAGCGTATATGCAGACCTCAGATGCGAAAAGGCAGGCGAGGTCGATGACCGCTCCACGGTCGAAATCATATTCGAGAGCGGACGTCGCGCACGCGTTACCGTCTGCGGCTCGTTCCTCGCACCGTACAACCGTTTCGAGGCTTACGGCGAGAAGGGCGTTCTGTGGATGGACAACATCTACGCCGAGCACGCGACACTTCGCTGTGCAACCAATGCGCGCTGGGAGTCAGAGATGACATTTGCCTACAACGAGAACGGTGCTTACGAGCGCGAGGAGCGTCATCTCGAGGAAGACCTCACGAGAATCACCCTTCCCGATGACATGCCCACACTTCCTCAGGACTGGGCAAGCCACCTTTACCGCAACATATTCGATACACTCGACGGCAAGGCCGAGATGATCGTCAAGCACGAGCAGGTCATGACTGTTCTCCGCATTATCGACGCGGCGTTCAAGTCCTCCGAGACCGGCGAGATCATTAAGTTCTAAAGAGATTCACGGAGCTCTGTCCAAGCCGACAGGGCTCCGCGTTTATATATTGCTTGAATATTATGAGTCATGACAGCATAACAATCAGTGAAGCACTGACCGCGCGCAGTCAGAGTGACCACTACAGACTGCTGCTCGCCGAAAGCGACTTCGCTCGCGGAATGTATTCTCGCGCAAGGCTAAGGACAAGAAGTCGCGGCGCTATCTTATGTGTATTCACGGACAAGGACGGCAAGTATAAAAGCGAGGTCTTCCTGAGTCGCGACTATCACTTCCCCGACTGGATAGTCGAGAAGATATTATATTATTCCGAGGAATACCGTACAAGCGGCGTGTTCATCGCGCAGGAGGACACGGGTGTCGATATCGAGACTCTTTGCTCCGCCGCAATTTATGTCTTCGACCGCCTTGAGGCGAAGGGCGTTGAGCTTATCGGCAGCTATCTTGTGTCGGTAGGCGACTACATTAACCTTCTGCCCGAAAGGAACGACCTTGAATAAACGCAGGTATCTGTATATTAGCTTTATAACGTATCTCCTTCTGCTGTGCGCCGCGCTGTTTGCAAGAGACGGCGACGGGCTCGGCTTCGGCACGGCGGCAATTCGCAGTCGCCTTGCGACAAATGTGAATTTCGTGCCCTTTGCAACGGCTGTTGCATTCCGTCGGGCAGCTGCGGCGGGACGTATTGATTTCAGGCTGTATTTACTGAATGTTTACGGCAATGCGCTGCTCTTTCTACCGTTCGGCTTGATGCTGCCGCGTCTTCGAAGCATTAGCTCGACGCGCCGTCCCGCGTGCCTGTCGTGCATATTGTCGCTCTGCGCGATAATAGCTGCCGAGTGCATTCAGCTGTGCCTCGGCGTCGGGCGCGCCGACGTTGACGACGTTATACTGAATTTTGCCGGAGCGGCTGCCGGTGTGCTCATCAGCCGATTTATAAAGCTCATACGAAAAAAATAAGCTTGACGAAGTGACGCCTTCATCAAGCTTATTTCTATTTACATCGTATCGCTGTCGCGGAACTGCAATGCGTACAGGTCGCGGTAGGTGCCGCCCTTCTCCATCAGCTCCTCGTGGGTGCCGCGCTCGGTGATCCTGCCGTCGGTCACGACGGCAATTTCATCGGCATTTCTGACAGTCGAGAGTCGGTGCGCCACGACGATCGTGGTTCTGCCGCGGCAGAGCTCGTCGAGAGCGGACTGAATAAGCACCTCAGTGGTGTTGTCAAGCGCACTTGTTGCCTCGTCGAGGATGAGGATGGCGGGATCCTTCAGGAAGACGCGGGCAATGCTCAGACGCTGCTTCTGACCGCCAGAAAGCTTAACACCGCGCTCGCCGATCTCGGTGTCGTAGCCGTTCGGAAGTGTCATGATGTAGTCATGAATATTGGCGCATTTGGCGGCGTTAATCATTTCCTCCTCGGTCGCGTCGGCTCTGCCGTACATGATATTGTCGCGAATGGTTCCAACAAAAAGGAACACGTCCTGCTGAACTATACCGATATTGCGTCTGAGGGAATCAAGCGACAGCTCGCTGATATCGACGCCGTCGATATATATTGCTCCGCAGCCGTCGTCGAGCGTGTAGAAGCGAGGCAGCAGGTGGCAAAGCGTCGTCTTTCCGCCGCCGGACGGACCGACAAGCGCAAGCTTCTTACCGTGCTCTACTGTGAGGTCGACGTGATTCAGCACCTCACGTGACTCGTCGTAGGAATAGCTGACTCCGCGGTATTCGATATTACCGACAACGTCCGTCAGCTCGCGCGCGTTCGGCAGCTCATGCTCCGGTTCAATATCCATAATTTCGCAGAAGCGTCTGAAGCCGCTGACGCCGTTTTGGAACTGCTCCATGAAGCCGATAAGCGTGGTAACGGGATTGATAAAGAGATTGACCGAAACGATAAAGGTCGAGTAATCACCGAAGGATATGCGTCCCGAATAGAGGAACAGTCCTCCGGCTATCAGAATAAATACGTTGAATATATCGGTAATGAAGGTCGTAGACGAGTGAAAGCGCGCCATTGCCTTGTATGCCGCGTGAGACGAATCGACGAATTCGCGGTCGCCTATCTTGAATTTTTCAATTTCAAGCTCGTCGTTGGTGTACGCCTTTGTGACGCGGATTCCGGTAACGCTGCTCTCAACGGCGGCGTTGATCGTTGCATTGCTCTTGCGTCGCGCGTCGAAAGCGGAATTCATCGCCTTTCTGAAGTAAAAGGTTGCAACCATTAGCACGGGAACGCAGGAAAATACAATAAGCGTCAACGCAAGATCGATAGTCGAGAGGTACACAAACGACAGCACGATCATTACAGTGCTGATAATGAGGTTTTCGGGTCCGTGATGCGCCAGCTCCACCACCTCAAACAGGTCGCTTGTCAGGCGCGTCATAATGCGTCCTGTCTCGTTGTCGTCAAAGAATGAAAAAGGCAGCTTCTCAAGGTGTGAAAACAGGTCGAGCCTCATTCTTGACTGCATCTTAACGCCGATAATATGTCCGTAATACTGCACAAAGTAGCGCAGGAGCATACGAATTACGTAAAGCACGAGAACGATGACACCCGCTATAACAATAGTGCGGTACATCTTCTCGGGAATATAGACATTCAGCATCTTATTCGTAACTATCGGGTAAACCATACCGATAAGTGAGATCAGAAGCGAGGCTGTCATGTCAAGCGTGAGCATAAATCGGTGCTCTTTGTAATAGCTCAGAAATCTCTTCAGCATTTTACTTTCCTCCGCGCAGTGTCGAATTTATCACATACTGTTATATTATAAAGCATTTGCGCTGTTTAGTCAAGATGGCAAAATCACGAATTCGCTTTGCTGCCTTTGCAGACACGCAATCACACAGTGCACATAACACAGCACACAGCGGCATGCCGAATCGACATGCCGCTGTGTGCTTAGAAAGAATTAGAGAAGAAATACTTATGAATTATTTTCTTTTCTTAGCTACGATAACACCGCATGCGGAAATTGCCGCAACAACGGAGGCTATAATAGCGGGGTCACCTGTGATGGGAGATGTAGGAGTCGAGGGAGCGTCTGTAACAATGTTTGTTACGACCTCGGAAACGACCTCTGTTACCTGATTACCGTTGGTGTCTGTTACGATCTCGCCGTTGGTGTCTGTTACGGGAACAGTCTCGGTAACTATAGAGCTCTCAATGCGTGTTGTAGCAGGCTGTGTGGGAGCGGGAGTTGTAGCGTTGCCGCCGTTTGCGGTAGTCGTCTCAATGTTATCGGGAGCGGTTGTTTCTACCTCATCATTCTTGATCGGAGCTGTAGAAAGAATAGCTGTTGCGTTTGCGTTGTCGGGAGAGGAAGCAACTCCAAAGCCGCTCTGTCCGAGAGAAATGGAGTAGTTATTAGTGTATGCCGTCTCAGCAGTATCGTTTCCTGCGCATGCACTGAGCGTAAAGCCAAAGGATACACCGTCAGCCGGAGCCGTGCTGAGGAATTCGCTAAAGGGCACGGACCACTCGAAAATTACGGAGCCGTCACCGGGATACGCAACCTCAAAGTCGCGACCGCCGACTGCGGAATACGTACCGGAATTACCGAGCTGGTTGTAGTGACCTGTCAGATAACCTGTGGGATCGTCAAGCTTTCTGCCGATAGCATAGTAGAAGAGCGACCAGCCCTCAACCTCCTTATGCTTACCGGAGGTAAAGTTAAGACCCATGTTGCAGAGGAAATCGTCGCCGGGATTTGCAGGGTCAGTGCCCGCGGGAATGTTGGTGTAATAGCCATCGTAATCGAAGCCGTTGTAGCTGCCCTTGGCGAAATATTTAACGGCAAAGTTGAAGCCATTGGTATCATCCCAAGAGAAGTAATACTCCATGGTGTGAGCCGTAGCCTCAGCAGCATTGTAGACAGTAGCGTCACCAAAGTTGATAGAGAGCTCGGAGAAAGGCACATCAGCCTTGATGTACTCGCCGCCCTCGACGTCGATAATACCGTCCTTCTTGACTACTGCGGGATCTGCCTTCTGAACCGTCACCTCATAAGTACATGTCGGGGGTTCCTTTTCCATGTAGGAATCAGCGGATGCGGCAACGCCGAGTGAGCCGAGCAGCATTGCGGAAAGAATGATTCCTGTTAAAAGCTTTTTCATTTTTTGCACCTCACAAAAAATATAATTTATTGTATCTTGATTATAGCACAGATGTGCAATATTGTCAATGGCTTTTTAAGATATTATTTACACTTCTCATTTTACCTCGCAGAAATATGCGCTGCGGCTCGATTTTGTGCAGTTTGCAGCATGTGCTACACATTTACAAAATCGGGCGCCCACATTAAGTGATGCGCCCGATCCTTAGTATGCTTACAGCTGTCAGATGACAAACTGCTCCATGTATCTCTTGCTGAGCTCGAGAGATGCTTCGACTCTCTCACGGCTTCCCTCGAATGCCTTGTCCTCGACCTCGATGCAGGTGTAGCCCTCGTAGCCGATATCGGTAAGAGCTGAAACATACTTGCCCCAATCAACATCGCCGAGTCCGGGGAGCTTAGGAGACATCCACTTAAGGGGTGTTGCCATAATGCCGTGCTCATTGAGACGGTCACGGTATACCTTAATATCCTTGTAGTGAACGTGGAAGATCTTGTCCTTAAACTCATAGATAGGCTTGATGTAATCGATCATCTGCCATACAAAGTGCGAAGGGTCGTAGTTGAGACCGAAGTTATCGCTCGGGATGATGGAGAACAGCTCTCTCCAAATAGCGGGAGTTGTAGCGAGGTTCTGTCCGCCGGGACACTGATCGTTGCCGAAAAGCATGGGGCAGTTCTCGATAGCGACCTTAACGCCCTTCTCCTCCGCAAACGCGATGATAGCGGGCCAAACCTTCTTGAACTCCTCGATATTCTCCTCGACGGTCTTCTCCTGCATTCTGCCGACGAAGGTCGTTACCATGTTGACGCCGAGCAGAGAGGACATGTTGATGACCTTCATGAGGTGATCGATGTTAGCCTGTCTCTTCTCAAGATTCGAGTCAAGGTTGTTCGGGTAGAATGCGAGAGACGAGATCTCAACGCCCTTCTCTGCCGCGTAATTCTTAACATAGCTTACGTACTCGTCGCTTGTATCGTCGACATTGATGTGAGATACACCGGCGTATCTTCTCTCAGCCTTTCCGCTCGGCCAGCAAGCTACCTCAACGCAGTCAAAGCCCATCTTTGCGGCTGTGTCCATCATTTCCTCGAAGGAGTAGGTGTCGAGGATGGCACTGACAAATCCAAGTTTCATTTTTATCTCCGTTCCGCCGCTCTCGCGGCATTTTATTTGATTAAATTATACAGCATATCCGCCGTGAAGTCAAGACGGATTTTGTGTCTTAAAGCTCATATCTGCCCTCGAGGGCACGACGCAGTGTCTGGTCGTCGGCATATTCAAGGTCGCCGCCGACGGGAACACCGTTCGCGATACGCGAGGTCTTGATGCCGAGCGGCGCGATGAGGCGCGAAAGATACATTGCCGTCGCCTCGCCCTCAACGGTCGGGTTGGTTGCGAGAATGACCTCGCTGACCTCGGTCGTGTTCAGCCTTGTAAGCAGCTCGCGTATCTTGAGGTCATCGGGAGAAACGCCCTTCATCGGAGATATGGCTCCGTGAAGAACATGGTAGGTACCGTTGTAGTGACCCATGCTTTCGAGTGCTATGACCGCACGGGGATCCTCAACGACGCAGATAACACTGCTGTTTCTGTTGGGCGACGCGCAGATGCTGCAAAGCTCGGTGTCGGAAATATTCTGGCAGCACTCGCACAGCACAAGCTCCGTCTTTACGGCAACTATGGCATCCGCGAATTCGCGCGCCTCCTCCTCGGTGAAGCCGAGAACACAAAAAGCATAGCGCATTGCGGATTTTTTGCCGACGCCGTCGAGTCTGCGGAACATATCCGCCAGCCGTTCAAGCGGCTCTATATGCTCGTTCATCAGAACAGTCCGGGGATCGAGCCCATATTGAGAGAGCCTGTGATCTTGCTCATCTCGTCGTTATTGGTCGAGCTGACCTTCTTTATCGCCTCGTTGACGCCCGCAACAAGGATGTCCTGAAGCGTCTCAATATCGTCGGGATCGACGACCTCGGGATCGATCGTGATGTCCTTGATCTCGAGCTTACCGTTTATCTTGATCGTAACGACACCGCCGCCGGCGTTGATATCGTATTCCTTCGCGTCAAGCTCCTCCTGCAGGGTCGCCATGTCCTCCTGCATCTTCTGAGCCTGCTTGATCATTCCCTGCATATTGGACGGTCCGCCGCCCATACCCTTCGGCAATCTTGCTTTCATCTCTCTTACTTCCTTTCGGTTATCTGAAATGTTTATGTTTATCTTAAATCAAAGCTCCTCGAGCTCGTCGATCAGCGACAGCTCATCGCCCAGCGTCGCGGCGCATTCGACCTTGAGTAATACGTCGGGTGCCGCAAGTCCTGTCAGCACAAGCGATGCCGAAAGCGCCTCGAGTGCTTCGCTTCTTGACAGCATGCCGGCGGTAAATGTGTTAGCCGCATTTACAAGCGCGCTCTTATCATCGGTCGAGACATAGTACTCGGCATTTCCGGCAAAGCCTCTCAGACTCGGATCAATAGACGACACCTTTTCGAGCAGCTCGCTCTTATCGGTAATTCTACGCCACTGTATTTCTCCCGTGCACTCGCCGCTAGGCTTTTCTGGCTTTTTGCTCGGAGCATCGGCTGCCTGCACGTCATGAGCGTCGACCTTCGGCGGCTCCTTCGGTACCGAAGCACCGTTGTCGGACGCTGCGGCAGCTCTCGGCATTGTCGAAAGCAGCTTCACCTTGTCCTCGAGCGCTACAAGTCGGCTCGCGACCGATTCGGGCGTGCTCGAAAGCGACGGCGTACTCATTTTAACGAGCGTCATCTCAGCCAAATTTCGCTTTATCTGCGGCAGGCGGTTCATTGATATCAGCGCATCGTCAAGCAGAGTCGAATGATAAACGAGCTGTGCCGACGTGAAAAGCCCGGCGCATTCCCCAAGAAGCTCCTGCTCGGGAGCGGTGAGATCGAGATAGCGGGACACGTCCTTAATATTCTTTGCAACAAGCATGTCGCGCCAAAACGCTATCAGCTCCTGCCAAAATACCGAAATATCCTTCGACGAAGCCGCAACGTCGGCGACAGCCTCGAAAAGTGCTGCGATATCGTTTTTCTTTATCGCATGTGCGACGCGCGCGGCGTTTTCGGCTCCCGTAATTCCGAGTATCTCACGGACTCGCTCGGCGGTGACGTCGTATCCGCCGCCCGCGCAAAGCTCAAAGAGATTTATAGCGTCGCGCATACCGCCCTGCGCCTGCTTTGCAAGCAGCAACGCCGCGTCGTGCTCGAGAGAAATGTCCTCGCGTGTCGCTATATACTCAAGCCTTGACACAAGCATATCGACATCGATGCGTCGGAAGTCGAAGCGCTGGCAACGCGATACGATGGTCGCGGGGAGCTTATGCTGCTCTGTTGTCGCGAGAATAAAGAGCACGTGCTCCGGCGGCTCCTCGAGCGTCTTGAGAAGTGCATTGAAGGCGCCTATCGAAAGCATGTGTACCTCGTCGATGATATAAACGCGCTTCTTCATGTACGCGGGTGTGTATGCCACCTCGTCGCGTATCTCGCGAATATACTCGACGCCCGTATTCGATGCTGCGTCCATCTCGACAACGTCTGTCGCGCTGCCGTCGTCGATAGACGTACACTTAAAGCACTTTCCGCACGGCTCGCCGTTTACGGGAGCGTCGCAGTTGACCGCCTTTGACAGTATCTTGGCGCAGGTCGTCTTTCCCGTGCCGCGAGGACCGCAAAAAAGATAGGCGTGCGAAAGCCGTCCCATCATCGATTCATATTTCAGCACCGAGGTAATGTGCTCCTGACCGTACACATCGTCGAAGGTGCGCGGACGGTATTTTCTGTAAAGAGCCAAATGCTCCACGCTTCATCACGCCTTTCGTAAAAATAAAAATGACTCGCAGAATAAGACCATACACCCGAAACTCGAAAGGGAGCTCACGTGCGCCAAAATGCACTCTGCTCAGAACAGGCTGACCTGCGGCACAACGGCTAAACTGCTTAATGCTGCTTGGTTCCCCACCTGACATGGTTCACAGCCGCCGATCGCGCAGGACCAATTCCTCAACACAAAGATACAAGTCGCAGACCACACGAGTCCGACCCTCATTCCGGGATACCACCCCTGCTACAGCGGATCTCAGGTACAGGGCACCGCTACTTCCCCGGCTGGTATGGCCTTATTCCGCGGGTCATCCGCAGAATAAGCTTTACAACGGTCTCAAGCCCGCGCAAAGCGCCGACCCCTCGGTCGGTCTATGTTAGTATATCATATTTTCGCCCCACTTGCAAGTATTATATTGAATTTTGTGCGTTTTTTTCAAGTCTTTGCGCCGAAATACACGTCCCGCGGCTTTGTAGGGTACTGTCGGATAATAAAAAAGAGCATGCATTTCAAATTCAAATGGAATAACGTGCTTACCTCCAAAGGCAAAAAAACGCACAGCCGAGGCCGTGCTTTTTTATTGTCTTCGCGCAGCGTCGGATGCTGCGGCACAAGGCGCGTGCATACTTACCGCAAGCGGATGTTCAGTTGTGTCTCAAGAATATTATATCACAGCTATTAACATTTATCAAGCTGTTTTTTGCGCCGTCTTGTCTGTCACGGCATTCGGTAGCGCACCGATATTCTTCGTGTGCGCTTATTCGCGTGTCAAGCCGTTTGCCGCAGGATAGCTTTTAACGGCATTTTGCCGTCTGTGCGAGCGAGCAGACCGTCCTCAACTACTGCGTTCCCCGCGCATTCACACACAAGCTGCATCAGCGACACATGAAAAAGCGCACTGTGGTGAAACACAGCATGCCCCTGTCCTTTGGGCAGGGGCATGCTGTTGCAGCCGTGCTGATTATATTCGCTGTTATTATCTATTTGCCGCGTTCTTCGCTGCGGTAAGGGTGTTCTCGAGGAGCATTGTAATTGTCATCGGACCGACGCCGCCGGGAACAGGAGTTATCGCCGACGCCTTCGGCTCGACGGCTGCGAAATCCACGTCTCCTACAAGTCGACCGTCCTCGAGGCGGTTCATTCCGACGTCGATGACGACAGCGCCCTCCTTTACCATGTCAGCCGTGATAAACTCGGGCTTTCCGACAGCGGCAACAAGTATGTCCGCGCGGCGCGTGATATCGGCAAGGTCTCGTGTCCGCGAGTGGCACATGGTAACCGTTCCGTTTGCGTGAAGCAGCAGCATTGCCATCGGCTTGCCGACGATATTGCTGCGTCCGACAACGGCACAGCGGCGTCCGGCGATCTCTATGCCCTCATGCTCAAGCAGCTTCATCACGCCTGCGGGAGTACAAGGCAAAAAGCTGTACTCGCCGATCATTATCCTGCCGACATTTGCTCTGTGGAAGGCGTCTACGTCCTTCTCGGGAGGAAGGTGCTCGAGCACCGCTTTTTCATCAATGTGCACGGGAAGCGGCAGCTGCACAAGTATCCCGTGAACCGTGCTGTCGTTTTCAAGCGTCAAAAGCTTCTCAAGAAGCTCCTCGGTCGTTGTCTGCGCGGGAAGCTCTATCGTGAGCGAGCGGAAGCCCGCTTCGATGCATGCCTTGTGCTTGTTTCTTACGTATATCTTTGAGGCGGGGTCGTCTCCGACGATAATTACCGCAAGGCACGGCACAACACCCGTCTGCTCTGTAAACTCGGCGGCACGCGCTTTAATGTCCGCTCTTACCTCCGAGGCTATCCTCTTTCCGTCAATCAGCTTCGCCATTTTCTTCTCCCGTTGTTATTGTATCAGTTCCATTTTCTGCGTTCTCTGCTGTGCTGTCCTCTGCTTTGACCTCGCAGTCGGCGCACGCCTCAAGGCACTCGGCTTCACCGTCAGCGCATGCAGAGGTGCTCACTGCGGCAGCGGCAGCTCTGCGTGTTCGAAGACTCATATACACAGACATTGTCGCACCGAAGGCAAAGGTGACAAATGCCACAAGCTGCGACACGCGAATCCCCGTTCCTCCTATATACAGGCTGTCCGTTCTCAGCTGCTCGACAAACATTCTGCCGAAGCCGTACCAGCCGATATAGAAGAAGAATATCTGCCCGTCGAAGCGTTTTTTTCTGTATATGATATTAGCCACCGCGAAGCCCAGAAGGTTCCACAGCGATTCGTAGAGGAATGTCGGGTGGACGTAGGTCTCGTCGAACCACATGTCCATCTGAGGCGCATTTTCGAATTTTGCGTTCGGAATATGGATGCCCATCCTCCAGGGGAGCGTACACTCCGAGCCGTATGCCTCGACATTGACGAAATTGCCCCATCTTCCGATGAGCTGCCCGAGCATTGCCGCAGGGGAGGCAAGGTCGAGCACCTTCAGCGTGTTTATCTTCTTAATTTTGCAGAACAAAAGGACGGTTATAAAGCCGGCGATTATTCCGCCGTAGATCGCAAGGCCGCCGTTCCACACGGCTACCGCGTTCTTGAGCGTGCCGAGAATATTTCCCCAAACGCCCTTCCCCGTGACGACGTAATTTTCAAATTCGAAGATCACGTAGTACAGTCGCGCGCCGCATATTCCGAATATTACAAGAAAGAATGCGAGGTCGGTCACGGCGTCGACGCTTATCTTCTCGGTGAATTTCGCCCTGAGCACCGAATACGTGACAGCAAGGATAATGCCGACGCAGATTATCACGCCGTACCATGCGATGTCGTGTCCGAATACGGTGAAGCCTCGAGTCATTGAAAACGGCTCAATGCCGAGTCCGGGAAAAGATACATATTTCATAATACGTGCTCCCTTCATGTTAAATGGCGGGAGGAAAACGATCAGTCAATTCCCCCCGCCGAAAATAATTAAATCAGTCGCAGTTTTCCCAGTTGTGATAGATATTCTGTACGTCGTCGCTGTCCTCAAGGTGCTCGATAAGAAGATTCATGTTCTTGATATCGTCCTCGCTCTCCAGAACAACGTAGTTCGAGGGGATCTTGTCCTTGTCGGCACTCTCGATGGTATAGCCGGCAGCCTCGAGCTCATCGCGTACAGTGTCAAGGTCGGAGCTTTCCGTGTAGATCTCGAATACCTCCTCGTCAGCGACGAAGTCGGCAGCACCTGCCTCAAGAGCCGCCTCCATGAGCGCATCCTCGTCGATGTTGTCATCCTTAAGAATGATGATAACGCCCTTGTCCTCGAAAAGATAGCTTACGCAGCCGGACTGACCGAGGTTTCCGCCGTACTTATCGAAGTAGTGACGGACGTCGGAGGCTGTTCTGTTTCTGTTGTCGGTCGCGGTCTCTACAATTACCGCAACTCCGGACGGACCGTAGCCCTCGTAGAAGATCTCCTCGTATACGACGCCGTCGGCACCGCTTGCCTTCTTAATGGCACGCTCGATATTGTCGTTCGGCACGTTTGAAGCCTTAGCCTTTGCAATGAGATCCTTGAGCTTGCGGTTGGTATCGGGATTTCCGCCGCCCTCACGAACGGCGATGGCTATCTCCTTACCGATTTTGGTAAAGACCTTTGCCTTCTGAGCGTCGGTCTTTGCCTTTTTGTTTTTGATATTATTCCATTTGCTGTGTCCTGACATGGTTTACTTGTTCCTCTTTGTGAATCAGATTTTTTCGGGCGTCTTCATGCAGATGAGATGAAGAGCCGTGGCAAGCACGGTATTGACAGCGGCTGTAATACGCAGACGCTCCGCGCGGACAGACGCATCCTCTGCTGTCATTATCGGGCAGTTGTGGTAGAAGCGGTTGAACGCTGTGCAAAGCTCGATGATATATCTTGTGATATTCGAAGGCTCGTACTCATCGATAGCCGCGCGAACTCTCTCGGGGAATTTCGCGAGCGTTCTGAGAACATCAAGCTCCTCGGGAGCACTGACATGCGCCGGAGCAGCAGCGCTCTCCTCCTTCGCACGCGAAAGAATGCTGCACGTGCGCGCGTAGGTGTACTGCGCGTAGGGACCTGTGCTTCCCTCAAAGCTGAGAGCTGCTTCGAGAGTGAAGCTCATATCCTTGATCCTGTTGTTGAACAGGTAATTGAATACGATAGCGCCGACGCCGACAGCCTCCGCGACCTCGTCGCGGTTCTCAAGGTCGGGATTCTTCTCGTCCATTATCTCGCGGACCTTCTCTATCGACTGACGGAAAAGATCCTTCAAGAGCACAACGTTTCCTGTACGTGTCGCAAGCTTTGCGCCGCCGATGCTGACGGTTCCGTAGGGAACGTGGACAAGCTCATTGACCCAGTCGTAGCCCATAAGCTCCATGACCTTGAACCACTGTGCAAAGTGGAGGCTCTGACCTGCGCTTGTGACGTAGATGCACTTATCGAACTTGAAATTGTTCTTTCTGTAGACAGCAGCCGCGATATCGCGTGCAGGGTACAGGGACGCGCCGTCACGCTTCAGGATGAGGCAGGGCGGCATTCCGTATTCGGAAAGATCGACGATAGATGCACCGTCGTCAAGCTTCAAGAGACCCTTTTCGCGCATAATGTCGATCTGCGCGTCCATCTTATCGGAGTAAAAGCTCTCGCCCATGTAATGGTCGAAGGTGATGCCGAGCTGCTTGTAAGTTATGTTGTATTCCTTGAGGCTTATATCGAGGAACCACTTCCAAAGCGCGATATTCTCGGGATCGTGCTGCTCGAGCTTCTTGAACTCTGCTCTTGCCTCGTCGTTGAGAGAGGGATCGCGCTCCGCCTCCTCGTGGAATTTTACGTAAAGCTCAACGAGTCCGTCGCAGCCCTTCTCCTCGACCTGCTCCTTATTGCCCCAGCGCTTGAAGGCAACGATCTGCTTTCCGTTCTGCGTGCCCCAGTCGCCGAGGTGGTTTATGCCGATGCACTTATAGCCCTCAAACTCATGAAGGAGCTTCAGACAGTGACCGATAACGGTAGTACCGAGGTGACCGATATGAAAGGGCTTTGAGGTATTGGGAGAGGAATAGTCGAGCACGACCGTCTTTCCCTTTCCGCTTCCCGAGGAGCCGTAGGAGGAGCCCTGCTCCTCTATCTCGGCAAGCACGCCCTCGAAGGCGTCTGCGGATATTTTGAAATTAAGGTATCCTCCCGCGGGAGCTATCGACTCAAAGGTGGCGTCGTGCGCCGCAAGCGCCTCTGCAAGCTGCGCTGCTATCTTCGGCGGCGCGCAGCGAAGGTCGCGGCTGAGCTTAAAGCACGGGAAGGCAAGGTCGCCCATCGCGCTGTCCGGCGGGTATTCGAGCATTTCTGCGTATTTGTCGGCGTCAGCGCCGTCACCGCAGCTCCAGATCTTACTTACGGCATCGACAATGAGCGCGGCTGCCGCATATTTGAATTTCTGCATTACAAAAGCCTTTCTTATTCCTCGATCTTGATCTGCTCGCCCTTCTCGAGAGCTCTCTTGCGGTTCTGTGCGTCGAGGATGGAATGTATCTTCTTGATGGGGTTAAGAAGAGTTCCGATGGATTTATTCTGATTGAGTGTGTCGATAAGGAGCGCGACGTACTTGCACATATTGACCTCGGCATACCACTCGCGATCCATAAGTCCGTCGGGATGGTATGTAAGGTTCGTGGTGAAGCACTTGTCGAAGATGCCGTCCTTGTATGCCTTGTCAAATACCTCAAAGCCGTTGACGAACAGACCGAAGGTTACAAAGAAGAATATTCTCTTTGCGCCCTTCTCCTTGAGCTGCTTTGCAACGTCGATGATGGAGTCGCCGGAGGCTATCATGTCGTCGATGACAATAACGTCCTTGCCCTTGATGTCGCGTCCGAGGTACTCATGTGCCTCGATGGGATTCTTACCGTCGATGATAACGGAGTAGTTACGTCTCTTGTAGAACATACCGAGCTCGAGACCGAGAACGGAGGCGTAATACATTGTTCTGGAGATCGCGCCCTCATCGGGAGAGATGATGACCGTGTCGTCGTGGTCGAGCGAAATATCGGGGATATTTCTGACCAGCGCCTTGAGCATCTGATAGGTGGGGCGGATATTGTCAAAGCCTGTCAGCGGAATAGCGTTCTGAACACGCGGGTCGTGTGCGTCGAAGGTGATGATATTGCTTGCGCCCATGCTGACGAGCTCCTGAAGTGCAAGAGCACAGTCAAGAGACTCACGGGAGCTCCTCTTGTGCTGACGTCCCTCGTAAAGCATCGGCATGATGACCGTGATGCGGTTGGCCTTACCGCCGATAGCGGCAATAACGCGCTTGAGATCCTGGTAGTGGTCATCGGGACTCATGGGTACCTCTTGACCGAACATCTTATATGTTACGCCGTGGTTGAAGCAGTCGGAGATAATATAAACGTCACGTCCTCGCATTGATTGATGAAGGAGACCCTTAGCCTCTCCGGAGCCGAAGCGGGGGCAATCCGCGTCGACAACAAAGGTTGCGTCTGTGTCGTGGCTGCGCCACTCCTTGAGGTAATAGTCGACCTGGTTGACAAACTTGTCGCATCCTCTCATTCCGATCACGCTGAGCTCGCCGTACATACTGTCTTTCATTTGGATACCCTTTCTCAATAAGAATTGTTGTAAATTTATATGGTAATACGTGGGGATAACAGTGTTTTGCCGCGTTATGCGGGCTTTATTTCCGTGCTTTTCGGTCTTTTCCCGAAAATAAGGTAACGCTGAGGAAGAGCCGAAGCGCAGCGTCGACTCTCCCGTGTATTATTAAAGCTCGATTCCGCGGAGAATCCTCTCCTCCGCTGCGGGGCACCAAAGACCGCCCGCTGCCTTGCATATATTATCAAGGTCGGCAAAAAGCTCGCCGAGCTGCGTGCCGGCATTATCCTCTGCCGCCGCGCCGAAATCCTCGATAGCTGTCATCGGCATTGAAACATGGGTATAGACGAGCTTCTTTGCTCCCTTGATGGTGGGAAGCGCGAGAGTTGTCTCGGCGCACGAGTCAAGACCGCCGACGTGAGTGATCATGCCGGAGGGATCAAGCATGCTCTTCTCCATCATTGCGATGGATTCCTTCATATCGTCTGTGTTGCCGCCGCTCGTGCCGACGATGTGGGTTGCACCGTAATGAACGTTATAGAAGTTGAACATTGCGGAGAACTCGGGGTTTGTCGGACCTGCGAAGAAGTTAAGGCAGCCGTCGCGTCCGAGAATTGCGTCGCCCTGCTCGACGACGCTCTTTACGGGAGCGTAAACGAACACGTCGTTAAAGCCCTCACCGCCCGTGAGCGAGCGGAGGTATTCAACGGGGGACTCCACAGTCGCGGTATTGACATACATAAGCTTTACGCCCATGCGCTCCGCTTCGTCGACACTGACGATCTCAGCCGCTCTTGCAAGACGGGCGTCGTCTATATCGGTAACGACGAGCAGTGAGGGACGTCTGTCGCAGTGAACGGCATAATCGACCGCTCCGAGTCCCATTGGACCCGCGCCTGCGAGAATTGCACAGGTGCCGCCCTCGACGATGCCCATTTCATGAACGTACACGCCGGGCTTGATATGATAGTTTGCGTGATATCCGCCGACAATGCAGCTCATCGGCTCAGCGAGGCTTCCGTAGAAATATGCGTCGCCGTCATACGGAAGAAGGCAACCGCACTCCATTACCTCGTTCGGCATTATAACATAGGTCGCGGCTCCGCCGACATAGCGGTAGGAATATCCG
>CAYYKO010000032.1:0-781 GCA_964441695.1 uncultured Ruminococcus sp. | reverse complement strand
TGCCCTTATAGTTAAGCGCGGGCTGAATAACGAACTTATCGCCCTCCTTGAAGCTGTCAGCCCATTTTGCGCCGACCTTCACAAGCTTTCCGCAGAATTCGTGACCGATAATTACGGGGTTTTCCGCAACGTCGTCGGGCACTCTCTTATGAGCGGAGCCCTGAGATGCCGCCTTGTACGACGACATGCAGATGCTGTCCGAAACGACACAGGCGAGTATCTCGTCGTCGGCAATCTCGGGAAGCTCGAATTCCTCGGTACGGAGATCCATTTTTCCGTAAAGTCTCACTGCCTTTGTTTTCATGATCTATAATACCTTTCGTTATTGTTCGGTTTTATGATTTTTGGGATTTTTCGCAAAGAGGCTCGAAAGTCTTCTTTTGTTCTTCTCGCTGTCGGGCACCGCGCGCGCCTCGAGCGCTGTGATATTTCCCGCGTCGTCGAGCGTGCCGTACAGTGCGCCGCCCTCGCGAGTGTCATGAGGAAGAAGTGCGGCGTCGCACTCGAGAACACACCCCGACTTATCGGTGAGCACCGCCGTGCTCTCCTCAATGCGGTCGAGTATCAGCTCGCGTCTCATCTGCGCGGAAGCTCGGTAAAGCCTACCTTGCGTCTGACCTTCGACATTGTTCTTGCTGCACTTCTTGCGGCATCCTCGGCTCCCGCGAGCATTACGCTCTCAAGGTAAGCCTTATCTGCCGAAAGACGCGCGAATTCGTCTCTTACGGGAGACAGCGCATCGGCACACGCCTCGCCGACGGCAAGCTTAAAGTCGCCGTAG
>CAYYKO010000031.1:0-20174 GCA_964441695.1 uncultured Ruminococcus sp. | reverse complement strand
GCCTCGCCGACTCCGAGCTCTGTCAGGTGCTCTATCATGCGATCGATCGAGTCGCGCTTGTTGGTATAGCCGTTGAGGAAATCGGAGTTGACCATCTCGCCGTCGCCGGTGTATGCGCCCTCCTCGATATTTCCGCCCTTGATGACCTCGATTATGTCAATGCCGAACTTGCGCGCAAAGTCGTAGTCGCGCTCGTCGTGCGCGGGAACCGCCATAATGGCGCCCGTGCCGTAGCACATCATTACATAGTCGGAGATGTAGATCGGGATCTCCTTGCCGCTGACGGGATTTATCGCGGAAAGTCCGTCAATCTTAACGCCGGTCTTATCCTTGACAAGCTGTGTGCGCTCGAACTCGGTCTTCTTTCCGCAAAGCTCGCGGTAGGACTCGACCTCACCGAAGTTTGCGATTTTTTCCTTGTACTTATCAAGGATGGGATGCTCGGGAGCGAGCACCATGAAGGTCACGCCGTATAGCGTATCGGGACGTGTCGTGTAAATGCGGAGCTTATCCTCGATGCCGTTGATGCCGAAGCTGACGAACGCACCGCGGGATTTACCGATCCAGTTTACCTGCTGAGTCTTGATATTCGGCAGGTAATCCACCTCGTCGAGGCCCTCAAGGAGCTTGTCGGCATACTCGGTTATGCGGAGATACCAAACGTCCTTCGAGCGCTGAACGATATCGCTGTGGCAGATATCGCACTTACCGCCCTGTGAGTCCTCATTGGAAAGGACGACCTTGCAGCTCGGGCAGTAGTTTACAAGCGTCTTGTCGCGGAAGACAAGTCCGTTCTCGAACATCTTAAGGAATATCCACTGTGTCCACTTGTAGTAATTCTCGTCTGTGGTATCGACGGTTCTCGTCCAGTCGAACGAGAAGCCGACGCGCTTCATCTGAGACGTAAACTTCGCGATATTCATATCGGTAACGCGTCTCGGGTGGATACCCGTCTTTATAGCATAGTTCTCGGTCGGGAGTCCGAACGCGTCAAAGCCAAGCGGGAAAAGGACATTGTAGCCCTCCATGCGTCTCTTTCTCGAGATGACCTCAAGTCCGGAATACGCCTTTACGTGTCCGACGTGCATTCCCGCGCCGCTCGGGTACGGAAACTCGACAAGCCCGTAGAACTTCTTCTTGTCGCTGTTATCCTCGGCGTGGAAGATGCCTGCATCCTCCCACCGCTTTTGCCATTTTTCTTCGATGTTTTTGAAATCGTGTCTCATTTCGGATATGCTCTGCCTTTCGGTTATATTCGTCTTGTGAAAATGTCAGTCCTCGACGAGCTCTGCGTCGGTGACCTCACCGGTGTTCTCGTAGAGCTTTTCGAGATTGTAGAAAGCTCTGTTCTGCTCGTTGAACACATGAAGTATTACCGAGCCGTAGTCCTTCAGCACCCATGTGCCGCTGTCGTAGCCCTCCGTGCAGAGGCAGGAAAGCCCGTGCTGCTCGAGGATATAGTCCGCCTCATCGGCAAGAGCTCTGACCTGAGTGCGCGAGGTACCCGTGCATATCACGAAGTAATCGGTGATCACTGTGCGATCCTCAACATGAAGGAGCTTTATGTCCTTTGCCTTTTTCGAATCCACCGCGAAGGCGACGGCGCGCGCGATGTCAAGGGGCGTCTCAACGCTTGTCACCTCGGTGGGGATGATATTGTTCTTATCCATAATTATTCTCCGTTATTTTCTTGCGAAAGGTATATTGATACCGTCCTGTGCGACGCTGTCGCCGGAATAAACATTTCCGTCGTAAAGGTCGGTCGGCGCGGCGTTATAGCATGCCATGACCTCCGAGAAGTCCGCGCTCGCGAACATCATCGACGAGTCGAATATTCCGTCAGTCACAGCACTGTCGTATACGTTAAAGCTCTCGTTCACCGTCGCGAGCGTTGCCGCACGGTTCATCACGTAATATTTTCCCGATGCCGTGACCTGACCGGGGAGCGTTCGCATCGTGATCCCCGAAAGATCTGCCGACATGAGCTTCTTTGCGAAGAAAACGACATCTCCGAGTTCAAGGTCGCACGTTACGTTATCGAAGACCTCCTCGGCTATGCTCGCGGCGTTTGCTGCGCCGCAGCTCTTGAGCTTTGTGAAGAAGGCTGAGATAAACATCTTCTGCGCGTTCACGCGTCCGAGGTCGCCCTGATTATAATCCTCACGGAAGCGGACGAACTGCTCCGCCTGCTCTCCGTTGAGCGTCTGACGACCCGCGGGAAGGTTTATATACAGTCCCTGCTCCGGGTCGCTGTATTCCAGCGCATTCGGAAGCTCCATCTCGACTCCGCCGACGGCATCGACTATGCCGCGGAAGCCCTCGAGATCCATAATTACCGAGAAATTGATCCTGACGCACAGGCTCCGTTCGAGCAGAGAGGTCACGTCGTCGAGTGCGCCGCCGTATGCCTTCTCCTCGCTCTCACCGTTCCTCAGCCTTGCATAGCGATGATCGGCGAAAAGCTCGTTTATCTTTCCGGTATTGTTATTTACGCCGTCCGTCGGGCAAACGAAGGTGTCTCGCGGCAGCTGCATAAGTGCTATCCTGCCGCTTCGCGTGTCGAAATTAACTATCATGCACACGTCGGTAAGCGACGCCTCCTTATCCATACCGAGGACAAGGAAATTGTATGTGCCGTCGACCTGTGTGTATTCGTATCTTTTCTCGACCGTGTTACCGAATTCGTCGGTCTCGTATTCGATGAAGGTGTCACGTCCGCCGACATCGGGCTTATAAAGCATAAAGTAGGTTACGGTGGACAGCAGTGCCGCGTACAGCACAAGTATCGCCGCGACCGTCAGCTTGTACCTCGTCGGCACGCGTCGGCGACGTCGGAGGTGCTGTGCGTCGCGCGGGAGGTCGCTTATGCGGTGCGGCATATTCTCGCCGCCGTTATAATTTCCGCGATTGGTCGCCAAAATTCAGTTCTCCTTATCGGCGCGGAGCATGTCCGTGCCCTTGCCGCCTTATCGGTTATTGTTCCACGGCAGGTGAATTCCCTCGTCCGCGACATCCGCACCGTTGAAGACGGTATTGTCAAATACCTCGTCGGCGGGCATGCCGTATGCATAGCTTATCGCGCCGTCGGAGGTGCTGTTGAATATGCCGATGCTGTCGAAGGCAGCCTCGGGAATATCGCTCTCTCCGAGGTTATATGAGGTATTTATAACTCCGTAGACCGCTCGGCGGTTCATTACGTAGAAGCCGGAGGCGAGGTTGCCGGGCATTGTCATCATGTTCATCTCGGAAAGGTCGCACTTGAGCAGGCTCTTCGCGAAGAAAAGAATATCAGCCGCCGACATGTCGGTATCGATGTAGGTGTATATCGCGTCGGCGATCTCGGTGAGCTTATCTACATTTGAAAGCGAAAGCGTGGACTTTGCCTTATTGAACAGCGCCGTCATGAACTGCTTCTGCGCGTTCTGACGTCCGAGATCTGCGGTGAGATAGCCGTAGCGGTATCTTACAAAGCCCTCTGCCTGCGCGCCGTTGAGCGTCTGCTGACCTGCGGGAATATTGATATAAAGTCCCTGCTCGGGGTCGGAGTAATACATCGGCTGCTCGACATACAGGTCGACTCCGCCGAGAATATCAACGATATTCCGGAAGCCGTCGAGGTCCATGATGAGAGAATAATCTATATTGATAAACAGATTCTTCTCGAGCACCTCTGCCAGCGAAAAGAGTGCTTCCTTGTACGCCTTCGACTCCTCCATGCCCTCCGTATAACGGTGGTAGCTGTAATATGTGGAGAAAACAGCGTTTATCTTATTTGTGGCAACGTAGTGGAAGTCGCCGTCGGGACCTGTATGGTTCGATATCCACGTATCGCGCGGGATCTGCATAATTGTGATCGAGCCGTCGCGGTTATCTACATTGACAAGCATGAAAACGTCTGTCAGCATGGCCGCGCGGTCGTGCCCGAGCACGAGAATATTGTACGCATCCACGTCCTTGCCGGGGTTGAACTCAACTATCTCCGTTACGGCATTGCCGTGCTCATCCGTTACGACATTTCCGTCGGAGTCCGTCTGAGTCAGAACGGCGGTAAGCGCCTCTCTGTTTGCCTGCGGTCTGTAAAAAACGAAAAGAGACGTCGCCGCAAGGACGAGCACATAGATGCCGAGTATCACGGCGATCGCAGCCTTTTTTCCGGCAGACAGTCCGAGTCTTCTCTTTTTCTTCCTTACGGGCGTGTTTTCCTTTTCAAGCTTTTTCATTCTTTCGGTTTTCGGCAATTGCCGACTCCTTTTCGGGATAGGACAAAGCGAGGCTCAGTCTGCCTTTGACAGTGAGCGAAGGCGACTTATGTAAAAGCTTCTTGCCAGGACGGTATCGGAGTCTATCGGCGCTCCCTCCTCGATAAGACCGCTCACGGTCATATCGAAGGACCTTATCATCGTGCGGCACAGCAGCTCATTCTTGTCTTCTCCCGCTGCAAGTCCGGTGTAAAAGTAATCACGCAGCTCCACGCAGTCGGAAAAGCTTCTTGTATCCTCGATATAGTCCGCAAGATATACTATCGCCTCAAAAACCGTCATATTGTCGTGTCCCGTTGTGTGCCAGCGCACACCCGAGATAACGTCGGGCGTTGCAAGCTCGGGGAAATCCCGTGCTGCGACGGCAGCGGCGGTCTTCGAATGGAAGGTCTTGGGCGACAGAATATCATAATCACCCATTATTATATCAAATTCTTCGCAATATTGCAACTGTTTTTCTAAATCGCATTTTTTTGTGATATCGTGAAGAAGTGCGGCACAGCGAAGCTCGGCTGTTTTTTCGGGGAGATAAAGCTCTCCGAGACGCGCCGCCTCGCGCTCGACAGCGAGCGTATGAAGATATCTTTTTTCCGTAAGATAGCTCTTTACCGCCTCACGCAGAAAGAGGATATCCGATTCCTCGATCACTTTCATATTATTCTCCTTACCGCGCCGTGCGCGAATAGATTCCGGTCTCTCGAATATAGCGTGCCGTGCGCTCCTCAAGCAGCTCGGTGCAGCTCTCACCCGCCGCAAGCCTCTCACGCACCTGCGAGGAGGAAGCGGGAAAGGCGGGAGCGTCGATAAACTCCACCCTCGCCGAATATTTTTCGGTATACTCGTCACGCCGACGTAAAAGCTCGGCGCCGTCGGTCGTATAGCGCCGCATGCAGACTATCACCGCGCGGGAGAAAATCTCCGAGGCGCAGCGCCACCTGTCGAGCGTGAGAAACATATCGTCGCCGCAAAGCATGAATATCTCCTCTCCGTCGCGCTCGAGCGAGCGGAGCGTGTCGACAGTGTAGCTGGCGCCACCGCGGTCGATCTCAAGGGAGGATATCTCGACGCAGGGTATCGCGCCGAAGGTCAGGCGACACATTTCAAGGCGCAGCTCGCCGTCGATGTGAAGCGTCTCCGTCTTATGAGGCGGCGTGCCGGCGGGCATTATAATGAGTCTGTCGAGCTTCAGCTGCTCGGCGAACTCCTCGGCGGCGTGAAGATGCCCGAGGTGCGGCGGCGAAAACGTGCCGCCGTACAGCCCGACCCGCTTTAAGAGTCTTTCGCTCATTTCAGCTTGAGCTGAGAGGACACCTTGCGGTTCTCCTCCTTTGAGGAAACGCGGAAGATAACGATCTTTCTTCCGATAACGGAAACGACATCCGCTCCCGTGCCCTCTGCGACGGCGTCAGCCGCCTCGCGCGTTGTCATTCCGGAATTCTCGAGCACGCCGAGCTTTATCAGCTCATGTGCCTCAAGTACGTCGTCGAGTGCGCGGCAAAACTCGGGGGTCACCCCGCCCTTTCCGATTTGTGTCACAGCCTGCATTGTGTTTGCAAGACCGCGAAGATATGCTCTGTTTTTGCTTGTAAGCATGTTTTATTCCTTCCGTGGCGTCACGCGTCCCCGCGCGAGCCTTTATTTATTGAATATTTCGCAAAGCGCCGCGGAAAACCTGCCGAGAGCACGTCCTCTGTGGCTAACCCTGCCCTTTTCGTCAGCCGATGCTTCGGCAAATGTCTTTGAAAGCTCCGGGGAGAAAAACAGGCTGTCGTAGCCGAAGCCTCCGTCTCCCGCCTCGCATTCGGTGATCACGCCCCGGCACTCGCCGCGAAGCGTCATGCAGCGCTCGGGGGAAAGCCCCACAGCGGCGGCAATATTCGCGTCCGCGCGGTATTTCTCGGGGATCACGCCGTCAAAGCCCTCGGGGAGCACTGCCGACATTACGCAGACGAATGCCGCAGCCCGCGCCTCTCCCTTCACGCCTTCAAGCTCGCGAAGGAGCTTTTCGCGGTTTGCGGCGTCGCGGTCGTCGCTTTCGACTTCTGCCGAATATCGTGCGGAATATATTCCCGGCGCGCCGTCGAGCGCGTCGACGGTCAGTCCGGAGTCGTCCGCGATCCCGATATATCCGAGACGTGCGGCGGCAGCTGCCTTAATGAGCGAATTTTCCTCGAAGCTTTTGCCGTTTTCCTCGATCTCGTCGGTGAAGCCGACCTGTGAAAGCGACAGGACCTCTCCGCCGAGCGCGCATTCTCCGAGCAGCGCGCGGATCTCGGCAATTTTCTTTTTATTGTTGGACGCGAGCACGAATTTTGTCATCGTCTTATTCCTCTCCGAGGAGCGCGTCCACGAACATCTGCGCGTCGAAGGGCTCCATGTCGTCTATCTGCTCGCCGACTCCGATGTATTTCACGGGAATGCCGACCGTGCGGCGTATCGAGAATACAGCGCCACCCTTGGCGGTTCCGTCGAGCTTCGTGAGGATAAGACCGGTGATTTCGGTCGCGTTTTTGAACTCCTTCGCCTGAACGAGCGCGTTCTGTCCCGTTGTCGAGTCAAGCACGAGAAGCGTCTCGCGTGAGCAGCCGGGAAGCTCGCGATCGAGCACGCGTCCGATCTTTGCAAGCTCGTCCATAAGGTTCTTCTTGTTGTGAAGTCTGCCCGCCGTGTCGACTATGAGCACATCGGCATCGCGGCGCTTTGCTGCGGCGACAGCGTCGTAGACAACGGCTGCGGGGTCCGAGCCCTCGTTTTGACGGACAAGCTCGACGTCCGCTCTCTCGCACCACACGGCAAGCTGCTCGATTGCAGCCGCGCGGAAGGTATCCGCCGCCGCAACGAGCACGCGACGTCCCTGCGACTTGAGATTTGCCGCGATCTTTCCGATGGAGGTCGTCTTGCCGACGCCGTTAACTCCGATAACGAGTATTACCGACGGATGTGTGTCGAGTGCAAGCGGCTCGCCCTCTCCGACAAGCTCGCGGAGGATATCCGCAAGCGCGCGTCTGACGTCATCGGGCTCCTTTATGTTTCCGTCCTTGATACGCGAGCGAAGCTCGTCTATAATGTATTCGGTACACTCCGCGCCGACATCGGCACATATCAGTACCTCCTCAAGCTCCTCAAGAAGCTCCTCGTCGACCTTTCGGAAGCTTTTTATAACGTCGTCAAGCTGACCGAAGACCGCGTTTTTTGTTTTTTTGAGTCCGTTTTTGAGCTTATCTAAAAATCCCACTTTGTTTTTCCTTTCGTTTGCCGTCAGCCCTTAAGGAAGCTGTCGTTTCCGTCCGCCGCATTGACATCGAGCGTAAATACCTTCGATATTCCGCGGCGCGGCATCGTGACACCGTAAAGCGTGTCCGCAATATCCATCGTGCCGCGGCGGTGCGTTATCATTATTATCTGCATTTCCGCCGAGAACTTTCGAATATAGCCCGCAACGCGAGATACGTTCACCTCGTCGAGCGCCGCCTCGATCTCGTCGAAGATGCAGAACGGCGACGGGCTGTATTTTATCAGCGCGAACATCAGCGCTATCGCGATGAACGCCTGCTCACCGCCAGAAAGCAGACTGAGGCTCTTTACCGTCTTGCCGGGGGGCGCTGCGGAAATTTCTATACCGCTCGTCAGCACGTTTTCGGGGTCGGTGAGCGTGAGCTCCGCGACTCCTCCGCCGAACAGCTCCGCGAATACCTCGCCGAAATTACGGTTTATGACCTCAAAGGCCTCCGTGAACATGCGCCGCATATCCGTCTCGATCCCGTCAATTACCTCAAGCAGCTCACGTCTCGACGCCTCAAGGTCATCGAGCTGAGTGCGGATATGGTCGTATCTCTCGCGCGTCTCTGCATATTCGTCAATTGCCGAAACATTGACATGCCCGAGGGCGCGTATCTGACCCTTGAGCTCTGCAAGTCTCGCGTGGCAGCGAGCTCGCGTGCCCTCGGCGACCTCCTCGTAGCCGTCCTCGCCCAGAAGCTCGGCAGCCCCGGCGTAGGAAAGCTCATACTCGTCCCACAGGCGTGCGGTCATCTTGTCAAGCTCCGCGCTCATGGACTCAAGCTTATTCGTGTTCTTCGTGTGCGCCACAAAGCACAGCTCCTTTTTGCCGACAAGCTCCTTTTCGCGGCGGCGCAGCTCGGAGAGCTTTTCCTCGAGGCTGTCGCCCTCGGCGTCGAGCTCGCGCAGACGGGCTTCGAGCTGCTCCAGGCTTTTCTCCGTCAGCTCGCCCTTCTCGCACATTTCGGCGCGGCGCGAAGCCGACTGCCGTATTTCGTCTTCAAGCGAAGCCCGGCGGCTTTTACTGAGCGAAAGCTTCTCCTCGAGAGAGCTTATATTAGCCCTCTCCGCCTCGAGCGCGGCACGCGTGTTTTCGAAGTCTCTTTCGACTCCTGCAAGCTTTACGCGTATGGAGGATAGCTCGACATTCAGCTCGTCGAGTCTGATATCGAGCTCACCGCGAAGCACAGCCTCATTCTCGCGAGAATCGGAAAGTGCCTTTGCACGCGACTCGCCGTCGGCGATAAGCGCTTCAAGCTGTCGGATATCGTCGGCGCTTCTACGTGAGCTCTCGTCGAAGCGGATGATATCTGCCGTAAGCTTCTCAATAAGGCTCGAGGTCATGTCACGCTTTGCTTCAAGCTCGCCGAGGCTCGAGCGCTCGACTGCCGCAAGCGACTCCGTAAGTCTGCGTCTCTCGTCGGCGTCCGCGCGCGCGGTAATGAGCTGCGCGCTCCTATTCTCGTTTTCGCGAAGGCTCTCGGACAGAGCACCTATCCTCTTTTCGCACTCGGCGCGCTGCTTTTTCATCGTCTCGATCTGCGAGCTTCTCGTGAGCATTCCGCTGTCGCGGCGTGCCGAGCCTCCCGTGAAGGAGCCGCCCGCATTGATCTGCTGTCCGTCGAGCGTGACGCATCTTACGCGCCAGCCGCGCGCTCTTGCCATATCCGAGGCATTGTCGAGAGTATCAAAGACGCAAACGCGTCCGACGATGCTCTTTACGATATCGCGATACGCCGCGTCGCAATCGATAAGCTCATCTGCAAAGCCGACAAAGCCGCGGCACGAGGCGGCGCTCGAAAGCTCCGCGTTTCTCGGCTGTGCCTTGACGGTCGTCATCGGGTAAAAGGTAGCACGTCCCGCGCCGGCTCTCTTGAGCGACGTGATCGCGCTCTTTGCTGACGCCTCGTCCGACGCTACTATATTTTGCAGCGCCGCTCCGAGGGCTGTCTCAAGCGCTATTGTATATTTCGCATCAACGCGAATAAGGTGCGACAGCGGTCCGTGTATTCCGGAAAGTCTGCCTGCCGCAGACTCGGACATTACATATTTTATACTGTTATTATATCCGTCGAAATGCTCGAGCATCCTTTCGAGAGCGGATATTCTGCTGGAAAGCGCCTCGCTGTCGGCACATGCGGCGGAATGCTCGGCACGAAGGGTGTCGGTCTCGCTCCGCAACGCTTCAAGACGCGCGTCGGCGTCGGAAAAGCGCTTTTTCTCCTCCTCGAGCACACGCTCGTAGGTCGCGACGCTCTCTCTCTGCTCGGTGATCTCACTCTCGATTCTCGCAAGCTCGCTTCTGTACGACTCAAGCTCGCCCTCGGTGCCGTCGCGTCGCTCGCTTCCCTCGCTGATGCTGTTTTTGAGCACGCTGAGTCTTATGCGAAGGTCGGACAGCTCCGCGTCGGCGCGGCGTCTTTCCTCAAACAGGCTGTCAACGAGCGCGTCCTTCTCGGCGCGCTGTGCCGCGAGCTTTTCCCTTTCGGAATTTACGATAGAAAGGCTGTGCTCACCCTCGGAGAGCTCTTTTTTCAGTGACTCAAGGCTCTCGCCGAGCAGCTTTTCCTTCGCGTGTGCTGCTTCGAGTGCGTTTTCTGCATCCGCCGAAGACCTGTGCTCGCTCTCAAGCAGCTCACGCGCGTGAAGTGCGTTGTTTTCAAGGAGCTTCACATCGCTTTCGAGGCGGCTTTTTTCGTTTCTTACTCCGCCGAGCTCGTCGTAAAGACGCTGTGAGCGCTCCTTATTCTCGCTTGACGCTGAATAAAGCCGCTCTATGCTGTCATTGACGCCCCGCAGGGTGTCCTCCGTCATTTCAAGCTCGTGTGCCGACATCTTCGTCTGCGACTCGAGCCCTTCGATGCTCTCGCGAAGCCTGTCGACGTCGTATTTCCACAGCGAAACGTCGAGCTTCTTCTTTTCGTCGTAGAGCTCAAGGTAGGCTCTCGCCTTTCCAGCCTCGCGCTCGAGAGGTCCGACTCGCGCGGCAAGCTCCGCGGCAATATCGCCGACTCGCGTCATATTGCCTTCGGTCTCGGCGAGCTTCTTTTGCGACTCGTTCTTGCGGTAGCGGTACTTTGTAATGCCCGCAGCCTCCTCGAAGATGCTTCGCCGATCCTCGCTTTTTTTTGATATAATCTCGGCAATTCTGCCCTGACCGACGATGGAATAGCCCTCGCGGCCGATGCCCGTATTCATGAACAGCTCGTAGATGTCCTTGAGCCTCACGGGCTTTTTGTTTATGAAATATGCGCTGTCGCCTGCTCTGTAGTAGCGACGCGTCACGGTTATCTCATCGTAATCCGAGGGAAGCGTCTTCTCCTCTCCGCTGTTGTCGAAGGTTATCGACACCTCGGCAAAGCCCATCGGGCGAACTCCGTCGGCTCCGGAGAAAATTACGTCCTCCATCTTCGAGCCGCGAAGGCTTTTGGAGGACAGCTCTCCGAGCACCCAGCGCATGGCATCCGTGATATTCGATTTTCCGCTTCCGTTCGGGCCTACGATGATCGTGGTTCCCGGATTGAAGCTGAGCACGGTTCTGTCGGGAAAGGACTTGAAGCCGTGCAGCTCAAGTGATTTCAGGTACATACCTCGCCTGCCTCCCTGTATTTTTTGCCGTTTATCCCGAATTCGTTTTCGGCAAGTGTCGCGCTTTCGCGTATTTTGACTCTTCCGCCGCAAAGCTGCTCGAATTCGTTCCTGTTTTTCCGCTTTTGCCCGACAGCTGCCGAAAGAGCACCGACCGGCACCGAAAGCTCGGTCGCGCCGCTCACACGCTCCTCGCGAAGACGCGCGGATATTCTGCGTCGCCACAGCTCTCCTCGCACAAGCTCTCCGAGCGCGGGATGCACGGGACCTGCCGCGCAGTGCTCCGACGAATGAAGCAGCTCGCTGTCGCAAAGCCCTATACGCAGACACTCGACGCCGTTTTTCTCGAATATTTCAAGCACGTCGGCGCTTCTCGACACAGCGTCGTCAAGCGTCAGCGGCGTGTATTCTCCGTTACGCATCATCTGCTCAAGGCAGGTGCCGCGGAGCACGAGCGTCGGGTAGATTCGCGCAGCCGTGCAGCCGAGCGAGCAAATTTCGCGCGCGCATTCCGTTTCGTCCTCGCGCGTCGAGCTCGGCAGACCGATCATCATCTGACCGACGACCGAAAAGCCGCTCTCACGAAGCATTCGTACAGCCCGGCGCGTGTCACATGCAAGATGCCCGCGGCGCGACGCTTCGAGCACGCGCTTTGACATTGTCTGAATACCGAGCTCCACCGCAGACACGGTGTAGCGCTTCAGCACGTCGATTATTTCTTCGTCAATGTAGTCCGGGCGCGTGGACATTCGAATGCCGCACACACCGTGCCCGACATACGACTGCGCGATGTCAAGCAGCTGCGTCATAAGCGCTCGGTCTATCCCCGTAAACGAGCCGCCAAAGAAGGCGATCTCTACCTCGCGCCCGCTGCCTCGCAGGCTCTCGAGTGAGTCGTCGATTGTTTTTCCGACTGAGGAAATATCGAAGTCGGCGCTTCCCGATATTGTCCGCTGGTCGCAGAACACGCATGCATTCGGGCAGCCGAGGTGCGGTATGAACACGGGAATGTTGGCGTGCCTTTTCAATTCTTTTCTCCGAACAGGCGAAGCGCCTCTGCTGCGGCACGCTGCTCCGCCTCACGCTTGCTCTTTGCCTTGCCGCGTCCGATAACGTTACTGTTGAGGTGCGCCTCGACCTCGAATATTTTGTTGTGGTCGGGACCGTGCTCATCCACGAGCACGTATTCAAGGCGCTCGCCCTCGACCTGCTGAACTATCTGCTGGAGCGCAGTCTTCGAGTCGGTGAGCGAGGTGTCGCCGTGAAGGGACTCGACCTCACTTTTAATATACGGCATAAGGAAGCTCTCCACCGCGGACAGCTCACAGCCCGAATCAAGATACACAGCCGCGAGCACCGCCTCAAAGGCGTCCGCAAGTATCGACGGGCGGCTGCGTCCGTGGTTCATGTCCTCGCCGTGACCGAGATATATGTATGCACCGAGGTCAATTTCGTGTGCGTATTTCGCAAGTGCCTTCTCGCAGACGGTCGCCGCGCGAAGCTTGGTAAGGTCGCCCTCCTGCCTGTCGGCAAACTCGCCGTACAGATATCGGCTGACCGCTATCGACAGCACCGAGTCGCCGAGAAATTCAAGGCGTTCGTTGCACTCGATGGCGCTTCCGCGGGCGCGGCACTCGTTCGAGTAGGACGAATGCGTCAGCGCCTTCTTCAGAAGCTCCTTATTCTTAAAGCTGTATCCGATCGAGCGCTCAAGACGTTCAAGCGGAAGCTGTTTGTTTTCCATTGCTGACAATTTCCTTTCCACCGCCGTGCGGTATTCCGACGCTCTTACCTTGCGGCAAGCACGGCGGAGAGCTCGTCGATAATTCCGGACGCCGCAAAGCGCTCCGCCTGAAGGACGGCGTTCTTCACAGCCTCCGCGTCAGAGTTTCCGTGCGCCTTGATAACGGGACGGGATATACCGAGTATCGGCGCACCGCCGAGCTTCGACGCGTCAAATCTTCCCTTGAGTGAGCGAAGGCTCGAGCGCATGAGAAGATATGCCAGCTTTCCGCCAAGTCCTGAGGAGAAGGTGTCCTTCAGCATGCCGAGCATGTACTTCGCCATGCCCTCGGTGAGCTTGAGTGCTATGTTTCCGGTAAAGCCGTCCGTGACGAGCACGTCGCACGCCGCGAAGGGTATCTGCTTGCCCTCGATATTTCCGACAAATTCGATATCCTCGCTCTCGCTGAGAAGCGTATATGCGTCGCGCTGAAGCTGTGTTCCCTTGCAGTCCTCGGTGCCGTTATTGAGAAGCCCGACGCGGGGATGCTCGATGCCGAGCACCTTCTGCATATAAAGGCTGCCGAGCTGCGCCCACTGAAGGAGGTTTTCGGGCGTAACGGTAATATTCGCTCCGCTGTCCATAAGCAGCATCGGCTGCTCGAACGGGAGAAGCGTTGCTATCGCCGCGCGGCGCACGCCCTTCATATTTCTGACACTGAGCGTGGCTCCCGCGTGAAGCGCGCCTGTGCTTCCGGCGCTCACAAAGGCGTCCGCAGACTCCTTAAGAAGGCGAAGTCCGACGCTCATTGAGGAGTCCTTCTTTGCCTTAACGACCGACATCGGGTCATCGTCCATTTCGATAACACTGTCGGCATGGACCGTCTCGAGCGTTTCGGCGTGCGGGTATTTTGCAATATACTCGGACATTATGTCCTCGCGTCCGACGAGCACGAGCTGTGCTTCGGTCTCGAGCGACGCCGCGCATGCGCCCTTGATTATCTCCTCGGGGGCATGGTCGCCGCCCATTGCATCGATTATGATTCTCATTATATCTCCTTATCGGCAGCTGCGGTGCAGTCTGCTCTGAGGCGAGCCAGCCGTTCCGCGTGCTCACGGCACGTTTCGAGCGCACGTGCGGCATATGCCTCGTAGCGCGCACGCTTGCCGCCCTTTACCTTGTGCTCAAGCGGCGCTATGATACCGAAATTCGCGTTCATCGGCTGGAATTTCCCGACAGAGCCCTTTGAAATGTACTCTGCCATGGCTCCCGTCATCATAGTCGACGGGAAGACATAGGGCTCGCCGAGGAATGCCTCACTTGCCGCCGCGATCCCCGCCGCAAAGCCGGATGCAGCAGATTCGATATAGCCCTCGACTCCCGTCATCTGTCCCGCAAAGCGAAGTCTTCTGTCGCTTCGCAGCGACCAGTCGCGGTCGATATGCTCGGGAGAATTGATAAACGTGTTTCTGTGCATTGCGCCGTAGCGGAGAAATTCCGCGTTCTCGAGCCCCGGTATCATGCCGAACACTCGCTTCTGCTCGGGAAATTTCAGGTGTGTCTGGAAGCCGACGAGATTGAACATCTCGCCCTGCTCGTTCTCGCGTCTGAGCTGAACCACGGCGTAATATGTCTCTCCGGTCTCGGGATTTGTAATTCCGACAGGCTTCATCGGACCGAAGCGGAGCGTGTCCTCTCCGCGTCGTGCCATTACCTCGACCGGCATGCAGCCCTCGAATACCTTGATCTTCAGTCCCGCATCCGCCTCATGGAGCGGCGCGTCCTCAGCCGAGCAAAGTGCCTCCCAAAAGGCAAGGTACTGCTCGCGTGTCATCGGGCAGTTGATATAATCCGCCGAGCCCTTTCCGTAGCGCGAGGCAAAAAACGCCTTTGACATGTCGATCGAGTCAAACGACACGATAGGCGCCGCCGCATCGAAGAAATACAGGCTGTCGCCGCCGATAAGCTCGCCTATGCGCTCGGCGAGCGCGTCAGAGGTGAGCGGACCGGTTGCGATAATGCACGTGCCGTCTGTCGGAATGTCCGTTATCTCCTCACGCACGACGTCGATTTTCGGGTGAGACTCAAGTCGCTCGGTGATATATTCGGAAAAGCGCGTTCTGTCAACGGCAAGCGCGCCGCCCGCCGATACACGGCTGTTATCGCACGCCTCCATTATGAGCGAGCCCATCTGTCTGAGCTCCTCCTTCAAAAGTCCCGATGCGTTCGTCACGTCGGCGCTTCTGAGTGAATTCGAGCAAACGAGCTCCGCGAGCGTGTCTGCCTTATGCGCGGGGGAACGGCGGTGCGGCTTCATTTCGTAGAGCGTTACATGCGCGCCGAGCGAGGCTGCCTGATACGCCGCCTCGCAGCCTGCAAGTCCCGCGCCGATAACCTTTATATTTTTCATCAAAGTCTCCGATTAGGTGAAAATCAGTCGTTGCTGCTCTCGTCGGGTGCTTCGGCGGGCGCGTCTGTCTTGTAAACGCAATCCGTATTTCTGCACGTCAGCTGTCCCCTGCCCTTCTTCTTCATGAGCATATCTCCGCAAAGCGGGCACTTTTCGTTTGTGGGGATGTCCCACGACGAGAACTTGCACTCGGGGTATTTTTCGCAGCTGTAGAATACGCTGCGGTTCTTGCCGAACTTTGTCACGATGTCGTGTCCGCAATCGGGGCACTTCACGCCGAGCGGCTTTGTTATCGGCTTCGTGTATTTGCACTCGGGGTATGCCGAGCACGCGTAGAAGCTTCCGAAGCGACCGTTGCGAAGGACAAGGTCTGAGCCGCATTTTTCGCACTTCATGCCCTCGGGCACGCTCTGTGTCTCGTCGACGCTCGTGCCGTCCCTCGACAGCGGCTTTGTATTCTTGCACTGCGGGTAATTCGGGCACGCGGCAAACTTGCCGAAGCGACCCTCCTTGACTATCATTCTCGCGCCGCACTTTTCGCAGATAATGTCCGTTTCCTCAACGGGAAGCGCGACATCCTCGCGGGATACGGACTCGAGCGCGTGCTCGAGCTCGACCTTGAAGCCGTCGTAGAAGGAGGAAAGAACCTCGTTCATCGTGTATTTTCCGTCCTCGATGGCATCGAGCTTCGACTCCATCATTGCCGTAAACTGATAATCGGCAATATCGGGGAACTTCTCGCATATGAGCTTTGTCGTGACCTCGCCGAGGGGCGTGGGATGAAGCGTCTTTCCGACTCTCTTTACATATCCGCGCGACACGATCAGTGTGATTATCGTCGAATACGTGCTCGGTCTGCCGATGCCCTTTTCCTCGAGGAACTTAATGAGCGACGCCTCGGTGTATCTTGCGGGCGGCTCGGTAAAGTGCTGCTCGGGAGTTACCGCCTGTGCCGTAAGGCTCGCGCCGTCTGCGATATGCGGCAGGCGGAGCGACTTTTCGCCGTCGTCCTTCTCGGACGACTCCTCGTAGAGCGCCATATAACCAGAGAATCTGACGGTATAGCCGCTCGAGCGGTAGAGATAGCGACCGCAGGTAATATCGACCTGCACGGTTGCAAGCTCCGCGGACTCCATCTGGCTTGCGATAAAGCGATCCCAGATGAGCTTGTACAGTCTGTACTGATCGGAGCTGAGTCGTGCCTTTATCTTCTGCGGCTCGATCTCGGCGCGTGCGGGTCTGATAGCCTCATGCGCGTCCTGAGCGCCGCTCTTGACCTTATATTCTCTCGGCTTCTCGGGGCAGTATCTGTCTCCAAAGCGTCCCTTTATATATTCGCGCGCGGCGTCTCTTGCCTCCGTTGCGACGCGAAGCGAGTCTGTTCTCATGTAGGTGATAAGACCCTGCACTCCGCCGAGCTCGCCTCCGAGGTCGATACCCTCGTAGAGCTCCTGCGCCACCTTCATTGTGCGCTGCGAACGGAAATTCAGCTTACGCGAGGCCTCCTGCTGGAGCGTGGAGGTGATAAAGGGAGGTGCGGGGTTCTTGAATTTCTGTCCCTTCTTGACATCGCGAACGGTGAACGGAAAGCGTCCCGCCTCGTCTACGACCGCCGCAGCGTCGCTCTCGCAGCTCAGCTCAAGCTTCGACGAATCCTCCGCAAGTCCGTAGAGCTTTGCGGAAAACGGCTTTCCCTCGGGCGTGAGGAGCGATGCCTCCACCGTCCAGTACTCGCGCGGCACGAATTCGCGTATCTCGTTCTCGCGCTCGACGATTATACGGGTCGCGACCGACTGCACGCGTCCCGCGGAAAGACCGCTTCTGACGGTCTTCCAGAGGAAGGGACTGAGCTTATAGCCGACGATACGGTCGAGAAGGCGGCGAGCCTGCTGAGAATTGACAAGATCCATGTCGATGCTGCGGGGCTTCTTTATCGCCTCCTTGACGGCACTCTTTGTCAGCTCGTTGAAGGTGATACGCTTGACCTTCTCGGGGGCAATACCGAGCGCGTTGACAAGATGCCACGAAATTGCCTCGCCCTCTCGGTCGGGGTCCGTTGCAAGGAATACCTTGTCAGCGCCCTTGACCTCCTTTTTCAGCTCGCGGATAAGCTCTCCCTTACCGCGAATGTTTATATAATGCGCTTCAAAATTGTTGTCGACGTCCACGCCGAGCGTTGACTTCGGAAGATCTCTTACGTGACCCTTTGATGCCACTACCTTGTAGCCCGAGCCGAGATATCCTTTGATTGTCGGAGCCTTTGTGGGAGACTCGACGATAACAAGCTTCTGCATTCTTATTTTCCTTTCGTTTAACAGCCGCGCCGTCTTTTATTCCTCTGTAGGAGGTGCGATATCAATGTCGTCGGAGGAGCGACGCAGGAAATATCCTCCGGCGCCGGATTCGACTGCTCCAGCAAGCTCAAGCATTGACAGTGAGCTGAGCACATCGCTGACCGAAATATCCGACGTCACAAGCTCGTCGGGTATCATCGGCACATCCGGCTTCATAAGGTTGTATATTTTAATGCTCAGCTCATCGAGCAGATCAAGCTCAATGCGCTGTGCGGGAATGCTTGCGGCGGCAATGCTCTCCTCAGCCGCGCGTATCTCGCGCGCCGAGTCCGCCATGCTGTCGCGTGTGCTCTGTTTGCCGAGCAGACGCCTCTTAGTGCTGTCCTTCGCCTGAGCGGCACTTGTTGAGGTCACACTGCCCGGTGCGCTGTTGCTCTTACCGAAGACGACTCCGTCTGCGGCGTGGCGTCTGTCACGCGAGCTGACCTTCGGCGCCTTTTTATCCGTATTACGAGCGCCCGCGGACGCACCTCTTGTGCTTTTTCCGCCGAAGGAGCCCTTGCCGTACAGTCTGTCGCCGTCGCGCGCGGAAACTCTCAGACGCGCCATCGCATCACGCGACGACTCCTCGAGCTCAAGTCCGCGCACCGCCTTATAGTACGCCTTCATGCTGACGGAATGCGGATAGAGAAATTCATATTCGTTCAGCACGTCCTCCGCCGAGGTCGTCATGACGGCGCCGTTCTTTATAAGGCTGTTTGTTCCCTGAGCGCCAGCCGCCGACACATCTCCGGGCACGGCGAACACATGTCTGCCCTGATATATCGCGTGCCGCGCGGTAATCAGCGCTCCGCTTTTCATATCTGCTTCAACCACGACGCAGCCTGCGGCAAGTCCGCTGATTATGCGGTTACGGACGGGAAAGTGCCGTCCGACGGGAGGCGTGCCCGGCGGATACTCGGACACTATCGCTCCGCGCTTCAGGATCGTATTGTAAAGAGCCTCATGGTCTCGCGGGTAGATCACATCCGCACCGCCGCCGAGCACGGCAACGGTTCTTCCGCCCGCGCTGACAGCACCGCACTGAGCCATACCGTCAATGCCTAGCGCCATTCCGCTCACGACAACGACACCGCCCGCGGCAAGTCCGTAGCCGATGGAATACGCATTGCGCCGACCGCTGTCGCTCATCGTCCGTGTACCGACAACGGCGACCGACAGCATTTCGTTAAGGCGAGGCAGGGCTCCGAGCACATACAGCACCATCGGTGCATCCCGAAGCGCCCGCAGGCTCTGCGGATAATCGGCGTCTGTCGGAACGAGCACGCGCTGTCCGAGACGTGTCGCGCGCTCAAGTATATCCTCCGCCTCGCCGAGCTCCTTGCTCGAAGCAATTCTCTTTGCCGCGGCAAGCTCCGCTTCATTCATGCCGGCGCAGCGTGCTTCAAGCTCGGCTGTATCCGCCGCATAGATCGCAGCGGCATTTCCGAAGATATTCACGAGGGACGCGGCAATTTTGCTTGCATAGCCCGCGTTCTGCGCGAGCCATATCCAATAAAGTCTGTAATCCTTCATGAAGTATAACCTCAATATCTGTTGTTAACACACGCCGCGCGCGTACTCCCAAAGAATCACGGATGCCGCCGTCGCGGCGTTGAGGCTTTCCGTATTTTCGTTCATCGGGATAATTACAAAGTCGTCGCACAGCTCGCACACTGCGTCCGATATTCCGTGCCCCTCGTTTCCTATAACGATAACGTCATCCGAGCGGGTGTCGTAGCTGCCGAGCGTCAGGCAGTCGTCGCGAAGCGCCGCACCGAGTATTCTCCGTCCGCGCCGTCTGCATTCACCGAGAAAGTCCTCCGGCGAGGCAAGCTCGATAATATTCAGCTTGAACAGCGCACCCATTGCCGCGCGAACCGTTCGCGGCGCGTACAGGTCGGCGCAGGAATAAAGCGTCACGCTCACGTTGCCGAGCGCACATGCGCTTCTGAGCACCGTTCCGAGATTGCCGGGGTCGCGCAGCGAATCGAGAAAGAGAATATTGCCGCACGGCGGGATATCGCGCAGTGCCTCGCGCTTCGCCGCAAGCGATATTATTCCCTGCGGAGCCTTTTCGGTCGATATTTTGTCAAAAGCGGCGTCCGAAAGCACGAACGCCTCGCCGCCGACGTCAAGCGCCTCAAGCAGTGCGCTCTCATGCAGCTCGGCGTCGCTCTCGCGGACGTACACCTCTCGCAAATACCCAAAAAGCGCCGCCTCGTGCGTCAGCTTTGCGCCCTCGCACAGAAACAGCCCGCTTTTCTCGCGATGCTTCTTTTCGTCAAGGCGTGCTGCCGTGACAACCCTCGGGTTTTGTCTTGAAGCAAGGTACGGCAGCTCGAGCCCATCGGCGAAAACGTATTTTTCCATAATAAAATCAGTCTCCGATAAAATGCTCAAAGGGATTCGCGCATACGCGCGAATCCCTCGTTATCGAATCTTACAGAGCAGCCTTAGCGAGCTCTACGATATCTGCAAATGCTTCCTTGTCGGATACTGCGATCTCAGCGAGCATCTTACGGTTGAGATCGATGCCTGCCTTCTTGAGTCCGAGCATCAGCTGAGAATAGTTGATGCCG
>CAYYKO010000030.1:0-20311 GCA_964441695.1 uncultured Ruminococcus sp. | reverse complement strand
TGAAGTACTCAAGCTTCGCAAGCAGCCTTGCCTTAAGTCCGAGCTCCTTTTCCGTGCGTGTGAGCTCAATGAGCGGTGTGTTTCCTATAAGCTTATCTATGGATGAATAAATCTTTGACATGACAGACTCCTTACTTTATTCTCTCGAATGCGCCGCGAAGGTCGTCGAGAATATCGTCGATGTGCTCTGTGCCTATCGAAAGGCGGATGGTATTCGGGTTGATGTTCAGCTCACTGAGCTCCTCTGATGTCATCTGGCTGTGAGTCGTGGTCGCGGGGTGAATTACAAGGCTCTTGACGTCCGCGACGTTTGCGAGCAGCGAGAATATTTTAAGGCTGTCGATAAAGCGGTGAGCCTCCGCTACGCCGCCTTTGATATCGAAGGTGAATATCGAGCCGCCGCCGTTCGGGAAATATTTTTCGTAAATTGCGTGGTCGGGATGGTCGGGCAGTGACGGATGGTTAACGCGCTCGACTGCATCCTGCGAGGTGAGAAAATCGATAACGCGCTTCGTGTTCTCAGCGTGGCGCTCGACTCTGAGCGAGAGCGTTTCGATTCCCTGAAGCAGAAGAAATGCCGCAAACGGCGAGATCGTCGCGCCCATATCACGCAGCAGCACCGCGCGAATGTAGGTTACAAACGCCGCGCGTCCCGCAGCCTCGGTGAAGGCTACGCCGTGGTAGCTCGGGTTCGGAGCGGCAACGGCGGGATACCTTTCGCTTGCCGACCAGTCGAAATTACCGCCGTCAACAATGATACCGCCGAGCGTCGTGCCGTGCCCGCCTAAAAATTTCGTGGCGGAATGAACTACGATGTCCGCGCCGTGCTCGATGGGGCGAATCAGGTACGGAGTACCGAAGGTGTTGTCGACAACGAGCGGAAGTCCGTGACGGTGAGCGAGCTCTGCGAGCGCCGCAATGTCTGGCACGTCGCTGTTCGGGTTTCCGAGAGTTTCGATATATATCGCGCGTGTGTTGTCGCGAATGGCAGCTTCGACCTCGTTAAGGTCGTGAATATTTACGAAGCTTGCCGTGATGCCGAGCGTCGGCAGCGTGTGCGCGAGAAGGTTGTAGCTTCCGCCGTAGATCGTTTTCTGTGCGACAAAGTGTCCGCCGCTCTGACCGAGAGCCTGAAGTGTATAGGTTATGGCTGCGGCACCCGATGCGAGCGCAAGAGCCGTAACGCCGCCCTCGAGAGCAGCAACGCGGCGCTCAAGCACGTCCTGCGTCGAATTTGTGAGTCTGCCGTAAATATTTCCCGCGTCCTCAAGACCGAAGCGAGCTGCCGCGTGAGCGCAGTCGTGGAATACATAGGAGGTTGTGGCGTAGATCGGCACGGCACGTGCATCGGTTGCTATATCGGGAGTTTCCTGTCCTACATGGAGCTGAAGTGTTTCGAATTTCATAATTGATTTTTCCTTTCGTTTGTTGAATGTGGGATTGTGTGTCGGGTTGCCTTCACATTCGTCCGAAACGGAAATTTGCTCTGACGAGCTGTTCAAAGTAGTTTTTCATAATGCTGTTGCCTTTTTCGGGTTTTGCCGCGGCGGTGAATTACCCACCTGCTTGGTAGGTATGATTATATCACCTTCAACCTACCTTGTCAAGGGGTAAATGCAAAATTCCTTGAAATTTTATCATCTTAAAGCAAAAATCGGCAGCTGAGGCTATCAGCTGCCGATAGGGCTTATTCTTAAAGCGCACGCTTTACCGAAAGCGAGCATTGGCTGTCATCGAGCTCGAAGAATACGGGATATTCGCGACCGTTCGTTTTTTGCATATGGAATGTCATGTAGGTGGCGGTGCCGTTTGAGAATATCATAGCGTGTCCGCCGTCCTCTACCGACAGCGGAGGCAGATGCTCGAGGTCACGCTCAAGCTTGCCGCCGGCAAAGCGGGTCTGGCAGACAGCGTATTTGCCGCCGATAAAGGTCGACCAAAGCATCAAAAGCGCTCCTTTGTGTGTGCGGTGCATGAACGGTCCGTCGGTGACATAGTGCTCACCCTCGGGCAGACGGTCAGCCCATTCGGGCTCGGAGGCGGCAAAGAGCGTGCATACCTCTCCGACGGGCTCCGACAGGTCGTCAGTTAGGCGGACGCAGCAGACAGTGCCATCGATTATCTGTGTGTGCTCATGACAGAATACAAGATACGGAGTGCCACTCTCGTCAACATACAGCGTGCCGTCGAGGCATTCCCACTCGTCGGGAGTCAGGCATACGCGCCCGTGAGGCTCAAACGGTCCGAGAGGAGAGGCAGAGCGGAGAATATGCGTGCCGCGCAAGCCGTTTTCTCTTGTGAAGGTGGCAAGCATATAGTACGCGTCGCGATAGCGGTGTACCTCCGGAGCCCAGTTGGCGCCGCGGTTCAGCGAATATTTCTCAGAGTCAAAGCAGCTGCCGCGAGCTTTCCAATCCTGAAGGTCGACCGACGTATAAACGTCGAAGCCGCCGCTCGACATTCCGAAGTGTGCCGCGCGCGTGCCGTACATATAGTACATTCCGTCCTCGTACAGCACAAACGGGTCGCGGATGTTTATCTCAAGGCTTTTCATAGGTCCTCCGTGTTTTATGTCCTTTGTGTTAATTATACAGTGCGGCAGGTGCGTTGTCAAGATGAAAAGGTGAGCTCCTCAGCGAAGGCTCACCTTTTTAAGTAGGCTGTTATTTCTTGGGTATTTTGAAGATGCGCCGCAGAAGCGGTGATGCACAGCGCGGGCTCTTTACAAGAATCACCTTCATAGGTACGACCTTTCGCATATGTGATATCAGGGCTTTCCTCTGATAAGATTATATGCCGTCACCGACGTTTTGACACGGTCACAACAGCGTGTCCCTTTACCGTGAGCTCGGCAAATTCGGAGGTGACCTCGTTGCTTACGGCGTAGGGAAGTGTGCGTCGCAGAGGTGAGCTGTCGAGCGGGTACTTGCAGCCTGTTGCGCTCACGGTGCAGTCATCGAGTGCCAGAATGCCGAAATATCCGTCGTTTTTCGGTATCGTTAGCTTGCCGTCGCATACGACGCGAATTTCGTTTTGCCCGTCGACAAGTCGTGCGTCGACTCCGCGAAGCGTGAGCGCTTCAAGCATGAAAATATTCGACAGCCAGTGATCTGCGCGACCGCCGGCTCCGCCGATGACCGTAATTTTTTCGGCACCGCGCTCGAGCGCGATATCGATTGCGAGCATCGTGTCCGTGTCATCCTTTTCGGGCTTAACTCTGATGCATTCGACGTTTTCGGGTGTGCTCCGCAGAGAATCCATGTCTCCGACGAGCAGGGAGGGCGTGATGCCTATACGGCGGGCTGTATCATAGCCGCTGTCAGCCGCTATGACGAATGCGCCGTCCGCGATCGACGCCGGAATGCTCTCTGTCCTGCACTCGCCGCCGGTTATAATTACAAAGCTGTTATCCATCAGCGAAAAATCTGCCTTTCGTACTATCTGCGCTTTTTCGGCGCCCTTTCCTCAAGCTCGCGAAGACGCTTCCACTCGGGCTTTGCGCGAAGCTCGTCGTAAATTCTGCAAAAGCTGTCGTGACGCTGCCTTGCTATGCTTCCGTCGCGCACTGCCTCGAGCACGGCGCAGCCCTCCTCCTTGGTGTGTGTACATTTGGTGTAGCGGCAGCTGCCGAGAAGCGGTGCGATCTCACGGAAATTCTCCGCAAGCTCGTCGGCGGCGAAGAAATTATAGCTTGTGAAGTCGAGCATTGAAAAGCCCGGGGTGTCTGCAAGATACAGGCAGCTGTCACTGCCGTCACAGGGGCTCTTCAGATAAAACAGCTCAACAGCGCGCGTGGTGTGACGTCCGCGTGCGGTCTTATGCGACAGCTTTCCCGTTGCAAGCTTCAGCGAAGGGAACAGCGCCGACATGAGCGTCGATTTTCCGGCACCCGAAACGCCGACAAAGGCGGCACGCATCGGTCTGCCGCACCTGGCACCGTTTTCGGCGCAGGAGGCAATGTAGCGAGCGAGCGCATCAACGCCCTCTCCGCTTACCGCACTCAGTGCAAAGGAGGCAAAGCCTGCCGTCTCGTAAATCTTCCGCAGCTTTTCAGCCTCCTCGGGAGCCATATCCGCCTTTCCGATGACGGCAACGGTCTCGATTCCCGCGTGGCTTGCGATTGCGGTTATCTTATCTACCGTGAGAAGGTCGGGCTTCGGACGGCAGGAGGGTATCATCAAAAACAGATGCGTAAGATTTGCCATAGGCGGGCGTATGAGAGACGAATGCCGCGGTAATATCTCGTCGAGCACATATTCTCCCGCAAGCTCACCGTCGCCCTGCGCTACCGTGACATCGTCGCCCGGAAGCGGCGAGGTGCCGTCATGACGGAAGCGACCGCGCGCACGGCATTCTATGTACTCATCCTCTCCGTCTTGGCACTTAAGGCGGACTCCGTAGAGTCCGCCGATGCATTTTGTTACTATTCCTTGACGTGTGTTGGGCTTATCCATGATCATTCCTCGACTTCGGGGTCGGATTCGCTGTTGTCCTCGCTCGGCTCTTCGCTGTTATCCTCGCTGGTGGATTCGTCAGGCTCGCTCGATTCGTCTGCGGAAGACTCATCTGCATTGCCTGAGTCGTCGGAGGTCGATTCCTCGGGATCGTCTGTCGGGTCGGTGCTCGTGGACTCCGAGGGTTCGCTCGATTCATCGGTAGAGGTTGACTCGGGCGGCTCGGTGCTCTCGGGGCTTGTTGTGGTATCGTCTTCCTCGCCGTAGCTTGGACCTCCGCTGACGGTGAAATCCACAGTTGTGTAATAGTAGCTCGGCGTACCCTCCTCGACGCTTTGTCCGATGACGGTGCCCGCCTTTTTATCCGATTTTTCGTAGGTCACCTTGCCGACGCGGAGCTTATTTTCGGCAACGGATATAAATGCCTCCGCCTCGTTCATGCCCTCGAAATCGGGCATTTCGATATCCGGAGACTGCGGACCGCTGCTGACGGTAAGTGTGACCGTATCGCCGACGGTGACCGTATTTCCGCTTGAGGGCTCGGTTCCGATAATAGCACCTGATTTATAAACCATGCTCGCCTTTTTTTCAACCGTGCATTTCAGCTGAAGGCGGCGCAGCTCCGTTACGACAAGTCGGTAGTCGCGTGAGATATAGTCGTCGAGCTTAAAGCTTTCCTCGCCGTTGCTGATTATCAGCGTGACATCGCAAAGCTGTTTTCCCGCAAGGACTCTCTTTGATTCGCCCGCGGCGGGATACTGTCCTATGATACGGCCCTTTTCCGTGTTCTCGTCATACCTGTACTCTACTCCCGCAAGGCGGAAATACATTGAGCTCTTGAACCATTTCTCAAGCTCCTCGGTGTACGTCGCTCCCACGAAGTTTTCGACATTTACCGATTCGTAATCATCGATGGTGCTTGTCGTGAACGAGTGGGTGAAAACATATACCGCACAGATGCCGAAGGCAATAAAGAATGCCGTGAACACGCCGACAACGATGGGAAGCATGGACCTACTTACCCTTCCGAGCGGAAGACCTTTTTGAAAAAAAACTTTAAGCTTCTCCGAGGCTTTCGGCTTGAATATTATCGAAGGATTCTCGCGCAGCTTCTCAAGACATTCGAGCATCTGCTCGGCGTTCTGATACCTTACCGACGGGTCCTTCTCCATCGCCTTTGTGATTATCTGCTCAAGTCCCTGCGGTATCTTCGGATTGATGGTGCGGGGGGGAACTGCCTTATCGTTCAGCTGCTTGAGCGCGACGGTAACGGGAGAGTCCGCGTCAAACGGCAGACGTCCGGTCGCCATTTCGTACATGACCGCGCCGAGCGAATACAGGTCGCTTCTGGCGTCGATAGCCTCGCCGCTTGCCTGCTCGGGGCTGATATAATACACGGTTCCGATGGCCTTATCCGACATTGTCACCGTTTCCGCATTCGGAAGCTTCGCAATGCCGAAGTCCATCACCTTGATCACGCCGTCGCGAAGGAGCATGATATTCTGCGGCTTGATGTCGCGGTGAACAATGCCCTTTTTGTGCGCGTGGTCGAGTGCGCGGAGGATCTGCATCGAATATCCGAGCACCTCCTTGAAGCTGAGCACCTCGCGGCGTGTCATATAATTTTTAAGCGTAATGCCCTCGATGTACTCCATGACAATGTACTTGACATTATCTCTGACGGAGACGTCGTAAATATTTACAATATTCGGGTGAGAGAGCATCGCTACTGCTTTCGATTCGTTTATAAAGCGCTTGACCGAGGCGTCATCCGTTGAGATATCGTCGCGAAGTATCTTAACTGCGACAATACGTCTCATCAGAAGGTCGACAGCCTTGTAGACGACTGCCATGCCTCCGACGCCGATCAGCGCATCGATGCGGTATCTGTTATCAAATACCTGACCTATATATTTTTCGTAAATGTCCATATTCGACCGTACCTTTACTTAATTTCCCGTATGCTTTAATATGCGAGAAGGACAGCGGTTATATTGTCGATGCCGCCGCGTTCGTTGGCGAGCGAGACAATGCGCTCTGCGGCGCGCTTCAGGGCATCTCCCGAGCGGTTTGCCGTGCGGAGCACGGAGGATATCTCGCGCAGCTCAACCATATTGGTAAGACCGTCCGAGCACAGCAGGATGAAGAAGGGCTGTTCACTGTCGGCTCTCGTAAGAGTGTAGAGGTCAGCCTCCACCGAACTTTCCGTACCGACAGCGCGGGTGATGATGTTACGGTGACTTGATTTCTTTGCTTTTTTGGGGGTGATCTTTCCTATGTCGACAAGGTACTGAACATAGGAGTGGTCGCGCGTGACCTGCTCAAGGGAGGAGGCACTGCCGTGATACATACGGCTGTCTCCGACATTGACGCAGTAGATCTTCAGCGGTGTGACGAGCGCGGCGACAAGAGTCGTGCCCATGCCCGCAAGGTCATCTGACGATACCGAGGCGCTGTATACGGCTTCGTTTGCGCGCACAAGGGCGTCGCGAAGAGCTTCCGTTATCAGCTCATCGGCGGAAGGGGAAGCGTACTGCTCGGTGAACAGCGCAGCAGAGCCGTCAAGGCTCTCCGTGAAGGCGGATATTGCAAGCGAGCTTGCGACACCGCCGCCCGAGGCGCCGCCCATTCCGTCGCAAACGACGGCAAGGAGCGTATCCTCCGCGTATTTCTTGATTTTGAAATTGTCTTGGTTGACGACACGTTTTTTACCGATGTCGGTCGTTCCGTAGAAAAACATAGCTTTACCTCACCGCAGTCAAGCGACTGCTGTTCCAAGTTACAACGAAAAAATCGAATACCTCGTCAAATACAATTATACATGAAGTTTGCGCGGATGTAAAGGAGATTTGAAGTATTTTTCGATAGAAATGCGGGAAAAATCGACGTTTCGACGCTTTTGACTCAATTTTCGGCTCTTTCGCGGTTTCTGTTAAGTCTCAGCTGACCGCACGAGGCGTCAATGTCGCTGCCGAGGCGTCGGCGCACGGTGGCGTTCTGTCCGAGAGAGCAGAGCATATCGGCAAATGCCGCGGCGCTTTTTCTGTCGACGGTGGAAAAGCCCGTTTCGTCGACCTCATTGAGCATTATAAGGTTCACGTGACACGGAACGCCCATGCCGCGTCTTAAAAGCTTCGCCAGACCGCGCGCGTCCTCGGGGGAGTCATTCTTTCCCGAAATGAGTGTATACTCGAAGGAGACGCGGCGTCCCGTTTTGTCGAAGTAGTATTTGCATGCACGAAGCAGCTCCGAGAGAGGATACTTGTTTGCGATGGGCATTATCATGCGGCGCTTTTCGTCGTCGTAGGCATGGAGCGAAACAGAGAGGGTCACCGGAATGCCCTCATCCGCCAGGCGGATAATGCCGGGAACTATGCCGCAGGTCGACAGGGAAATATGGCGCATTCCGATGCCGAGACCGTCGGCGTCACCGACCAGACGCAGAAAGCGGATTACATTGTCGTAATTGTCAAGCGGCTCGCCGATGCCCATCATGACAATGCCGTCCACACGCTCGCCGGAGTCGCGCGCGGCAAGTGCGACCTGCCCGAGAATTTCTGAGGCGGTGAGATCGCGAACGCGTCCGAGGAGCGTCGAGGCGCAGAACTTGCAGCCCATGCGGCAGCCTGCCTGCGAGGAAACGCACAGTGTATTTCCGTGCTCGTATTTCATGAGCACGCTCTCGACGCACTCTCCGTCATTTAGCGAAAACAGGTATTTCACGGTGCCGTCGAGCTTCGACGTGAGCTTTTTTTCGATTTTGGGCAGGCGGTAGTCCGTCTCCCGCTCGAGCCGCGCACGGAAGCTTTTCGGCAGATTTGACATTTCTTCAATGCGGTATGCGCGGTGCATCCACTTGAAGAGCTGCTTTGCTCTGTACGCGCTTTCGCCCATTTCGCGCACGAGCTCGCACAGCTCCTCCTGCGTCATGGACATTATATCTTTTTTCTGATCCATAATTGGCTCCGTTTTGTCTTAGTCTCATGCCTTTTTTATCATTTTAGCGATAAAAAAGCCGTCCGTGCCGTGTATGTGCGGCATAAGTGTCAGCATGCCGCTGTCCGAGCGCACTGGTGAGTCGAACGGGCAGAGTGAAAACTCGCCGTGCCGCTCCAGAAAGCGTGCGACGACCTCCTCGTTTTCACGCTTGTTCAGCGTGCAGGTCGAATACATCAGCACTCCACCGTCTCTTACATAGCAGGACGCGCCGCACAGCACGTCGAGCTGAATATCGGGCAGTGCTCCGATGGTGTCAAGGCTCTTATAGCGAAGCTCGGGCTTTTTGCCGATGACGCCGATGCCGGAGCAGGGTGCGTCACAAAGCACGCGGTCGCATTTGCCGATGAGCTTTTCCGAGGGCTTGCGCGCGTCGCGCGCGTCTGCCGTAATGCAGGTGATCCCGAGCCGTTCGGCGGTGCGCCTGATAAGCGAAAGCTTATTTTCGTGCAGGTCGAAGGAGAAAAGCTGTCCGCGGTCGTTCATGTCGAGAGCGGCAGAGAAGCTTTTGCCGCCGGGGGCGGCGCAGACATCCGCGACGGTTTCGCCGGGGCGCGCACCGAAAATTGCCGTGGCAATGCGTGAGGCGGTATCCTGCACGAACCAATATCCGTGCTCGAGTCCGTCGCGCGCCGTGCGGTCGAGCGCCTTGATTTTTATGCTGTCGTCGCAATATTTCGAGCGTGTCGCGCCGTCGAGCAGGTCAAGTGCCGCCTCGGGAGAGATCTTCAGCGTGTTGACTCGAAGCGTCACGCCCTCTGCGGAATGAAATGCCTCGAGCAGCTCCTCGGCAACGGCTGCGCCGTAGGAATCGGAGAGCACTCGGCATATGTCGACGCCCGTCGAATGACGAACGGACATTGCCTCGGCATCCGCGCCGCTCGGCAGGGAATAGTCCTTTCCCGCTCGCAGAAAGCTTCTGAGAACACCGTTCACAAAGCCGCGCGAGCGACGCGGAGCGGTGTCAACGCTTGCCGACACTGCGGCAAAATCGGGGATCCTGTCGGTGTAGAGCAGCTGATATATTCCGAGTCGGAGTGCGGTGAGCGTTTCGGCGTCGACCGAGGCGACGGGCTTTGCGGAATATTGCGAAATAATACAGTCGAGTGTCAGCCGCCGCTCGATAACTCCGTACACGAGTCTCGTGTACAGCGCGCGGTCGGCGTCGGAGAGAGATGAGTCGCCCTTGAGAAGCGAATCTATCTCGATGTTCGAATAACGCCCGAGGCGTTCGATCTTGAGTAATGACGCGGCAGCGGCGCCGCGCGCGTCGGTGTGTGTCTTCCCCTCCATTATCTGTCTCTCCTGTCTCTGCCGGAGACTATAAATACAAGTCGGAGAAGGTTTGCAAGCGAAACGAACAGAGCGGCTACATATGTGAGCGCTGCGGCGCGGAGCACGCGTCTTGCGCTGTACAGTCCGTTGTCGGAAAGCGCGCCGGAGGAGTCAAGCGCCGCAAGCGCACGTGAGCTTGCATTGAATTCGACGGGAAGCGTCACAAGCTGAAACAGAGTTACTGTTGCGAAAAGTATAAGACCCGCGTAGGACAGGCGGTAGAAGCCGAGCACCAGTCCGAGCAGGACGAGCGGCATTGCGAGCGTCGAGCCGAACTGCGAGATCGGGATTATAGCCTGACGGAGGCGTATCGGTGCGTAATTTTCCGCGTGCTGTACGGCGTGTCCGGCCTCGTGCGCGGCAACTCCGACGGCGGCTGCGCTCTGCGAGGCATAGGTCGAGGACGAAAGGCGTATTACATTTTCGCGCGGGTCGTAATGATCGGTCAGCTCACCCGAAACCTGCTCGATGCGGACGTCGTAAAGTCCGTTTCGGTCAAGTATCATGCGTGCGGCGTCTCGCCCCGTCATGCCGCGATCCGAGGGAACGCGCGCATATTTTTTGAAGGTCGACTGAACATTGAACTGTGCCCACATTGCGAAAAGCATTGCGGGGAGCACGAGAATGACATAATACATATCGAAATTGTAGTAAAACATATTACCTCCCGTTCGCTCTGTGAAGGAGCGCTTATTTCAGAATATCGCCCTCGGAGAGCTTTCTTCCGCGAACGTAATCGGCGGCGGACATGCGTCCCTTGCCCTCCGGAATGACGCCCGTTATCTTAACGGAGCCGTCATCACACGCGACGGTGATCCCACCGTCGATGCTTAAAACGCTGCCTGCCGGTCTGCCGCCTGTCGTGGCATCGGACAGCTCAGCCGCGGTAAGCTTTAAGAGCTTGCCGTCAGGGGTGTGCGTGAAGGCGCAGGGAAGGGGCGCGAGAGCTCTTATGTGGTCGTATACGGCGCGCGCGGGGCGTGCGAAATCGATCACACAGTCTGCGGAGGTTATCTTCGCGGCGTAGGTCATGCCCTCCTCGCTCTGCGGTGTGCGAGTGATGCTGCCGTCAATTATCTGTTCGACTGTGCGGCACATTGCGTCTCCCGCGAGAACGGCAAGCCTGTCATGAAGCGTTCCGGCATTGTCGTCCTCCGTGATCGGCGTCTCAAGCTTCAGGATCATGTCGCCTGTGTCGATGCCGTCAGCCATGTACATTGACGTGATGCCGGTGACCCTGTCGCCCTCCATGATCGCGCGGTTGATGGGAGCGGCGCCTCTGTGGCGGGGAAGAAGAGAGGCGTGCGCGTTGACGCAGCCGTATTTCGGGTAATCGAGAATGTATCTCGGGAGTATCTTGCCGTATGCGGCAACTATAATAAGCTCGGGGTCAAGCGAGCGGAGCGTTTCCTCGAAGGCGCCGTCCTTCAGCGTGACGGGCTGGAATACCGCTATTCCGTTTTCCTCAGCCGTTACCTTGACGGGCGGCGGAAGGAGCTTCATTCCGCGACCCTTTTGACGGTCGGGCTGAGTTACGGCTCCGATAATTTCCGCATCGCGGTGTGCAATGAGCGCACGAAGGCACTCGGCGGCGTAGTCGGGCGTACCCATAAACAGTATCTTCATTATTTATCAGCCTTTCTGTGCTTTATCGAAGCCTTATTCAAAGAGCTCCTTGACCTCTTCCTTCGACAGCATCTGCGCCTTGTCAATAAAGAGCGTTCCGTCGAGGTGGTCAAGCTCGTGGCAGAAGCAGCGCGCGGTGAGTCCTGTCGCGGTGACGGTGAATTCCTTTCCGTCTCTGTCGGTTGCCTTGACCGTAACTTTTTCGGGGCGCTTTACATAGCCCCAGCGTTCGGGAACGGAAAGACAGCCCTCAAGCTCATACTGCTCGCCCTCGCGGGAGATTATTTCGGGATTGATAAGCTCGTAAATGCGGTTATCCTCCTCGGTCGCGATAACGAGCGCAATACGGCGGAGGATTCCGACCTGCGGTGCCGCAAGACCGACGCCGTCGGCGTCAAGCAGCGTTTCGCGCATGTCGTCGAGAAGCGTGATTATGCGGGGGGTGATCTCCTTAACGGGGCGGCACACCTTGTGAAGCGTGTCGTCTCCGACCTTAACTATATTAAGTATTGCCATTTTTATGTGATCCTTTCGTGGATGGAATTATATGTCTTAAATAGAGGCGGGATTGAAGTCTGCGGTTACCCTGACGGGGGACGCGGCGCGGGAATTCTTGCCGTTCCGCGAAAAATCGCAAAGCAGCGTCGATATAAATTCACGCGTGCGGCGTGTCAGGCGGCACTTGATAACGAATCTCATGCGGCAGACATTCTGCACCTTGTACACGGGAGCCTCGAACGGTCCGTAAATTATAGCCTTGACATCCGTAAAGCTGTCCGAAATATTCTTGCGGATACGCTCGCCCATTGTGGCAGCTGCGCGGAACAGACTTGCCTCGTCGGAGCAGGACAGCGTAATGAGCGCGATGTCGCAAAACGGCGGAAGCGTCAGCTCGCGGCGCAGGCGTATTTCCCGCTCGTAGAAGGTGCGGTAATCCTGCACGCTCGCGAGGGCGATAACGTCGCTGTCGGGATTGAAGGTCTGTATGAACGATACTCCGTGCGTCTCGGCGCGACCCGCGCGTCCGATGACCTGCGTGAGCATCGAAAAGGTACGCTCACTCGCACGGTAGTCGTCAAGAAACATTGAGCTGTCAGCGTTGAGAATGCCGACGGTGGACACCCGCGGAAAGTCGTGACCCTTGGTCACCATCTGCGTGCCGAGAAGGATATCCGCCTCGCCTTCTCTGAAGGAGGCGAGAAGCTTCTCGTGCGCGGACTTCGTGCGTGTCGTGTCGTAGTCCATTCGAAGAATGCGTGCGGCGGGGAAGAGCCTGTGAAGCTCGTTTTCAGCGAGCTGCGTGCCGAGACCCATAAAGAGGAAATGATTCTCTCCGCATTCGGGACATCGCTCGGGAAGCTCGCTTTTATAGCCGCACATGTGGCAGTGCAGATAGCCCGCGCGGCGGCGAATGTCAAGATATCCCTCACCTGCCTCGCTCTCGCGCGGGATCGAGTAGCCGTTTCGCGTGTGATATGTCAGCGTCACCGAGCAATGCGGGCATTTCAGTGCCTCGCCGCAGGAGCGGCAGCTGATGGCGCTGTTGTAGCCGCGTCGGTTTATAAAGAGAATGGTCTGCCGACCGCAGCTCAGGTCGTCGGAAATTCTTGAGATGAGCGCACGGCTGAGAGGTGAGGTGTTACCGCTTTTAAGCTCTGTCCGCATGTCGGCTACCTCGACGCTCGGAAGCGTGGCGCCGCCGAAGCGGTTTTTCAGCTCAACGAGCGTGTATCTGCTGGTTACAGCCTTGTGGTAGCTTGTGAGCGATGGGGTGGCGGAGGCAAGAACAAGGGTCGCGCCCGTTTCTCCGCAGCGGAAGCTTGCCACGTCGTGCGTGTGGTATTTCGGATCCGTGTCCGACTTATAGGTGTGCTCATGCTCCTCGTCGATGACGATGAGCCCGAGCTTTTTGACAGGCGCGAATATTGCGCTTCGCGTGCCGATAACGACATCGGCGTCCCCGCTGCGTATGCGCCTCCAGGCGTCAAAGCGCTCTGTCGGCGAGAGGGCGGAGTGTATTATTGCGATACGCTCGCCGTAGCGCGAGGCAAAGCGTCCCATCGTCTGCGGCGTGAGCGCGATCTCGGGAACGAGCATTATGACTCCGCGCCCGTCCTCGAGCACTCGGTCGATGAGCTTCATTATAACATTTGTCTTGCCGGAGCCCGTGACTCCGTGCAGGAGCGCCGCCTGCGGCGAGTCGCTTTCGTAAAGAGCCACAAGTCGCTCGAGTGCGCTCTGCTGCTCGTCCGACAGCTCGAAGGGGCGTGAATACATAGGAATATCCTCAGCCTCGCAGCGGAGCGGGTCGCGAAGGAGCCGTTCGCATTCGCATCTGACAAGCCCCTTTTTCTCGAGAGCCGATACCGTCGCGCGTGTTGCAGCGCGGTCGAGCGAAAGCTGAGAGGCAAGCTCCTCAAGGGTCACGCCCGGGTGAGCGGTGACGTGCTCGAGTGCTGTGAGCTGACGCTCGCTTCTCATTTTCGGCGCCTCGGCGTCCGTCGGGAAAACGTGAGTTATGCGAATAACGCTTTCGCTGCTGTGGCGAAGCTCGTCCTGCTTCAGCACGAGTCCGCGCTTGATGAGCTGTCCGAGCACCGTTGACACATCCTCGCCGAATTTCGCGCGAAGCGTGTCCTTCGAAAGGCGCTTTGTGCTTTTTAGAGCGCTGTAGACGAACATTGCCTTTTCGCTCATTGTCGAAAGCACGCCTGCTGCCTCGTCCTCGGTGAGCGCGGGATCGGTTCGGTAATACTCCGACATTTTGGATATCGCGCCCGCGGGGAGGACGCATTTTACAGCCTCGCCGAAGGTACACAGCGTGTGATTTTTCAAAAAAGAGCACAGCCTGAGCGCCTCCGGCGTAAGATACGGCGGAAATACGTCGGCAGCCGACATTATGGGCTTGAGCTCCTCTGTGTCGGCTGCGCTTGTGATTTCATATACAGCACCCGTCATTCTGCGGTTTCCGTTGCCGAAGGGCACTTCAACTATAGTGCCTGGCACTACGCGCTCGGAGAGCTCCGGGGGGATATAATAACGGTATATGCGGTCTATATGATAGGGTGCTTCCAATATATATACTCCTGCGGCATTATTCATGTGCAAGACCCGCCTCTCCTTCGCTTTTTTTGTGATAATTACTCGGCGTCAGAGTCCCCTGCGCTCTCGGAGTCTGCGTCCTCCTCGGCTGCTTCGTCGAGCTCTTCGGCTTCGCCTTCCTCAGCTTCGCTCTCCTTCTCGGGGCTTTCGTCCTCGGTCTCGTCAAGCTCCTCGGACTCCTCCTCGGGCTCGGGACGAACATAGTCTCTGCCCATGCCCTCGGGAAGCGAGGACTTTACGATTCTGTATTCGTCGTTGTAGAGCTCCTCGATCGCGTTCTGAACTGCGCGCTCGTCGCGATATCTCGGGTTAATGACGGCTGCGGCGTTCTTGTCCGCGTCCTTTCCGCCGTTCTTTTCAACATATTCCTTCTGACGTGCAAGCTCGTCGGTGATCTCTCGCGCGCATTTTGCCGTTGCGACAACGAGAGCGTAGCGGTTGACATTTTCCTTTTCCATCAGCTGTGCAAGTGTCGGCTTTACCATAATGATTCTCCAATCTGCCGTTGTTCGGCATCGTAAATTTAAGTTTGCTTTATATAGGTATCGGCAGTGTCAGTTTGCCGAATAGGAATCCACAGTGGGCTTCATGCGGCAGTAGCGCGAGTGCTCCGCGCTGACTATGGCGGAAAGCCTCTCGGCGCATTCGTCGCTCTTGCCGGTCTCGTTTATTACAACGTAATCGTAGCTTTCCGCAAGAGAAACCTCGGTGACGGCTCTGCTCAGCCTGTGCGCGATGACCTCGTCGGTCTCCGTGCCGCGTCCGCGAAGTCTGCGCTCAAGCTCCGCACGGTCGGGCGCTATGAGCATTACCGTGACGGTGTCCTCGGGCATGAGCTGCTTGACCTGGAGTGCGCCCTCGACCTCGATCTCGAGGATGATGTCGCGTCCCTCGCCGATAATGCGCTCCGCTTCGCTTTTCAGCGTGCCGTAGAGATTGCCGCAGTACTCCGTGTGCTCAAGTATCTCACCGCGCTCAAGAAGCTCGCAAAAGCGCTCGCGTGAGATGTAGTGGTAATTTACGCCGTCGACCTCGCCGGGACGCGGCGCGCGTGTTGTTGCCGATACGGAAAAGCCGATGTCGGGCAGCCGCTCGCGCAGTGCCGAGACGACCGTGCCCTTGCCGCTTCCCGCGGGGCCCGAGATAACAAATATAAGTCCTTTATTCATAGCTATGCCTCCGGGTGTCTTACTCCTCACGCTCGTCCGCGTCGTCGTTGCCGTTGAGGCGAGACGCGACGGTCTCCGACTGAAGCGCCGAGAGAATAACGTGGTCACTGTCTGTTATGATAACGCAGCGGGTCTTTCGCCCGCAGGTGCAGTCAACGGCTCTGCCCGAATCCTTCGCGTCCTGTATCAAGCGCTTTGACGGGGCGGAGTCGGACGAAACGAGCGCGATAACGCGAGAGGCGTTCAGCATATTGTTGAAGCCGACGTTGATAAATCTCATTATCCGACGCTCCTTTGTTATTCTATATTCTGAACCTGCTCGCGGATCTTCTCGAGCTCGGCTTTAATGTCGACCACAATGCGTGCGATCTCGATGTTCTGAGACTTTGAGGCGATGGTGTTAGCCTCGCGGTTTATCTCCTGAAGCAGAAAATCAAGCTTGCGTCCGCTGTTCTCGGGAGAGTCGAGAATATCGTCGAAGGATGCAAGGTGCGTCGTCAGGCGGACTATCTCCTCGTCGACCGACGCCTTGTCGGCGAATATTGCAGCCTCGGTGAGAATGCGCTGCGCGGATATCTCGACGTCGAAGTCGTCAAGCAGCTGCTTAATACGAGCTTCGAGCTTTGCGGGGTATTTTTCAATATTCTGCTCGGAAATGAGCTTCACCTGTGCGACAAGAGAGCGTATTCCGTCAAGCTTTACATGCAGGTCACGACCGAGGGCGGCGCCCTCTCTTTCGCGTGCTGCGATAAATGCGTCAACGGCGGGTGCGAGCACTGCTTTTACGTCCTGCCAGTCGCGCTCGGTGTCCTCGTCGGGGCGCTTGGTGCGGAAGAGGTCGGTCTTTTGTGCGACGGACATCACGGAGATGTCATCGCGCAGCCCGAATTCATCGCGCAGCGCGCGCAGGGACGCAATGTAGGACGCGGCTGCGGCGCGGTCAAGCGCAAGCTCGGTGCCTGTCTGCTCGATAACATCGACGGAGATCGACACCTCGACCTTGCCGCGTGTTATGCCTCGCTCGGAAATGTATGCTCTGACCCTTTCCTCAAGGTACGAAAGCGCACGGGGAAGCTTGACCGAGCAATCGAGATAGCGGTTGTTGACGCTTTTGATCTCGGCAGTCAAGTCGCGATCTCCGCGCTCGGAAAGTGCTTTGCAGCGACCGAATGCGGTCATGCTTCTGATCATTTTTTCGAATATCCTTTCAATTAATACCGCACGGCGTGCTGTGCCGAAGCGATAATTCACCACAATATATTTAATATATATTATACTATATCTTGCCGTGCTTGTCAATGAATACGGTGTGACTTTTTGCTTACTGAGCTCAAGTTTTGCGCGAGGTCACGCGTGCCTGTCGGGACGCACCGCATGATGCCTCATGCGAGCGGCAGCTCCGTTGTGCAAGTGGGCAAAACAGAGAAAAAAAGTGCGCGTTATCAGCCTACAAGCGGTAATATAACAGAAATATTTGTGAAAAACAAAGGGGTACGTGTTGACACTGTGTGCGTAAGGTGATATAATAAAGCTGTAAAGGCAGCATAAGAGGAGTTTGCTTGCGATAGGTAGAGAATATATGAAAAAACACAGGACGTTTGCGTGTTTTGCTCGAAGGACGGGCTTTCTTCCGATCGGCAGAAGCACGCCGGGAATTTGTTTTGGGGCACGGCGCTATTGAAGCACGGCGAGCGTGTCCCGCAGCACGGTGCTCCGTGAAGGGCATGCCGTGCAGTGTGTGCTGCTCGGTATGCGGATAAGTATTATGAGGAGATACGGAATGAAAGCAAAATTTATAATACCCGCGGCGGCGGCAGGCGCTGTGGCGCTGTCTCTTTGCGTTTTCGCCATGGGTGCGAGCGACGGGAGCGTCGGCGCGGGCGACGGAAACGGTCACGGGAATTACGACGAGAACTCCTTCTACCTGCTGAACAGCAATGCTCCCGCGTACAAAACGCTCGAGACCTTCGACGGAGACAGCATCAGCCTCGCCTACCTCGGAACGCACGATGATCCGATAGAGGGTAGCTTTATGTATGATGTTTACGTCGACGCTGAGGAAAATCAGTATTTCTATGACACGGACGGAAGGCTCAGGTCGTTTATTTCCGACCGCTGTATAGACCCCGACGAGGAGCGCAGCCGTGTGAGCGAGGCTTATGCGAAGCGCGTGGCATATGACGGACTCAAAAAGTTTTTCGGCGACAGGGTCGACGACTTCGAATTTGAATACTCGCGTCTTCGCTCAAGCATGTGCATGTATGAGGTGAATTACGAGATCACTCTCGGAGAGCGCGGCTTCGTTACCGGAGCGGAATGCTCTGTCGAGGTCGGCGACGAGGGCACGCTGCTTTTTGCGACCATGCGAAACTATGACCTCCTTCGTGAGTTCGACGAGTCGCTGCTTGACGGCATAACGAAGAAGGATGTCGCCGAGTACGCAAGACAGCAGGCGGCAGAGGAATACGGCGAGTGCTTTGCCAAGTTGCATATGGAAAGCGCAGTCCTCAGCCGCGATGGTAACGGCTGGTATTTGAGAGTCGGCGTATCCGTTGAAAGATATACGGATCGCGGTGATACGTATTCAATAGGCGACAGCTATAAATTCTATCTGTGACAGCTGAAGTAAATTAAGAGAGCACCCGAGAAGGTCAATGCCTTTTCGGGTGCTCTGTTTTTCCGTAAAAGCTGTAGGTGCCCGATATTATGCCGGAAGCGACGCGAGAAGCTCGTCGTTGAAGGTCACCTCTGTTTCGTCAAGCTCTGCGGACAGGTCGGAATATGCCTTGTCGAGAAGCTTCTGCTTCATATCGTATTTCCACTGCGACAGCCCGCTTTCGTAATACATGATATGCCAGCCGTAGGAGGTCTCGACGATGCCGTGGTCTCCGTGCTTTCTGTCGGCGTCGAATATCCAGTCATTGAATTCGTCGACCATTTCTCCGACGGAAACATCCTCGTAAAGACCGCCGTTGTCAACGGAGCCGGGGTCGCCGGAGTATTCCTTGACAAGCTTCAAAAATTCATCCTCGTCAGCGCCGCCTGATACCCAGCTGTCGTAGACCTCGCGAACCTTCGTGTCATCCTCGTAATCCTCGGAGAGGAAGAGAATGTGGCGAACATTGCACTTTGCCACAGCCTCGCTGCGGGAGTTCTTTGCGGTGAGAAGATAAATTTTTATAAGTCCCTCGGTCGCCGGGGATTCCTCGGTATAGATGTCGCCGATGTCGGCGGAGAATGCCCATTTCGACAGGTCGCTCGATTCGGAATATTTTGCGCCCTCGCAGATGAGCTGACTCTGCGCCGTCTCCGCCTCGCTCTCGGTCAGACCAAGCACGTTGACCATATTCGCCCTCGCATATGCAAGAAAGCTGTCGCGGTCGCGGCACTTCGAAAGCTCGGAGGCGTAGGTGTTGATGCGAACCATAGCGTCGCGACGCTCGCTGTCGGATGCGTCGTCGGAGATCAGATCGGAAACGTCAAAGGCGTAGGTGACATAGTCGACCGTCTCATATGAGGAGCTGTTGTCGTTGTAGGCTGCCTCAAGAGCCTCGTCGGAGAGATCCGTCTCCGCAAGACGCGCCTCGACGTAGGCTGAGGCAAGGCTGCTGAGCTCGAGCATTCGACGGACGGTGTCCTCGGTAACGGACGAGCCGAACATAAGATTGATGTACTCCTCAAGTGTGTAGCTGTTCTGCTCGGCGTAATCCTTTATATCGGCGATCGTTGCGTCTGCCAAAGCCTTGGAGTCGTCGGTCACATCGATTCCCGCCGCGCGAGCTGCCTCACAAAGCGCGAGCAGCTGCTCCGCCTCGGATTTTGTCGCCTTGAGAAAATAATCGAACCAGGTCTCGACAGATTCGTCGACGGGGCATTCCTGCGTTTTCAGCGAGCTTGAGCTGTCAAGAGAAATGCTCGACAGCGACATGCCGTTCTGCGAGAGGCTGTAAAGCAGGTTCTCGTACTGATTTTTGAAGAGATACGACATCTCCGCGTTCGACAGGGAGAAGTTCGCGCTGCTTGCGGAAATTTCGGCGACGTTCGGGTCCGCCTCGGGAACGAAGGAGGTGTCTGTCGAGCTGTCGGTCGAGCTCTCGCTTTCTGCGGCGGTATCGCTGACGGCTTCCGTGTCGGCGGTGCTGCCGTTGCAGGACGCAAGCGACGCTGACGCCAAAACAAGTGCCAGGAAAATTGCGGTAAGCTTTGTTTTCATGTTTTATGCCCTTTCAAAATATTATTAATGAAAGTTTACCACAAATACACCTCCGTGTCAAGTGCGGCGGGCGCGAGTTTACAATTGAAGCACCTGACGGCGTCGAAAAGTGACCGCGGGACGGCGCCTGCGAGCGGGCAAAAAAAGTAAATCGGAAAAATTCAAAAAAGGTATTGACACACAGTGAGAAGTGTGGTATAATAATTAGGCACTTGAGAGAGCGGCTTGCCTAATATGCCGGTGTGGCGGAACAGGCAGACGCCCGGGACTTAAAATCCCGTGGGAGCGATCCCGTACCGGTTCGAGCCCGGTCACCGGCATTGTTTCTCTCTGAAGTATAATATCGCGGGGTGGAGCAGTTGGTAGCTCGTCGGGCTCATAACCCGGAGGTCAGGAGGTTCAAATCCCCTCCCCGC
>CAYYKO010000029.1:0-20878 GCA_964441695.1 uncultured Ruminococcus sp. | reverse complement strand
CGACGTTATCAAGGTCGTTCGCGAGATCACCGGTCTCGGCCTTAAGGAGGCTAAGGAGATGGTTGAGGGCGCTCCCAAGACACTCAAGGAAGGCGCTTCCAAGGACGACGCTGAGGCTATCAAGACAAAGCTTGAGGCAGCAGGCGCAACTGTTGAGATCAAGTAAGTTTAGCTTACAAAGCAAAGAGGGACTTCGCGATGCGGGGTCTCTCTTTTTTTGCGCCCGCGGGGCGTCGGACAGCGGCGGCAGCGAGACGTGCGGCGCGCTATGGCGGAGCGGGCGGTAATGAGGCTGCGGTTGGGGCGTTGATACGGAGCGTGGCGGCAACAGTGTGCGATGCGGGTCGGCGTGTAGCGCGTTTTAACGTGCAAAACGGGCGGCGGGATGCGCGGACTCGCGACGCCGCGTTTTTCGCCGATTTTACGTCCGCTTTTCGACAATTTTGCTTGCTTCCGCCGTCAAAGTCGCACTTTCCGCTTCCCGCCACATGCTTTTTACGGAAATTTCACTCGAATTTTACGTTAATCGGACGTGAAAAGGAGCTCGCCGCACTCGTTGCGTCGTAACTTTTTAACGAATTTCGTCCTTTTTGCCCCGCACGGCGCCGAATTCACCTCTCACCACTTGAAAGTGCGGGTGAAATATGATAGAATACTTGAAGACCCACGAAAAATACTTCCTATAATACATCAAGGAGACAACTTATGGACGCAATCTTAAAGGCGCTCGAGCTCATCGGCGGCCTTGCCCTGTTCCTTTACGGAATGAACGCAATGGGCGCGGCTCTCGAAAAAAGCGCGGGCAACAGACTGAAGGTCTTCCTCGGTCACGCGACCTCCAATCCCCTGAAGGGCTTCCTTCTCGGACTCGGTGTTACCCTTATAATCCAGTCCTCGTCAGCCACGACCGTTATGGTAGTCGGCTTTGTAAACTCGGGTCTTATGACCCTCTCGAACTGTATTCCCGTAATTCTCGGCGCCAACCTCGGCACGAGCGTTACCGCGTGGATACTCTCGCTCCAGGCAATTGAGGGCGGCAGCTTCTTCCTTCTCAATCTGCTGAAGCCCGACGCCTTCGTTCCGATAGTTGCCTTCATAGGTGTCCTCCTTTACGCCTTCCAGAAGAACGCGAAGAAGAAGGACGTCGGCATGATACTGCTCGGCTTCGCCATTCTCATGTTCGGTATGGACATGATGTCGGACGCGGTCTCCATCCTCAAGGGCAATGAGGCCTTCCGCAATCTGCTTATCATGTTCTCGAACCCCATCCTCGGCGTGCTCGTCGGTACGGTCTTCACCGCGATAATTCAGTCCTCGTCCGCCTCCGTCGGTGTCCTTCAGGCACTCAGCGCGACGGGTGCCGTGACCTACGCCACCGCCGTTCCGATCATTATGGGTCAGAACATCGGTACCTGCATCAGCGCAATTATTTCCTGCATCGGCACGGGTAAGAACGCAAAGCGCGCAGCTGTCATCCACCTTTCCTTCAACGTTATTGCGACGCTTGTCATCCTGCCGCTGTTCTACCTTGTAAACCACTTTGCAAACTTCTCCTTCATGGATATGCAGGCGGGCTATATCGGCATTGCCGTCGTTCACACCGGCTTCAAGCTCATCGCGCTCGCGCTCATCTCTCCCTTCTCTCGCTATCTTGAGCGTCTGGCTTGCTTTATTATCCGCGACGGCAAGAAGAGCGAGGAGAATGCACTTCTCGACGAGCGCTTCTTCGCAGTTCCCACCATCGCCATCGACCGCAGCCGCACCGTTGCCGTTACAATGGCGGAGGTCGCTGTCCGCTCGGTCAACGACGCCATGAGCCTTCTTACCTCATACGACGCAAAAAGCGCTGAGAAAATCCGCGATATGGAGAAGAAGGTCGACCTTTACGAGGACAAGCTCGGCTCATATCTTGTCAAGCTCTCCGGTCACAGCATGACCGAGAAGGACAATGCCGAGGCCAACAAGCTGCTCCACGTGCTCGGAGACTTCGAGAGAATTTCCGACCACGCTGTCAATATCGTCGAGTCCGCAGAGGAGATCCACGACAAGCGCGAGGAATTCTCCGACAATGCACGCGCGGAGCTGTCGCACCTTATCGACGCCGTGCGCGAGATCACACAGATGGTATTCGAGTCCTTCCGCGACAACGACCTCGAAAAGGCGTTCCGCGTCGAGCCGCTCGAGCAGGTCATCGACGAACTGCGCGACTATGTCAAGAAAAAGCACGTCAAGCGTCTTCGCGGCGGCGAATGTACCATAGAGCTCGGCTTTGTGCTGACCGACCTTCTCACCGACCTCGAGCGCATCTCCGACCACTGCTCCAATATCGCAGGCTGTGTTCTCGAGATCGAGCACGACGAGCTCGACATCCACGAATATCTCCACGACGTCAAGCTCGACGCCGCAGGTGAATTCAAGAAGTTCTACGAGCAGTACAGCGAAAAGTACGCGCTCGCTTCGGGCAAATAATAACAGTAAGAGCCGTGTGAAGCTTAGGCTTCACACGGCTCCTTTGCTTTTATTTTTCGAGCATGATATCGCGTATCTTCTCGAGTGTTTCCTCGGTGATTCCCGACAGGCGGAGGTTTGTGAGCAGTCTCTCGCGCAGCGACAGCTCGGGGTAGGTCTCCTCAAGGTAATCGTGGAAGCGACCGCAGTCATCAACGTGCCAGCAGCGCGCGTCGAAATGCGACAGCGTCGTGAGGTTGTAGTTGAGGATTATGTCACGGTCGGGCACGCCGAGTATAGCGTCAAGGTACGCGCCGACAGTACCCGTACGGTCGGCTCCCGCCTGACAGTGGAAATACAGGGGATAATTGTCGGCATCCGCCATGGTCTCTATCGCGCGTCTGAGCACAGCTCGTCCGCCGTCATTGAGCGTTGCGCCGTAGGCGTCGAACGGGACAAGCTCAAAGCGTGTCGCGAGTCCGAGCGGGCTCTGCGTGAGCTTTCCGACGACCTCGTCGCGCAGGTCAAGGTCGCATTTCACCCCAAGCTGCTCACGAAAGACCTTCAGTCCCTTCGCGCGCTCCTTGTCGGTCACACCTCCGTAGCTGTTGAGCGACACGCCGCGGTAGATAAGCCCCTGCTTTATCCTCACGCCGTCGACGTTTATCCTGCCGCCGATATCGCGAATATTCGACAGTGTCGGTATCTCGATATTGCGAAGCTCGCCGCGCGCGGTGGAAAAGTGCCCCTTTTCGCTGCCGTCCACGCTCCACACGTATTCCTCGCCGCTCATGAGGTTCGTCACGTCGGCGTAATATGTATCCTCGTCGCGCAGGTAGCAGACATTACCTATCATGCCAACCGAGGCGGGCGCGCTCTTTTCTCCCGCTAGGCGAAGCTCAACTCGGTTTTCGCCGTCCGGCGAGCTGTTCTTCCACTTCAGACGAACTCTCGCGGGCAGCGAGCCGTCCGTTTTCGTGTCGTAATATTCGCCAATTCTTCTGTAGGCGTCCTCCTCCGAGCAGATATGCTCTCCGGCGTAATCACGTCGCGCAAATTCCTTGTACACCTCGGTCGTTATCGAAAAGCACTCTCCCGCAACGGGGCTTATAAGCGTTATCATAAAATTCTCCGTTCCGCCGCCTTGGCGGCATTATATTTGCCCGAGCGGCTTTCACCGGCTAATGCAGCAGCGCCGTGCCGATTCGAGCTTTTTCTTAATTATAGCACGACGACGCGATTTTTACAAGCCGACGCGCGATAATTACACTCTTTACTCCGATTTTGCTTGCAATGTAGCCGCAAAAATGATATAATTTTCTTATGAAGGCACATTTTGTCCTTCACCTCGAAAGGAGAATGATTTTATGATCGATTTTGCAAGTAAAAAGGGCTTTATATGCGATATGGACGGCGTTATCTATCACGGTAACATCGTTCTCCCCGGCGTTGTTGAATTTATAGATTGGCTCAACCGCGAAAAGAAGGAATACCTCTTCCTCACGAACAACAGCGGCTACACTCCGCGCGAGCTTCAGCAGAAGCTTGCCCGACTCGGTCTCGACGTGTCCGAGGAGCACTTCTATACGAGCGCGCTCGCGACCGCGGCATTCCTTAAGGAGCAGGCTCCCGGCTGCTCGGTGTACGCCATCGGCGAGGCGGGTCTTTTCAACGCGCTTTACGACGCGGGCATCACAATGAACGACGTGAACCCCGACTACGTCGTTGTCGGCGAGGGCAAAAGCTATTCGCTCGACACGCTCACCAAGGCGACGAACCTTGTGCTCGGCGGTGCGAAGCTCATCGGCGCGAACTCCGACATTTCCGGTCCCATCGAGAACGGCATCGCTCCCGCGTGCCGCGCGCTCACCGCTCCCATTGAGATGGCGACGGGCAAGCAGGCGTACTTCTGCGGCAAGCCGAATCCGCTCATGATGAGAACGGGACTCCGCATTCTCGGCTGCCACTCCGCGGAGGCGGTAATGGTCGGCGACAGAATGGACACGGACGTCGTCTCCGGTCTTGAGTGCGGCATGTCGACGGTACTCGTGCTCTCCGGCGTGTCGACGCTTGAAACGGTATCGACCTTCTCCTACCGCCCGTCGGTAATACTCGACGGCGTCGGCTGCATCGTTGAGGAGGCAGAGCGTCAGAGAGCAGCGTGCAAGGCGTAAGCGGATTTTTTCACTCATCGGTGCTTGAAAGGGTGAAAAATGCGGCAAAATATACGTGCCGCGCCGTAACCGTGCATCGGCACCGAAATACACATTGAAAGGAAAAAACGAAAGTGCAGATAACAAACGACATCAAATACATCGGTGTGAACGACCACAGCATCGACCTGTTCGAGGGTCAGTACACCGTTCCGAACGGCATGGCGTACAATTCCTACGCTATTCTCGACGACAAGGTCGCGATAATGGACACCGTCGACGCAGCCTTCTGCCACGAATGGCTTGACAATATAGACGCGCTGCTCGGCTCGCGCCGTCCGGACTACCTTATAGTTCAGCACATGGAGCCCGACCACTCCGCGAATATTCTGAATTTCACGAAGCGCTACCCCGACGCGACCGTCGTCTCGTCCGTCAAGGCGTTCAACATGATGAAGAATTTCTTCGGCACGGACTTTGCGGAGCGCCGCATTGTTGTGAAGGAGGGCGACACGCTCTCTCTCGGTCGTCACACGCTCTCGTTCGTTGCAGCCCCCATGGTTCACTGGCCCGAGGTAATTGTGACCTATGACGCGCTCGACCGCGTGCTCTTCTCCGCAGACGGCTTCGGCAAGTTCGGCGCGCTCGACGCAGAGGAGGACTGGGCGTGCGAGGCGAGACGCTACTACTTCGGCATTGTCGGCAAGTACGGCGCGCAGGTGCAGGCGCTGCTCAAGAAGGCGTCCGCTCTCAACATTGAGAAGATCTGCCCGCTCCACGGTCCCGTGCTCACGGAAAACCTCGGCTATTACCTCGGTCTTTACAACACCTGGTCGAGCTACGAGGCGGAGGATGACGGCATCGTTATAGCATACACCTCCGTCTACGGAAACACAAAGAAGGCTGTACAGCTTCTCGCCGAGAAGCTTCGCGCAAACGGCTGCCCGAAGGTGGTCGTCACCGACCTTGCCCGCGACGACATGGCTGAGGCTGTCGAGGACGCCTTCCGCTACAGCAAGCTCGTTCTCGCGACGACGACCTACAATGCGGACATCTTCCCGTTCATGCGTGAATTCATAAACCACCTCACCGAGCGCTCCTACAAGAAGCGCACCGTGGCATTCATCGAGAACGGCAGCTGGGCGCCGATGGCGACCAAGGTCATGCGCTCGATGCTCGAAAAGAGCCCCGACCTCGTTTACGCGGAAAACACCGTTCGCATTACCTCCGCGCTGAATGACGAGTCCTCCGCGCAGCTTGACGCACTTGCCGACGAGCTCTGCCGCGACTACCTTGCGCGCCGCGACGCGACCGCCGACAAGAACAATATGGCAGCGCTTTCGAACATCGGCTACGGACTGTACGTCGTCACCTCGAGCGACGGCAAGCGCGACAACGGTCTTATCGTAAACACGGTAACTCAGGTAACAAACACGCCGAACAGAATCGCCGTTACGATCAATAAGGAGAATTATTCTCACCACATCATAAAGCAGACCGGCAAGATGAACCTCTGCTGCCTGACGGTCGACGCGCCGTTCAAGGTATTTGAGAGCTTCGGCTTTGCAAGTGGCAGAAGCACCGACAAGTTCGCCGGCTGGGAGGTAGGGCGCAGCGACAACGGGCTGCTTTACCTCACTCGCTATATCAATTCCTTCATGTCGCTCAAGGTTCGCGACTACGTCGACCTTGACACGCACGGAATGTTCATCTGTGAGATAAGTGAGGCGAGAGTCCTCTCCGAGCGCGAGACGATGAGCTACACGTATTACCACGAAAACGTGAAGCCCGCCGCCGACACCGAGGGCAAGGTCGGCTATGTCTGCAAGATATGCGGCTATGTTTACGAGGGCGACGTCCTTCCCGATGACTTCGTCTGCCCGCTGTGCCGCCACGGCGCCGCCGATTTCGAGAAGATAACGAAATAAGCCGAGCACACTGAAAAAATCCCGCAGTGCATCCGTCCTTCGGATATGCTGCGGGAATTTTGCGTTTTCTTATATGTTTTCGGAAAGGCGCTCGGCGAGCGTCGCGTTATCCATGCCCATCACCTCGAAGGCACAGCGGGAAATTGCCTGCTTGACCGCCTCACGTGTGAAGGCACAGCCGACAAGCGCGTCTGTCAGAGAGGCACCGTCGCAGGCGGTAAAGAAGTCGCCACCGAGGCGTGCCGAGCGGATTTTGCCCTCGGCGACCTCGCAGGAGAGCGTTATGAGTCCGCCGTCGAAGCGCACGCTCTTTTCAAGCGAGAAGGCGGGCGAGCGGGCGGCGAAGCCGTTTTTTCTTTCCTCGCGGAAGCGCTCCTCGGCTATCTGCTCGATTCTGTCACGGTCGTGCTCTGTCGGGATATAATGCGCCTCGATGCCGAGAAGCTCGACAAGGCAGCGCATGAATTCCTCGGGCGTGCGTACACGCTCGGTCAGCGTACACATATTCACGACGCGCTCGCGAACGGACTTGATGCTCTTTGAGGCGATCTTGTACTCCGGCGGACGGCAGGCGCGCTCCATCTCGTCAAGGTCTGCCGAAAACAGCAGCGTACCGTGGTGTATCGTCACGTCACCGACGCGATACTGCGCGTTGCCCGAAACCTTGCGCCCGACAGCACAGATGTCGTTTCTGCCGTCGATCTCGGCGGGAATGCCGAGACTTATCAGCACGCGCTGTATCGGCTCGAGGTAGCGGCGGAAATTTATCTCGCGCTCGCCCTCTCCGATGAAGGCGTACTGGATGCTTCCGCCGTCCTGGTACACCGTGCCGCCGCCCGATAGGCGACGCACGATGTCGATGCCGTGCGAGGTGGCGTAGGCGACGTCCACCTCCTCGTGGATATTCTGAAAATTACCGACGACGATGGTGCGTCGCGGCTGCCACAGCATGAACACCTCGTCGCCGAGGCGGCGCTCGGAGGCGAAGTAATATTCCGCTGCAAGGTTAAGGCTTACGTCGGGTGAGGAAAATTCAACATATATCATATCAGTCGGGATTGCGCTCCGCAAGCAGCTCGTGATACTTCTGATAGAAGCTGTAGAAGTAGCCTCCGTCAAGAGCCTCACGTATCTTCGCGGTGAGCTCATTGTAAAAATACAGGTTGTGCGTTACGGCAAGCATCATGCCGAGAGCCTCCTTCGCCTTGATAAGGTGGCGAATATACGAGCGGCTGTGGTGACGGCACGCGGGGCAGCCGCAGTTCTCGTCGATGGGGCGTGCGTCGCGCGCGTACTTCTCGTTGCACAGGTTCATCTTGCCGTTCCAGGTGAATATATTGCCGTGGCGGGCGTTTCTCGAGGGCATTACGCAGTCGAAGAAGTCGACGCCGCGGTAGACTGCCTCGAGAATATTCTGAGGTGTGCCGACTCCCATGAGGTATCTCGGCTTGTCCTTCGGCATAAAGGGCTCGACCGCCTCGATTATGCGGTACATCTCCTCCGCGCTCTCGCCGACCGCAAGTCCGCCGATGGCGTAGCCGTCGCAGGGTATCTCGCGAATTGCCTTCATGTGCTCGACGCGCAGATCCTCATAGGTGCTTCCCTGGTTGATGCCGAAGAGCATCTGCTGCGGGTTCAGCGTGCCCTCAAGAGAATTCAGTCTGTCCATCTCCGCGCGACAGCGCTCGAGCCAGCGAACGGTACGGTCGCAGGAGCGCTTTGTGTAATTATACTCGGCGGGGTTCTCGATGCACTCGTCGAACGCCATGGCAATGGTCGAGGCGAGGTTCGACTGTATTCTCATGCTCTCCTCGGGACCCATAAATATTCTCTTTCCGTCGATGTGCGACGCGAAGTAGACTCCCTCCTCCTTGATGCGGCGGAGCGAGGAAAGCGAGAATACCTGGAAGCCGCCGCTGTCGGTGAGCGTCGGACCGTCCCAGCCCGTGAAGGAGCGAAGTCCGCCCATATCGCGGACAAGCCCGTCTCCGGGGCGCAGGTGAAGGTGATATGTATTCGAAAGCATGACCTGGCAATTTATCTCGCGCAGATCCTCGGAGGAAAGACCGCCCTTGATGGCGCCGCAGGTCGCGACGTTCATGAAAACGGGGGTCTGTATCGTGCCGTGCGGCGTCTCAAGCTCGCCTCGGCGCGCATTGCATTTTTCGTCTGTTGTCTTCAGCTTAAACATTTATCTCTCTCCGTTCAGCCGCAAAGTGGCGGCGAAGTTTATTTGGGTAGGGTCTCACGTCAAGTGATGCGGGCTCATCGTGCGAGGCGGGCTCGTTACACGAGGCGTTCGAACTGTCTGTCTATCGACGAGCGCTTGACCTCGAATGCCACGGGGCGTCCGTGCGGGCAGGTGCGGATAACGCTCTCTCCCGCCTTCGGCTTAACGAACAGCCTGTCGCATATCCAGCGAAGGTGTGCCGTGTCGTATATCCTGCCGCCCTTTATCGCCGCCTTGCACGCCGACTGGAACAGCCGCGCGGCGAAGAATTCCTCGGCTGCGGCGTCCGCTCCCGCTCCGACGTCCGTCAACCGCGAGGAAAGCGTGCGGAAAAGCTCCGAGGCCTCGTCAGCCGTCAGCACCTCGGGAACGGCGGTAATTACCGCCTTCATCTGCGCTCCGCTCGGCTCGAGTGTAAAGTCGAAGCCGACATCGCGAATGCTCTGCTCGTATTCCGCGACAGCGTCCGCCTCGAGCTCGAGCATCGGGATGACGATCGGCACAAGCAGTAGCTGGCTCTCGCGTCGGCGCGAGCGCATTGCACGCACGAGCTCGTCGAATATTATCCTCTCGTGTGCGGCGTGCTTGTCGACGAAGACGAGCCTGTCCTCGAGCTGCACTATAACATAGCAGTTGTACGCCTCGCCGAGGATTATGTATTCGGGCACCTCCTCGGGGGCTTCGTCGAGCGCCCCGTCGGCGACAGCGGACAGCACAGCGTCAGCGCACGAAAGCTCGGCAGTCCTCGGCGGCGCGTCTTCCTTTGCTCCTGCGTCGGATGCGACGGAGACGGCATTGTCTGCTGTGCTTCGCTCGGTGTGCGTCGCGTCTGCCGCCGGTGAAGTTTCCGTTATGCGCGGCGTGTGCGTCGCGCGTGAGCCGTTCGTCGCATGCAATTGCTCTGCCGCACTCGGTCCGTCGCCGATGCTTATGCTTGAAGGGGCGACGCTCACAGGTGCAGCCTCGGCTGCCGTATTCAATGCTTTCGGAGCGCTCGGCTCGCGCGGGGTCACGTCTATCTTCGTCTGCTCGCCCTTCGGTATTCTCGTGTCGGCGGGGACGAATGCGCCGAGCAGACGCCGTGCCTCGGCTCCGTCTATCCAAAAGCTGTTCTTCTTTTCGCGCGCTTCACCGCCGCTTTTTGCACTTGCCGCTTCGTTATTGGCTGCTGCGCGCGGGGCGTCCTTCCCTGTCGGGATGCGCCTGTCATCGCCCCGCCGTTCCTCTCTCGAGAGCACAAGCTCCGGACGGACGACCTCCGACTCGAGTGCATTGAGCACGGCGTAATACACCGCCTCGAATATTATCCTCTCGTTTGTGAACTTGACCTCGAGCTTCGCGGGGTGTACGTTCACGTCGACCGCCGACGGGTCGATATCGATATTCAGCACGCACATCGGGAACTTATCCTGCGGAATGCGCGTGCGGTATGCCTGCTCGACGGCGGCAATTGCCGTTTTGCTTTTGACGTAGCGTCCGTTGATGAAGAAATTCTCCATATTTCGGTTCGATTTTACAAGGTCGGGCTCGGAAACGTAGCCCGTCACCGAAATTCCGTCCGCGGTGCGCGACACGGCTATTGTGCGGCTCGCTGTCTGCTTGCCGAACACGGCGTAAAGCGCCGAATACAGCTTGCCGTCGCCCGCCGTGACGAAGCGAAGGTCGCCGTCGCATATGTATTTTATCGAAATATCGGGGCGAGAGAGCGCAATTCGCTCGACGACGGCGCCCACGGCTACCGCCTCCGTCGTATCCTTCTTCAGAAATTTCCGCCTTGCGGGTACGTTGAAGAACAGATCCTCCACGACGACCGTTGTGCCGTCGGCGCAGCCGGTCTCGGTGATATCGAGCACCTCGCCGCCCTCTGAGGTAAGTATCGCGCCGATGCTCTCGTCATGAGGCTTTGAAAAAATGCGAAGTCGTGACACGGACGCTATTGCCGCCAGCGCCTCTCCCCTGAAGCCGAGCGAAGCAATATGCGACAGGTCCTCCGCGCCGTGTATCTTGCTTGTGGCGTGTCGGAGGATCGCAACGGGCAGGTCCTCCGCGTCCATGCCGCAGCCGTTATCGGAAACCCGGATGAAGGCGACGCCGCCGCGCTGTATCTCGACGGTGATAACGCTCGCTCCCGCGTCTATTGAGTTTTCAAGCAGCTCCTTTACGACGGAGGACGGTCTGTCGACCACCTCGCCCGCGGCGATAAGGTTCGCCACGTCAAAGCCGAGCACGTTTATTCGTCCCATACGTCTCCCCTTCACGTTTATTTCGCCGCGTGCGCTCACATCAGCTCTTTTTTCCACTCGAATATAAGATTCATCGCCTCTATCGGCGTGAGCGTGTTTATGTCCGTCGCGCGAATTGCCTCGGCGACCTCGTCGCTGACGCTTGACAGCATGCTGATGGTGTCGCTGTCCGGGGCGGTCTCGGCAGACCTCTTTTCGCCTTTGCGCGGCGCGTCGCTCTCGAGCTCTGCAAGGATCTCCTTAGCGCGGCGCGTTACCTCGACGGGAACTCCCGCAAGGCGCGCGACCTCGATGCCGTAGCTGTCGTCGGTCGGGCCCTTCACTATCTTCCTGAGGAAGGTGACGCTCTCGCCGCGCTTTTTTGCCGCGATATTGTAATTAACGACGCCGGGCAGGCTCTCCTCGAGGTCTGTCAGCTCGTGATAATGCGTCGCGAACATGGTCTTTGCGCCGAGGCGGCGTCCCGCCGTGTATTCCGCGACCGCACGCGCTATGCTCATTCCGTCGTAGGTGCTCGTTCCGCGACCGATCTCGTCGTAAATTATAAAGCTCTTCCGCGTTGCGTTATTCAGTATGTACGCGACCTCCTTCATCTCGAGCATGAAGGTCGACTGCCCCGACGCCAGGTCGTCCGACGCGCCGACTCGCGTAAAGAGCTTATCGACGACGCCTATCCGAGCCGAGGAGGCGGGGACGAAGGAGCCTATCTGCGCCATAAGTATTATAAGCGCGGTCTGTCGCATGTAGGTGGACTTTCCAGCCATATTGGGACCTGTAATGAGCGCCATGCGGTTATCCGTCGTATTGAGCAGGACATCGTTCGGCACGAAATACGTGTCGCGGACGAAGCGCTCGACGACCGGGTGACGTCCGTCGCGGATATCGACAACGTCGCTGTCGTCCACCTCGGGACAGGTGTAATTATTCTGCGCGGCGCACTCGGCAAACGAGATGAACACGTCAAGCCGCGCGAGCGCGTCGGCTGAGGCGCGAATTCTCGCCTCGGCATTATCGACGACCTCCCGAACGGAGCAGAAAAGCTCGTATTCGAGGGCGCAGAGCTTATCGGAGGCACCGAGTATCGTCGCCTCGGTGTCCTTCAGCTCGTCGGTAATGTAGCGCTCCTTGTCGGAGAGCGTCTGCTTTCTGACGTAATTTTCGGGAATTTGATCCTTCGCCCAGCGCGGCGCCTCGATGTAGTAGCCGAACACACGGTTGTAGCCTATCTTCAGCGCCTTGAGCCCTGTTTTTTCTCTCTCCTCCGCCTCGACCCGCTTTATCCAGTCCTTGCCGTTCGACATAATGTAGCGAAGGCGGTCGACGTCCTCGCTGTAGCCGTCACGTATCATGCCGCCCTCGCGAAGCTGGAAGGGAGGCGTGTCCGTCAGCGCATCGTCGATGCACTTGAACACGTCCTCGAGGGTGTCAAGGCTGTCGCGTATTGTCGCCAGCTCTCCGCAGGTGCTGTCGCTCAGCATTTCGCGCAGCTCCGGCAGTCGGCGAAGCGTCTCGGCGATGGCGCGGAGATCCTTCGGAGTCGCCGTGCCGTAGGTGACCTTTGTCACAAGGCGCTCGAGGTCGAGCACGCCCACGAGCAGAGCACGAAGCTCCTCGCGGAGCATAAAATTATCAAAAAGCTCCGAGACCGCCTGCTGACGCGCGCGGATGGCGGGCACGTCGGTGAGCGGATGCTCGATATATTTCTTGAGAAGGCGCGCGCCCATTGCGGTACCCGTTCTGTCGAGCACCCAAAGCAGCGAGCCCTTCTTCTCCTTTGTCAGCATTGTTTCGCACAGCTCGAGGTTGCGTCGCGTCGATATGTCGAGCTCGAGAAATTCCGAGCAATCGTAGGCGGACAGCGTGCGGATGTAGGAAATGTCCTTCATCTGCGTTTCCTCGATGTATTTCAGCGCCGCTCCCGCGGCAATCAGTGATGCTCGGGGCTTGCCCTCCGTCGCGCGCTCGCCGAATTGGCGGCAGCAGCACTCCAGCGACTCCGCCTCGCCGAAGAAGCGGGGCGCGCCGTCGGTGAGCAGTGCGCGTGTGCGTTCCTTTATGAATTCAGAGCTGTGCGGCATTTCCTTTCTCGGGAAATTCGTGATTATCTCGCGCGGAGAATAGGTCGCAAGCTCCGAGGTGAGTCTGTCGTCCGCGCCGACGGCGTCTATCGTCGTCGCGCAGATGTATGCCGTGGATATGTCCGCAAAGCATATTCCGACGGTGGAGCGGTCGGAGTACACGGTGCAGAGATAATTGTTCTTGTCGTCGTCGAGCAGGTCGGACTCGATGACGGTGCCGGGGGTAATAACGCGCACGACCTCGCGCTTTACGATGGTCTTTGCCTTTGAGGGGTCCTCTATCTGCTCGCAGATGGCGACCTTGTAGCCGCGTTCGATGAGGCGACCGATATACGGCTCGCAGGAATGAAACGGCACACCGCACATCGGAGCGCGCTGCTCCTCGCCGCAGTCGCGACCGGTGAGCGTGAGCTCCAGCTCACGTGAGGCGAGCTGTGCGTCCTCGAAGAACATTTCGTAAAAGTCGCCGAGGCGGTAAAAAAGGATATAATCGGGGTATTGATCCTTGATTTCGAAATACTGCTTCATCATGGGCGAGACTGCCATAATTAATATCCTTCCATTTCCTTCGAATTCTTTTTGCAGCAGGTAAGCTGTCTGCGGCAGGGGCAGAGCTCGGGCAAGCTTGCCGCGCTGCGCCTTCCGCCGTCGTATGTCTGCCGTCGCGCGGCAGGAATATTCACGCCGACGTCGGCGTGCGGCAGTCTGCCGCACGTCGGACGTGTCGGTGCAAAGGTGCTCAGTGGCAGCCGCCGCAGCTTGAGCAGTCGTGTGTGCAGGGGTGCTTTCCGGTAATTGCGAACTCGAGCTCGCCCATTACCTCGCTGTAAAGCGCGTCAAACTCCGCCTTGGCATCGGTGTAGCCGGTGTAAACCGCGTGGTGGGTGATCTGCTCGTAGAGCTCGTTTGCGCGGGCGGTGATGCTTTCGCGGAGCTTCTCATCGGAGTCGGTCGCGCTCATCAGCAGCTCCTGCTGTACATTGTACTCGCCGATAAGACCCATAAGCTCCTCGCTTCTCTCGTACTCCTCGAGAGCTGCATTGAGCTTTGCCGTTACGGGATCGTTCTTGATAAGCTCGCCCAGCGCGTGAGCGGCGTTTGTGATAGCTTCTGTCATGCTTTTTCTTACCTTTCGGGAATTTATCTTATATTTATACTTAAACGAGGCGTGCCTCGAGCGTATACGCGTTTGCCGCGGTTATCTCCACGGTCACAAAGCTTCCGACAAGCGACGCGTCGGCGGCGAAATGTATCGGTCGCGGTGCGTCTCCTCTGCCGGTCAGCATTTTTTCGTCCGAGCGGCTCACCTCGTCGGCGAGCACGCGCATTTTCCTTCCCACAAAGCGGGCGCTGCGGCGCGCGGATATCTCGTCCTGGAGCGCATTGAGTCGGCGAAGCCTGTCTGTCGCGACCTCGGGCGGCACGTCGCCGTCCATTTCAGCTGCGGGCGTGCCGCGTCTCGGGGAATATATGAAGGAATATATCATATCGTATTCCGCAAAGCGGAGCATGTCGAGCGTTCTCTCGAAGTCCTCCTCGCTCTCGCCGGGGAAGCCGACGATTATGTCGCTTGTGAGGCTGATGTCGGGCACGCAGCCTTTAAGCGAGGTGATAATTTGTGCGTAATGCTCGGCTGTGTAGCGACGGTTCATTCGGCGAAGGATCTCATCGCTGCCCGACTGCACGGGCAGGTGGAAGCGGCGGAAGAGCTTCTCCTCGGCGGCGACCGTTTCGATAAGCTTCTGCGAGACGTCCTTCGGGTGGCTTGTCATAAAGCCGACGCGGAAGTCTCCCTCGACGGCGCACACACGGTGCAGCACGTCGGCAAAGTCGACGTCCTCCTCGAGCGTTTTCCCGTAGGAATTCACGTTCTGACCGAGCAGCGTGATCTCCCGCGCGCCCTCATCGACAAGGCGGCGCGCCTCTGCGAGTATATCCTCCGGGCGGCGGCTCCTCTCGCGTCCGCGCACATACGGCACGATACAGTATGAGCAGAAATTATTGCAGCCATACATGACCGACAGCCACGCGGAGTGGCGCGAGGCGGACACCGACGGCAGCTCCTCGGCTATCGTGTATTCGTCGCTGATAACGAAGCTCCGCTTCTTTTCGGAAAGGTATTTCCGTACCAGCGAGGGCAAGAGATGCAGCGCTCCCGTGTCGAAGGTGAAGCTGACATATGGATAGCTCGTCTTCAGCTTCTCCGCACGGTGCGGCTGCGTTACCATGCAGCCTCCGACGCCGATAACGGTATCGGGGTGCGCCTCCTTGATGTGCTTATATTCTCCGATGAAGGAAAGTGCTCTCGCCTCGGCGTGCTCGCGCACGGCACAGGTGTTGACGAGAATGAGCCTTGCGTCCACGGCACGGTCGGCGCGACGGTAGCCCATCAGCGAGCACAGCCCGGCAAGGCGTTCGCTGTCAGCCTCGTTCTGCTGGCAGCCGAGGGTAAGTATGTAATAGCCCGGCGCCCTCTCGCCGACAAGCCCCCTCTCGGCAAGCTCGCGAGCGATCTCGCGTGCCGTTTCAAGCTGCTCTCTGACGAGTGCGGGGTCGGTATGCTTTGTATCGTTATTCTGCAAATCAATCTCCGATCAGCCGCGCGCGGCGGCGTGTATTGTGGATATGTAATTTATTCGGCGTCCGGGCGGCGCAGCTCTCGCACGGTGTAGCTGTTGTCGGCGCGCTCGAAGCTGCCGTCGGAAAGCCCGTCGGTCAGTATCAGCTCACCCTCCGTCGAGATGAGAAGCGCCTCGAATTCAAGCTTCCCCGAGTCGTAAAGCTCGCGCACTCCGTCCTCGCCCAGCACGAACAGCGACGTTGACAGCGCATCGGCGACGTCACCGTCGGGACTCCACACCGCAACGCTGAGAAGCGGCGTCTCGGACGGGCGTCCCGTCTGCGGGTCGAGGATGTGGTGATATTTCACGCCGTCCTGCTCGAAATAGCGCTCATAGCTTCCCGAGACAGAGACCGTGCCGCTTTTTATGTTAAGGTAGCACGCGACGGCGGAGGTGTTACGCGGATCCGTGATCCCGATGCGGAAGCTCTCACCGTTCGGCTTTTCGCCGAATACCGCGACCGTTCCTCCGACGGAAACCATGCCGTGCGGTACGCCTCGCGATGACAGCAGCTCGCAAAGTCTGTCTGCGGCATAGCCCTTCGCGATGCCGCCGAGGTCGAGCACGCAGCTCTCGCGGGCTCTGTGAACCGACGTCGGTGTCAGCTCGATGCCGTCCGTTCCTATCGCGTCGAGCGCGAGCGCAATGTCGTCCTCGCTCGGCACGGGTCCGCCGCCGGTTACGTTCCACAGAAGAGACAGCGCACCGACCGTGCAGCGATACGCGCCGTTCGTGGCGTCACTGACGCGGCAGGCGCTCGATATCACGGAATAAAGCTCCGTCTCGCTCGAGGAGATGTCGTCGCCGCCGTTATTAAAGTCGTAAAGGCGCGAGGCGCCGTCGTGCGCGGACAGCTCCGACTCAAGCTGCGCGAGAAGCCTGTCGCATTCGGCGTACAGGGCGTCCGTGTCGGAGGCAGCGTCGCTCGGAAGGCGAAGCGTAACATAGGTGTCCATCGCGAAGCTGACGTGCTCGCTGTACGTTATATTTTCGCCGCAGGAGCCAAGCAGTGTGCAAAGGCACGCTGCAAGCACGGCGCAGATGAGCTTTTTTATCATGAATTGCCTTTCTCCCGCAGGACAGCTCAGACATCGGACGCGTATTTTCGGACGAAGGGGTAAACGAAATTCAGTAACAGTCCCGAAAGCGAGCCGCAGAGCGCCGCAGACAGGCACAGGACGGGGAAATACGCAAGCGGCGCCGCCGACGAGGTCAAAAGAGCCGCGCCGAGCAGCTGACCGATATTGTGGCAGCACGCGGACGCCACGGAAAGCCCGATGAAGCTTACGTGCCGCGCTCCGAGCCGCGAGGCGGCAAAAAGGAAAAGATACGACAGCACGCCGCCGCAAAGCGACATTACAAAGGAAACGGGCGAGCCGAAAAGCAGCGCGAAAACGAGAATTCTCACGAGCGAGACGCCGAGCGCGCACGCGGGTGAGAGCGCAAAAGCGGCGCACACCGCGATATTGGCAAAGCCGGGCTTTATTCCCGGGAGCGGGACGATCGGCGGGAGCAGGTGCTCGGCATACGCGATCATCAGCGCGCACGCGGCAAGCATTGCCGTCATGCACAGTCTCTGCGTGTGCCGTTTAGCCGATAATAAGGTCCGCATCGCGCGCCTCCTTTTTCTGAAGCCTTACCGTAACGCGTGCGGGCACGCACACGATGCTTTGAGCTGTCGAGGTAATGCGCCCAGTGCCGACGCACACGCCGTCGGGGCAGTCGGAGGACAAAACGGCGACAGTGCCGTTTTCAATTCTCACCGCAAGGCAAATACCGTTTGAGGTAATATCAACGGTGCGCTCGGTATCGAGCGGATAGCTCAGCTCGCCGTCGGCAGTCGTGATAACGACGCATTCGGCGGAGGGTGAGGCTATGCTCGGCAGGATAAGGAGTGCCGCGGAGGCAAGGCATAAAAGCACGCACAGCACGAGCGCGACGGCATCTCCGACGCAGGGGCGAGTTTTGATACTGTTCACGCGCACCTCCGGGGAAAGCGGCGCATTGCGACAGCTACCGCATTATAATATAATATTATAGCACGAAGTGACGGATAAAGTCAACATTAATTATAAATAACGCGCGCAGAGAGCGGCGTGCGGGGTGTCTGTTGTCGCGCAGTTCTCTCAGGAGCGACCTTTGCTCCCCAACCTCACGCAGGGGCGTTCTTCATTCGCCCGTCCGGTTGCAGCATGCCGACGTACACTGCACAGTGCCCTACTGTCTCTAAAGTGTCAGCTACTGCTCTGATTTCCTTTTGTGAAAGAAAATTAACTAAGAAAAACCTACTTAGCGGCTCGCCGCTAAGTAGTCTTTACCCCGCGGCTGAAAGAGCTCGCGCGGTCGCCGCGCCCGCTTCGGTTGCCTCACGAAATACAGCTCCTGCCCCAATACGGTGCGTCGCGCCCTCGCAAGACGTGCTCCGCCGCCGTGGTGCAGCGAATGTGGGCTAATGCGCCTTGCGCGTGGCAGTCGGCGGGAGTCTCGCGTGCGCGAGTATGCGTTCAGCCTTGAGCATTCGTGCAGCGAGGGAACCATCTCAAACGCCGAAGTTTCCGCGCTACCGCGCTCCTCCTTGGCTTAATTCTGACTTTTTATACTACGTATAAAAAGTCAGAGGAAAAATCGTTCGTGTAGCGAGATAACGTGGAGGATGTGCTTAACGTAAGTTTTATAAAACTGCGCGATGCGTTGCTGTTACCCAAAAAAGTGTGTTGGGCGTCGCACTCCGACCCGTGGGGAACAGGGAGTTCACTAAGTTTTCCTTGTAAAATGTTGAAAAGTTCGAGCGCACCCACAACCCTCTTGCTCCGCACCCCGGCGGCGATATGTTCGCTTTTCCCTAAAAAACGTGCGCCCCGCCAAAAGCCCATGTCCGTAAGCTACACGACCGATTTTTCCAATATTTTTAATGCGAAGCATTAAAAATATTGAATCAGCCAAGAAGGCGAGCTTGGCTTTCGCCGCCCCCAATGGTTCCGCCCGCTGCACGAATGCTCAAGATAAAACAAAGCCCGTGTCCGCGCGAAGCGGTGGTTTTCCTCGATTTTTCAAAAATCCCCCCGTTTTCCTTTCTTTTTCCCGAAAAGCTGCTCCGCCTCGCGTAAAAGCGGTGGATTTTCTCCTCCGTTTGTGGTAAAATGACTGTAGCAGTTTATTTATCCAAATTTGCCGCTGTGCGGCTGAACGGAGTTTATCATGAAAAGCTACATACTTTCCCCAAAGCACATCCCTGCTGAAATGCGCCTGCACGGTCTTCTGCCCGACCTGACCCGAATGCCGCGCGAAGCGGCGCACGCCGTTTCCCCCGCTGTCGAGAACAGCTCTCTCTGCCCCGCCGGCGGCAGACTTCGCTTCATTACCGACAGCTCGACTCTTGAGCTTTCCTACACGCTGGCGCACCCCCAGGTGAATTCCGCCTGCGACGTCCTCTGCGACGGAAATTATATCGCGAGCATCGGAGGAGATTCGGACAGCGACTTTTTCTCGGGCGCCGTATCCCTCCCGACCGGCGAGCACCTTATCACCGTATTCACCCCGCGCACCGCGCCCCTTGCCGAAATGAAGCTTTCCGTGGACTGCGACGCGCACGTCTCGCCCGCTCCCGATTACGCGGTAAAAAAGCCCATCGTTTATTACGGCTCGTCAATTACCATGGGCGCGATGTCACGCTCCCCCTCGCTGTCCTACACCTCGCTCGTTTCCGAGCGTCTCGGCGCCGACCACATAAATCTCGGCTTCGGCGGCAGCGCGAAGGGCGAGATCGCCATGGCTGAATACATTGCCACGCTCGACATGAGCGCGTTCGTGCTCGATTACGAGGAGAACGCAGACACGCTCGAGGACCTGCGCCGGACTCACAAGCCCTTCTTCGACACCGTCCGCCGCGCTCACCCGACGCTTCCGATACTTATTATTTCAAAGCCCGATACCGACAGCGAATTCCTTCGCGCGTGCTACGGACGCAGAATAGTTATGGACACCTTCCACGCCGCGCTCGACGACGGAGACCGACTTGTCGACTTCGTTGACGGCTTCCACCTCTGGGGAAGCGAGAATCGCGAAGGCTGCTTTGCGTGCGGCGACTCCACCCACCCGAACGAGCACGGCTTTGCGCTCATGGCGGAGACAATTTATCCCCGCCTTCGCGCGCTCATGGCACGTGACACCGACAAGACGGAAGGCGACTTCCCGATGAATATTTGATATGGCTGAAAGAATTATTGCACCTGTTAAGGCTATAGCGGAGTTTTCCGAAATTTATCTTGAGCTTGCCGAGGCGGCGTCTCTCCCCTACACGTCGGAGAAGACCGTGGAGCTGTTTTACGAGCTTTACCGCCGCCTTGTCGAGACATCGAAATATTTCAATCTGACGGCGGTCACCGAATGCGCCGCCGTTGCCGAGAGGCACATTGTCGACTCGGCGCTGCTCGCGCGGCAGCTCGACCTTCGCGGGCTGCTCTCGGACGGCGCGAAGCTGTGCGACATCGGCGCGGGCGCGGGCTTTCCGACGCTTCCGCTCGGCGTTCTCGCGACGGTGGGCGACATTCCCGCGATAACGCTGCACGCTGTCGACAGCACGGCAAAGAAGATAAGGTACATTGAGCAGACCGCGCGCGAGCTCGGACTGCGCTGCGTTTCGGGCACGGCGGGACGCGCCGAGGAGCTTGCCGCGCCCGCAGTCGGCAAAAAAAGCGCGGGTGCGCTGCGCTCAAGGTTCGACCTTGTGACCGCGCGTGCGGTAGCTGCGCTCCCGGTGCTCGTTGAGCTGTGCGCGCCGTTACTCAGAACGGGCGGAACGCTCGCGGCGATGAAGGCGCACTCCGACGAGGAGGAGGCAGCGGCGGCGCGCGGCGCGGCGCGGCTCGGGCTCGAGCACGTTGAGACCGTGAAATACACGCTCCCTTCGGGAGATGCGCGCAGCATAGTTATCTACAGAAAGACGCACGCCACGCCGGCGCAATATCCGCGCGCCTACGCGAAGATAACGGCAAAGCCGCTGTAAGCGGCGGGAATTTTATAAAAATTACGTTGGCTTCGCCGAGGCTTTGTTCAGGCTTAGACGTTCGTGCGGCGGGCGGCTGACTCCACCCCCGCACCCCGTCGCCGCAGGCGCGAACGTCCCACGCCAAACTCCCACGCGCAAAACGCATTAGCCCCATCCGCTGCACCATGGC
>CAYYKO010000028.1:0-21274 GCA_964441695.1 uncultured Ruminococcus sp. | reverse complement strand
TCCGCCTCGCATCAAGCACAGCTATCGCGTCGATGAGATACTTCGACACAATTCCGGTTACGATCGAAAGTGCGCTCGTTACCATTCCGAGCACTGTGTATATTACAACGGAGCGGCTGCGGCATTTCGTAAACGAAAGTATCCATTTCCAGTCGGAAAATATCTGTCGCAGCGTTCCGTTCCTGTATTTTTCCTTAATTATGCCGACGCTACTGCGCTGAGCATCCTCGTTACTTAACATTCCGACACCTCCTTCGGCTGATTACGTCCTTTCAGGCGCAAATTGACTTATTTTTATTGCATGGCTGAAAAAAATGTGATATAATGTACCATGAGTGAAATTTACAGCAAGTGACAAAGTTGGGGAAAGCCATGACAGATATTCATTGCCATATACTGCCGCAGGCAGACGACGGCGCACAGAGCCTCGAGGACGCCCTCGAAATGGCACGCGCTGCGTGCGAATGCGGAGTTACCCGTCTTGCGGCAACGCCGCATTTCTTCGGTGATGAGCGCTCGCTGCCGCTCCTTCCGAAGCTGTCACGGCAATTTCGGCTGTTTGCACAGGCACTTGACGAGCACGGAATACCGCTGACGCTGTTCGACGGAGCCGAGGTGCTTTGCACTGAAGCGACACCGTTGCTTGCACAGCATTCAAAGCTCCCTACTCTCGGTCGCGGGAAATACGTCCTTTGCGAATTTTATTTCGACGAGTCGGCGAGAAGGATATCAGGCATTGCCGAGCGTATCGCCGGCGCCGGATATATTCCCGTAATAGCGCATCCCGAGCGCTACGACGCCTTCGGACACGACCCGAGCATCGCGGGATATTTTTTTAACGCCGGCTTCCCTCTCCAGCTGAACCGCGGAAGCATCCTCGGAAGCTTCGGAGAGCGCGCACAGATGAGTGCGAATTACCTGCTGTCACACGGTCTGTGCCACGCTGTCGCAAGTGACGCGCACAGTCCGCGCAGAAGGACGACCTACATGGCTGACGCGCGCGACCTCGTTGCGCGACGCTACGGACAGGCTCTGGCGATTGCGCTGTTCTGCGAGAATCCGACAAGAATACTCCACGGCAAGCGCGTGCTCGAGCCGGACGAGCTTTGAGAAATACAATGCACGCGGTGGGGGCGCATGCCTCCGCCTAAAGTATATTTTGAAGAAATATACTTTACCGACCATATTATAACATATTTTACTCGGAAGTTCCAGTACTATTTTATACCTGCACAGGAGGGCACACCTTGAGACTGATAAAATCCGCGCTGATCGTCGCCTTTGTCGCACTTCTTGCCGCGTTTATCTTTTCCGAATACCGTTCAAATTCGCTCGGGCTCGACGAGGGACCGACGCTTAATGTTCCGGACACCGTTCCCGAGATATCCGTAAACGACTCAAAGGAGCTCCTGCTCGACGGCGTCACAGCCTACGACTCACAGGACGGCGAGCTTACCTCCGAGGTCGAGATTTCCGGAATATCCCGCCTTCTTTCCGACAACACCGCCGAGGTCACGTATATCGTCTTCGACAGCAACGACAATATGGCAAGCGCCTCACGCAAGTTCAAGTACACGGATTACAGCCGACCGACAATATCGCTCGTCTCGCCTCTCGTCTTCACGACAGCCGACACCACCGGGCTTATATCGCATTTTACCGCAAGCGACGTTATCGACGGCGATATCTCCGACCGCGTCCGCATCTCGTCCCTCGTTCCGAGCTCCGACAGCAATATATATTACGTCTCGGTGCTCGTTTCAAACAGCATGGGCGACTCGGCAAAGCTGAAGCTTCCCGTCATTATCTCCCCGGACGCAAATGCGCCTGTCATCACGCTTTCCTCATATCTTGAATATATCAATGTTGGCGCCGATTTCGACCCTGCCGCATTCATCTCCTCCGTTACGTATCTCGGTGAGAGCCTGTCACGCGACGTCGTGAAGATAACAGGCAATGTCGATACCACGACGGCGGGAACCTATCACGTATTTTACGAATACACGCTGAACGACCACACGGGACGTGTCGCACTGACCGTCTCGGTTCGCTGAGGAGGGACGGACATGAGTAAGAAAACAGTTTTTTTCCGTCTGAAGGATCTCTCGCCCGCGTGCATTATTCGAATGCTTACCCGCCATGCATGGATGCTCGTTCTTTCGGCTCTCACCTGCGCTATGGCAATGTCGCTGGCACTCAGCTATCTGCACACGCCGCTTTACCGCGCGGAAATGACATGGGCGGTCACTGCAAGAAAATCCTCCGCCGTTGTAAACACAAGTGTCTCCGTAACGAGCGACGTTGCGGAGGTGCTCGCGGAGCTTCTTGAAACGGACGTTATAAACAACACCGTTCGCGACTCCTCGGAAAAGCTTGCAGCCTTCGGCGGCAGCTTCTCCGCGTCTCAGGTGCCGGAAAGCAACTTTATCACAGTCACCTGCACCGACGTTACGCCGAAGGGCGCCTTTTTGGCACTTCGCGCGCTGTCCGAGCACTTCCCCGACATTGCGAAATATGTTTCGCAAAACACCGTGCTCCAGGTCATCCGCGAGCCGTCCGTGTCGTCAAGACCGATCAATTCTCTGAACGGTAGCGCTTACACAGCCTTCGCTGCCGTCGGCGGCGCGCTCGCAATGGCGGCGCTGCTCGTGCTCATTATGCTTCGCCGCGAAACTGTCCAAACGCTCTCCGGCGCAAAGCGCTCGCTCGACGCACCGATAATTGCCTCACTCACGCACGAAAAAAGGCAGAACGCCGCGCACGCTATATTTCACCGCGCACGACGCACGTCCATGCTTATCACGTCACCCACAGTCTCCTCTGCCTATTCCGAGCAGATAAATACCGTCTGCTCGCGTCTTGAGCATGAGCATGACGCAAGCGGCGCGCGTGTATTCGTGGTAACCGGTGTCGGCGAGGACGAGGGCAAGTCCACCGTTTCCGCCAATATAGCGACAATGCTTGCACTCAAGGGTCGTCGCGTTGCTCTTGTCGACGCGGACTTCCGCAAGCCCGCAATGAACACCATCTTCGGCGACGCGTACAATTCCGAGCTGCCGCTCAATCAAATGCTCCGCAAGCCGTTTTCGAAGGAAAACTTTCTCAGCTGTATCGTCCGTCACAGTGATTACGGACTCTACATGTGCTTTTCAAGCGAGCCCGACTTCCGCCTGCCCGAGTTGCTTTGCAGCGACGTGATGCGGAAATTCCTGCGTCAGCTTTGCGTCTTCGATTTCGTTATCGTTGACACGCCGCCGCTCGGACTCTTCAGCGACGCCGAGACGCTTGCCGACTTTGCCGATGCCTCGCTTCTTGTCGTAAGACAGGATCGCACGTCGGCGTGCGACATAAACGACGCTGTGGACTCGCTTCGTCAAACGCGAAGCAAATTCCTCGGCTGTGTCCTCAACGATATGATCGGCACTCTGCCGCAGCGCTACGGCTACAGCCGCCGCTACGGCTATGGGTACGGCTACGGCATGACAGCAGCTTCAAAGGGAAGCTCCAAAACGGGAGGTGATACCGATGGCAAGTGAAAAGCGCACTCAGTCAGAGCTGGCTCCGATCGACCTTTCGGCGCTTGCCGGCAGACTTATCGGTGTGCTGAGGCGCACGTGGTATATTATACTCGCCATAGCGCTTGCGGGAGGCGCAGTATCGGCTTACCGTGCAAAGAAAAGCTATGTCCCGATATATGAGGCAAGTGCCTTCTTCTCGGTCGACTCCGGCTATTCCGAAAGCGATATCTTCAGCTCAAGCTATTACGACAGCCGCGCCGCCGAGCAGCTTGCCGAGACCTTCCCGTACCTTCTCGGCACGGGGGTCATGAGTGATTTGATAATGGATGCCCTCGGGCGCAGCTATCTCGGTGGGACAATATCCGCCGCCTCTGTTGCAAGCTCCGGAATGCTCGTTATGCGCGTCACAAGCCCCTCGGCGCAGGACGCCTTTGACATTCTGAATGCGGCAATCGACTGCTATCCTCAGCTTGCGTCCTACATGGTCGACGACCCGCAGCTCATTCTCCGTGAGGAGCCGGTAATCCCGACACAGCCTGCACGCGCCTTCTCCTATAAGGCTCCCTTTATCAAGGGATTTCTGATATCGGCAGCGCTCTCCCTGGCAATCGTATTTCTGATTTCGCTGTTCATTCGCAAAGTAAGCGACACCGAGCAGCTGAAGAAGGAATTCAACCGTCCCGTAATGGCGGTGCTGCCGCAGATAGAGGCAAAAAAGCGTCGGCGCAGCACGGCACCGACGGTATCCGTCGCAAGCAACGAGCTATTTTCCGAATCCTTCAAGCGACTGCTGCGTAAGCTTCGCAGAAGGCTCGAGGATATCGACGGGCGCACGGTGCTTGTCACAAGCACTCACAAGGGCGAGGGAAAAACGACACTTTCCGTCAACCTTGCGCTCACTGCCGCCACCGAGGGTCAGCGTGTTGTAATTGTCGACGCAGATATGCGAAATCAGAGCGTTGCACAGCGTCTCTCGACGGAGAGCTGCCCTGTCGGCTTGCTTGAGCTGACAAGAAGGCGCGACGCCGATGTGCTTTCCGCTCTAAGACAGCTCGACGACACCTCGCTGTTCTACCTCTCGTCGGACAGCGTCGTCGGCAACAGATATTCCGTCGACGCAAGCGGCATGTCACGCGTTATAAGCGTGCTGAAGCGTCATTTCGACCTTGTGATAATAGACACGCCTCCGTGCGCGGTAGTTGCAGATACAGCACTGCTTTGCCGCCACGCCGATACCGTGCTTTACACGGTACGGGCAGGCGTGACCTCGCTGCCGCGACTCACCGGTGCTGTTGAATCTCTCTGCGAAAGAGGAGGAAGCGTTGATGCCTTTGTGCTGAACGGCGCCGATATTCGCGAGCACCGCTACGGTTACGGCTACGGCTATAAATACGGCTACGGCTATGGCTACAAAAGCCGCTACGGTTACGGCTACGGCCGTTCGAAAGCAGGCAAATAAAAGCAGCTCGAGCCCGCATGGCATTCATGCGGGCTCGATTTTTGTTGTTTGAAGGACCTGCAAGCTCTTCGGCGCCCGTGCATTGAGTCGTCCTTCACAGCCGCTCGTCAAATTCAATCCGGCGGCGTATATCTCGCCTTAACGGAAGCTGCGATGCAAGGGTGTTTACCTCACTAATGCGCGAAGGCGCGACAGCAGTCGCCGAGCGGCAGGTGAGCGTGGGTAGATGTATCTGTAAAACAGCCATACCGGGCTGCGCGCAGTAATTACCATGCCCTTCTCACAGTCTCTCGCGTCAGCCGACTTGACTGCGGCGCGGCGCGGGCTTCTTTTTGCCGATGCTGCTCGCGCTATTACCGCGTTGCGCGCTATCGGCTCCTTCTCAAGCTGGCTGTCGCCGAGCATGTAAAGCATATCACGCTTTACATGTGCTACCCTGTGGAGAACTCCGTGACCGTCACGCCTGACGAACAGCAATATATCTCCGCGACGTATTTTCCCGTCTGCGGGCGAGAGGTACACAGTGTCCCCGTCCTTCAGAAATGGGCGCATGCTGTTACCGACTACGGGCAGCGGAATATTCGTTTTTCCCGCGGCGAGCATTTCGCGCACCGCCGCTATGTATTTGTCAGTGTCAACAATGTGCATTCCTTTTTCTCCGAAACCGGAAACAGCCTCCGCCGCAATGGCGAGAGGCTGCTCCGGGTAAAAGGTAAAACAAAGCCAATCAGCTGTTGTTGTTACGGTTATTTTCGATCATTCTCATAATTGAGCTGATCTCGCGCGTTGCCATCTTGGCTTCAATTCCGTAGGAGGACGTAAACGACGAAGAATCGTATCTTATCGCCTTCGTGATATTACGGATGTAGGAGCCGTACTGGTTTATGTCGCCCTTGGTATAGACGTCGAAGATGTCGTATATCTTAGTCTCATAAATAATATCAAGCATGTCACGCGAATCACTGTCATGTGTGCTTCTGCCCTTGAGAAGCTTATCGTAATACGCGGGCTTGATATGCTTGAGGCTAAGTGCCGCCATAGCTTCCATGATCACGTCGGTAAACTCAAGATCACGCGCGCAACGCGGTACGGCACAGAAATGGCTCGCCCACGTGTCGGCAAAGGAGTAATACTGAGACTGAGCTACATCCTTCTTCGGCATCGGAACGATTCCGTACTCGACCTCTCTCTCTCGAAAATCTATCGCGGTAGCCGTATCTGCAAAGTAGAACAGAAAGCCTCCGCCAATAAACATATCCTCGATGGTTTCGTAGCCGTACTTATCAGTGCAGTCATCGCGTCGCTCGTAGATGATCTGTGCTGTCTGTGTTGCGTCGCCCATGATAGCGGAAAAACGGTCACACAGGTCGACAAGCTCCGCGGCGGGCGCGGCGTCGACATACGGCACGTCGTTCTCGTCGAACTTCGTGATCTGCATCCCGTTTGCAAAGAGGATGGCAAGACCGTTCGGGTCTCCGTAACGGTATGCACCGGCACCGGAAGCGTTTATCGGCACGGCAGACGCAAGCTCAAACATCTTGTCGAAGGTCCAGCTGCCGTCGCGCACGATGTCATAGGGGATATCGACATTATAGTCGTCAGCCACCTGCATGTTAACAAGCAGGCAGGAAGCGTCGGTATAATATTTCGTGATTATGGGTCCTGCAAGTATACTCAGCTCGCCGCCTATCGAATGTGTGTCACGCAGGGTTCTCGGCCACCATTCTGCGTCAAGATCGAGGACGGTAAAGTCGTCGACATTCTCAAGGCAATTCTCGCGGAAGAGAGGCTGCATCGTGCCGATGAGACTTCCGTAGCAAAGATCATAGTCATTGCTTCCTGCGAGAACAGCTTGCTTAACAAATTCGAATATCTGCGTTGTTGTTCCGTTTTCGCTGTTTGCGCTCGGAGGAGCAACGCTGTTCCAGGTAATACCGAACAGCTCCTCAAGCTCGCGCTGCCTGTGGTAGAGCGCGTCGTTCTCGATGCTTCCGGTCTCCTCATTGTGCTCCGAATTCTCAGTGCCGACACCCATATAGCTGAAGGTCGCACCGTCAAAATTGTGCTCGGAGGCAATGGTGGAAACATAGTCGTCTATCTTTGCGATCTCAGGGTCTGTCTGTCCGACATCCGACGAGCTGCCCGTCTCGGCAGAAGTGTTATTATCATTGCCGCAGCCGGCAAGAGTCGATGCGAGCATCAGTGCGGAAAGCAGCATAGCAAGAAAACGTTTCATAGGTATCTCCTATTAGCAATTTCGGCACTATACAGTGCCGAAATTGCCTCGTGCGGAGCTCGCACGTTTATTAATTACTTCTGATGGCTCTCGATCATCTTCATAATGGAGTTGATCGAGCGAGTTGCCATTTTAGCCTCGATGTTGTAACCGGAGCTGATGGAGGAAGAATCATATTTGATAGCCTTCTCGATTATACGAACGAAGGAACCGGACTGGTTGATGCTGCCCTTAGCGTAGATATCAACGATATCATAGATCTTGGAATCGAAGATGATATCGAGCATGTCGCGAGAGTCGCTGTCGTGTGTGCTTCTGCCCTTAAGGATCTTATCATAGTATGCGGGCTTGATGTGCTTAACGCTGAGAGCTGCCATAGCCTCTACAACAACGTCGGTAACCTCGAGGTCACGTGTGCAGCGCGGGATAGCGCAGAAACGACCTGCCCAGTTATCGGCATAGGAGTAGTACTGAGACTGGCTTGCAGTGCCCTTAGGCATCGGAAGAATTCCGTACTCAACTTCCTTCTCGCGGAGGCCTACAGCTGTACCGGTATCTGCGAATCTGAACAGATATCCGCTGTTGATGAACATCTCATCAAGGTCGCCGTAGCCGTACTTTTCTTCGCAGTCATCGCTTCTTTCATAGATGACCTGAGCTGTCTGAGTGCCGTCACCCATTACGGCTGCAAAGCGGTCGCAAAGGTCGACAAGGTCGGCAGAGGGGTTAGCGTCAACGTAAGGAACATCGTCATCGTCAAACTTTGTAACCTTATGTCCGTTTGCAAAGAGAATTGCAAGGCCGTTCGGGTCTCCGTAACGGTATGCACCGGAGCCGGAGCTATTTGTCGGGACTACGGATGCAACCTCAAACATTCTGTCGAATGTCCAATTGCCGTCTCTTACTTCGTCATAGGGGATCTCGATGTTGTAGTCATCCGCCACCTGAGAGTTAACAAGGAGGCAGCATGCGTCGGTGTAATACTCAGTCATGATGGGACCTGTGAGGAAGTAGAGCTCGCCGCCGATGGAGTGTGTATCGCGGAGAGTGCTCGGCCACCAGTCTGCATCAAGGTCGAGTACCGAAAAATCAGTGACGCTCTCAAGGCAGTCCTCGTTAAAGAGAGGCTGAATGGTAACTACGAGTGTGCCGTAGCAAAGGTCGTAGTCCTTAGAGCCTGCAAGAACAGCCTGCTTAACGTACTCAACAGTCCAAGCTGTTGCGGAGTCTGCGGTGTCAGTACCCTCGGCAACTAAGCCCTCCCAGGTGATACCGAGTGTTTCCTCGAGCTCACGCTCTCTGTGATAAAGAGCGTCGTTCTCGATGTTACCGGTCTCCTCCTGGAACTCAGCGGTCTGTCCGCCGCCGCCTACATACGTAAATGTAGCGCCGTCGAGCTTATGCTGAGAAGCGAGGGTGGCAACGTAGTCGTTGATCTGAAGGATCTCTTCGTCTGTCTCTTCGGCAGTAGACGCGCTGCCTGTTGTCTGTGCAGGCGTTTTGCTGTCGCTTCCGCAGCTTGCAAGCACCGATACACACATCAGTGAAGCAAGAAGCAATGCAAGTAGCTTTTTCATTATGGGGTTTCTCCTTTGTGTTTTCGGCAGTCCGTTCAGACGAACCGCCTTTTTTCGTAATTGTGAAGTCGGAGAAAATTCTCTGAGGTCACTTTGTATTATATATTATATCATTTTAACGCGCGCAATTCAATCCGACATATTCGCCAAAAGCGCATGACGTTTTTTGTGCAACTTTACCACGCGCGTGTTTTCACCGCCGTTTAACGCGATTAAGAGGCGGCAAAAGAAGCGTGTTTTGTATTGACAATTGCACTTTTTTTTGATAAGATAGCATTACACAAAATAAAATAGGAGAATACTGAAAGGAATACTGTCATGACAATGGAAGAAATCCTCAGAGATATTCACTCTGACAGAGTAAAAAAGGTAATACACGATGCCGACATGGGCATTGAAATGGACGACCAGTATGCGCTTGCGTACTGCCTCGGCTGTGAAAAAATAGAGCTTGTCGCCTGCACCGCCGCGACCTTCGGCAAGGGTGCCGCGGGTGACTACGCGTGGGGCATGGAGGAAAGCTATAAGGAAATCCTTCGCGTGCTCGACGTCTGCGGTGTCAGTGGAAAGTATCCCGCCTACCGCGGACCCGTTCGTCCGATGGGCATCGGCGACCCCGTCGACAGCGAAGCCGTTCGCGCTATAATCGACATCGTATCAAAGAGCGATGAGATAATTTACATCCTTGCGACAGGCTGCTGCACGAATATCGTGTCTGCCTGCCTCATTGAGCCCTCTATCAAGGAAAAGCTCTGCGTTGTATGGCTCGGCGGCACATGCCTTGATAATGATAAAGAGCTCGCCGACGAATGCAACCTTGCGTGGGACTTTCGCGCGGGTCAGCAGCTTCTCGAGCTTGACATTCCGCTCGTTCTGCTTCCCGCATACGATCACGGCACGGTCGTGCTCGACATCACGCTCGACACGCTCAAGGCTATCAAGGGCGACAGCCCTCACGCCGTATTCTTCCGTGAAACTCTCCCCGGAGAATACAACAACGAGCCGTACTACGTCAACGGCTGGGAGCGCGTGCTCTTCGACGTTGCCGCACCTGCCGTTCTCGCTCGTCCCGACGCCTTTGAGTTTAAGATAATCCCCGCGCCGATGATAACCGACGAGGGCAGATACGCCTTCAGCAGCGCGCGTCACAATATCATCTACATGGAAAAGCTCGACCGCGATACAGTTCTCGAGGACACCTGGAGATGCATCAACAATATCTGACGCCGACCGGCGATCTTAAATATAAAGCACAGGAGTATTAAATGGAAATCTTATACGAAAACATACTTGCCCTCGATATAAAGCAGGTCATCATGTGGCTCATCGGCGGTCTTCTTATTTTTCTCGCGATAAAGAAGGACATGGAGCCGACGCTGCTGCTCCCTATGGGCTTTGGCGCGATACTTGTCAATCTTCCCGAATCCGGCGCCGCAGACGTCGTCAACCGTCTTTTTGACATCGGTATCGACAACGGTGAGCTTATGCCGCTGCTGCTATTTATCGGTATCGGCGCGATGATCGACTTCACGCCGCTGCTGTCGAACCCGAAATACATGATATTCGGTGCGGCGGCGCAGTTCGGTATCTTCTTCACGCTGTGCCTGGCGTCCTTCCTCGGCTATAACCTGAACGACAGCGCGTCCATCGCGATAATCGGTGCGGCGGACGGTCCGACCTCGATTTTCGTCGCTCAGATGCTGAAATCGAGCTATCTGCCAGCCATCATGGTCGCGGCTTACTCGTATATGGCGCTCGTTCCGATAGTTCAGCCCCCGATAATCAAGCTCTGCACGACAAGGAAGGAACGCCTTATCCGCATGGACGACACCTCGAAGCCCGTATCCAAGACGACAAAGATACTCTTCCCCATCATCACAACGATAATCGTCGGTCTTGTCGCTCCCGATGCCGTGGCTCTCATCGGCTTCCTTATGTTCGGTAATCTCATCCGCGAGTGCGGCGTGCTCAACTCCCTCTCCGAGACCGCGCAGAAGGTGCTTGCAAACCTCATCACGATCCTTCTCGGTATTACGATCGCTTCCCGCATGACAGCTGCGGAATTTCTGAAGCTCGACACGCTCATCATCCTCTGCCTCGGTCTTGTCGCATTTATTTTCGACACCTTCGGCGGTATCATGATAGCGAAGATCATGAACCTCTTCTTAAAGAAGAAGATCAACCCCATGATCGGTGCTGCGGGTATCTCCGCCTTCCCGATGTCCGCGCGCGTTGTCCACAAGATGGGACTTTCCGAGGATAATCAGAACTTCCTGCTCATGCACGCCGTCGGCGTAAACGTTTCGGGACAGATAGCCTCCGTCATCGCGGGCGGTCTTATTCTCTCGATCGTGAGCAGCATACCGGTATAAGAAAGGAAGCAAGAACGTGAATATTTCTACCGAAAAATTAATGGAAGCTCTCCCTATCATGGGCAAGGGCATGCTCGGCATATTCGCCGTGACTATCGTTATAATTTGCGTTGTTACTCTGCTGAATGCGGTAACCTCGCCGAAAAAGAAGGATAAATAAAATGACTCTCGAAAATTACTTCCGCAATCTCGCCGTTCCGACAGGCAAGATCGACGTCGTTCTCGACACGGACGCGTATAACGAGATCGACGACCAGTACGCCATCGCGTATCTGCTCAAATCGGACTACAAGCTCAACACACGCGCCATCTGCGCCGCTCCCTTTTTAAACGACAAGGCGACCTCCGTCGCCGACGGAATGGAGAGAAGCTACGACGAGATAATTCATCTGCTCGAGCTGATGGACAAGAGCTCGCTCGCGGACTCAGTCTACCGCGGCTCCGCAAATTACATGACGGACGAAAGGACGCCCGTCGACTCAGACGCCGCACGCTTCATGGCAAAGCTTGCCGACGAATATTCCCCCGAAAAGCCGCTTTATATCGTGGCTATCGGCGCTATCACGAATGTTGCCTCCGCAATTCTCATGAACCCGAGAATGAAGGAGAATTGCGTTATCGTCTGGCTCGGCGGAAAGGCGCACGACTACGGCGCGGACGAGTTTAACATGATACAGGATATCGCAGCCGCGCGCGTTGTATTCACCTGCGGTGTGCCGACGGTGCAGCTTCCCTGCAAGGGTGTCGTTGACGTGTTCCAGACCTCGCGCTACGAGCTTGAGCACTTTCTCCTCGGAAAGAACAAGCTCTGCGACTATCTTGTAAATTACACGGTAAGCGACACGGAAAAGGAGCTGCCCGGCAAGCCTTGGGCGCGAGTTGTATGGGATGTTACCGCCGTTGCGTGGCTTCTCAATGACAACGAGCGCTTCATGACCTCGCGCATCGTTCACGCGCCCGTTCCGGAGTACGACGGAAGATACGGCTTCGATGACGAGCAGCCGTTCATGACCTGTGTCCGTCATATATTCCGCGACGAGCTGATGGAAGACCTTTTCAATACTCTCGCAAAATAAAAGCTGTCGGAGCACCGCTGCGGTCGCTCCGACTATCTTTTTTCCGCCTCGGCGTTTGACACACGACGACGTGGGAATACTTAAACCAACGATAGGAGTAGATATATGAAATTTGCGTTTTACGATACAAAGCCCTACGATGTGCACGCCTTCGAAAAATACGGCGCCGAGCACGGCATCCGCTTCAAGTTTTACGAGGGCAAGCTGAATGTCGACACAGCCTTTCTCGCACAGGGCTGCGACGGCGTGTGCATCTTTGTTAACGACGACTGCTCGGCGGAGGTGATAGACCGCCTTCACGAGCTCGGTGTGCGCTGTGTCGCGCTCCGCTGTGCAGGTCACAACAATGTCGACGTGAAGCACGCCTTCGGCAAGCTTCACGTGCTTCACGTGCCCGCATATTCGCCCTACGCCGTCGCCGAGCACGCAATGGCTATGCTTCTCACGTCCGTCCGACGCATACACAAGGCGTACATTCGCACACGCGATTTTAATTTCAGCTTAAACGGCATGACGGGCTTCGATCTGCACGGCAAGACCGTCGGCGTTGTCGGCACGGGCAAGATAGGTCGCGTATTCATCGACATCTGCCGCGGCTTCGGCATGAACGTTATCGCTTACGACAAGTATCCCGACAGCAGCTCGGGGATCGATTACGTCGAGTGCGACGAGCTCTTCGCGCGAAGCAATATTATTTCGCTGCACTGCCCGCTGACAGCCGAAACGCACCACCTAATTAACGCCGACAGTATCGCGAAGATGCGGCGAGGTGTGTTTATCGTAAATACCTCGCGCGGCGCGCTCATCGACGCCGAGGCGCTTCTGGCGGGTATTAAGTCGCGTCACGTCGGTGCCGCCTGCCTTGACGTTTACGAGGAGGAGGCGGACATCTTCTTCGAGGATAATTCCGGGCATATTCTCGACGACGACACGCTCGCGCGGCTCATCTCAATGCCGAACGTCATCGTAACCTCGCATCAGGCGTTTCTCACCGAGGAGGCGCTTTCGAATATTGCCGAGACGACGGTCGGCAGCATCAAGGAGCTTTTCGAAGCGGGCAAAAGCGAAAACGAGCTGTGCTATCACTGCGGCAAGACGGAAAGCTGCCGCAAATGCCGAGACTCGCGCTGCTTTTGAAGCAATCAACATCGCTGACAGAAAGAAGGCGACGGGGAGCACCCGTCACCTTCTTTTTTCGGAATAATTTCAAATACAGCTTCGGCGCGCCGCAGACGTGCTTTCGAAAATCGCGCTCTCACGCAGCCGAGCCTTTTCACTCAGAAATTCACAAAGCCGAAGGCGGAAAAATCGCAGTCGTCGCACTCCGCGCCGACGAAATTCTTCATTAGGCGTATCAGATCGCATATTCCGATGCGGCTTTCCTCCATGAAGTCGCTCTGCCCCGTCGCATCTCCTATGTAATCGTCGCAGGGGATGGGATAGGAGTCGGAGAAAACTGCGGGATCGATATAGCCTGTAGCGCACCGCAGGCTCTCTCCGTTTGCTCTGTAGTACTTTGAGACGCAATACTCATATCTGCCGTCGTAGGAGCCGCGCATTCTGAGGTAGAAATTGATACTCAACGTCTCGTCGAGCGGGCAGTGCAGACAAAACTCGACCATATCGCTGTCAGCCCAGTACGCAAGCGAGAAATACTCATTCTCATAGCCGCCGTAGGTCGTCGCGAAAGCGCTGTACATGGAGTAGTCTCCGTTCAGCTCTCCGTTTTTGATAGCAAAGGCTTTGCAGTATTCAAACAGGTCAAAGGGTGCGACTGCGGGTGCCTTCGGCGGCGCTTCCGTGTAGTCCGGTGCTGCGGGTGCTTCGCTCGGCTCGGTCTCGGGCAGATAAGAGCTCGGCTCGGTCTGTGTCTCGGCGGGCTCGCTTTCTGCTGTGCTTTCGCTCTCCGTGCTCTCCGCAGCCTCGGAGGTCGCAGCAGACGTCGACTCGGTGCTTTCGGACTCGGTATCGCTCTGCTCGGTCGTTGCTGCCGTATCGTCAAGGGCAGCTTCCGAGGCAGACTCGGAGCTTTCCGCGCCGCCGTGCGAAGCTCTTCCGCCGAGCACGAGCACGGCAGTCACCGAGGCGATAATAATTACCGCGGCGCAAAGCGCTGTCAAAAGCACACGCCTGTGCTCGCAAAGGAACGCTGTGAGACTTTTCTTATTATCGGAAGGCTTTTGCTCGGCAAGGTCATCCTCTGCGGCAGGCTCGACCGCGGAGGTGTCGGAGGAATCGCTTGCACCCTCTCCGGGGCAGTCGGTCTCGTTCGGGCATGGCTCGGCCGAGCCTGTCACGCACGCGGGAGCGTCGGCTGAGGCTTTTCCCTCCTCGACGGAGCCGTCGAGCAGCATATCGAAGGAAATATTGAAAATTTTCGTCATGGCGATAATATTATCGACCGTCGGCTGAGTCTGCCCGTTTTCCCAGAGGCTAACGCTCTGACGCGAAACGCCGAGCTTTTCCGCCAGCTCATCCTGCGACATATTGCTCTTTTTCCTGTAGCTTCTGATATTGTCTGATAACACCTTGAACACATCCTTTACATGGAAATCATTACAGTATGATTATATCAGAATTCCGTTCTGTGTGCAATAAAGCTCGTTTATATTTTTGTCAAGCAGGGCTTGCGTTTTGTCAAGCGTGGCTTGCATTTCGAAAAAAGTGCATTTTTCGGGCATTTTTTGCGTTTTCTCCGCGAAATTACAAAAAAACGGAGCCTCCGCCGGTGAAGGGGAAGCTCCGCTTTCTCACTCGTGAGAGTGAAGCGAATAATCAAATTACAGTGTGTTCGCGCTGCCGAGGACGTTCTCGATCTTGTGAGCGACCATCTTCTTGACCTCTGCACGTGCAACAGTAAGATATGTTCTGGGGTCGAATACGTCGGGCTGATTTGTGAGCACGCGGCGGATGCCTGCGGTCATTGCAAGACGGATATCGGAGTCGATGTTGATCTTGCAGACTGCAAGGGAAGCTGCCTTTCTGAGCTGCTCCTCGGGAATACCGACAGCGTCGGGAAGCTTGCCGCCGAGAGAGTTGATCTCCTGAACATACTCCTGGGGAACGCTGGACGCACCGTGAAGAACGATCGGGAAGCCCGGGATCTTCTGCATGATCTCCTCGAGAATGTCGAAGCGGAGCGGCGGGGGAACGAGGATGCCCTCCTCATTTCTCGTGCACTGGTCGGCTGTGAACTTGTATGCGCCGTGGCTTGTTCCGATAGCGATAGCGAGAGAGTCAACGCCTGTCTTTGCAACGAACTCCTCAACCTCCTCGGGACGTGTATAGGAGGAATCCTCGGCGGATACGTTTACGTCATCCTCAACGCCTGCGAGTCTGCCGAGCTCACCCTCAACGGTAACTCCGCGCTCGTGAGCGTACTCAACGACCTTCTTTGTAACTGCAATGTTGTCCTCGAAGGAGTGATGCGAGCCGTCGATCATAACGGAGGTAAAGCCACCGTCGATGCACGCCTTGCAGATCTCGAAGTCTGCGCCGTGGTCGAGGTGAAGTGCGAGGTCAACGCCGGAATCCTTGATAGCGGCATTGGCAAGAGCGATGAGGTACTCCTGCTTTGCATACTTTCTTGCACCTGCGGAAACCTGAAGAACAACGGGAGACTTAAGCTCGCCCGCAGCCTCTGTGATTGCCTGGATGATCTCCATGTTGTTAATGTTGAAAGCGCCGACAGCGTAGCCGCCCTCGTATGCCTTCTTGAACATCTCTTTTGTATTGACAAGAGCCATGATGTGATCCTTTCTCGGCGGAAGCTGAAGGCTTCTCGCCACTTAAAATTCTAACTACATTATTTTACCCTTTTTCGGAGAAAAAATCAAGCTATATATGTAAATTGATGCGAATTATTTTGCTCAGGCGACATATTTCGCGCCGCAAAGCCCGTTTGTGCTTGACAAATCCCCCTTTGACGCCTATAATAATAACAAACACCCCCTGAAAGGATGCAGTTATGAAAAGGTATATCATCAAAAAAACAGACAATATAAACGAGGCGCAGCACGCCTATATCAACGTTTGGCCGTGGGGCTCGGAGTACAGACCAGAGTGCTCCTTCCGCGCCGTTCACACGGACGACAGAATCATCGTCTCGCTCCGCTGCATTGAGAAGGATCCCGTGGCGCACATAGACTACCGCAACGGCTTTGTGTGCAACGACTCCTGCATGGAATTCTTCTTCTCCCCCTCCGACGACAACAGCGCGGGATATTTCAATTTCGAAGCGAACTCGCGACCTGCGTTCTTCCTCGGCTACGCGAAGAGCGCCGATGACAAGGGCGTGCTTGTCGACTGGCCCGAGGAGGCTTTCCGCCTTCGCACGACATTCGACCGCGACGAGACGGGACGCGACTTCTGGCAGGTCGACTTCGAGCTTCCCTATGCGATGATACGCAGGTACGTCCCCGACTGCCGTCTTGAGGACGGCTGCACCATCCGCGGAAACGCGTACAAGTGCGGCTGCCACGACCAGCCCGAGCATTACGGCTGCTGGAGCCCCATCGAGAGCGCGGGACCGAACTTCCATATGCCCGAATTTTTCGGCGAGCTTGTGCTCGAGTAAGAGCCCTTATCCGACACAAAAGCGGCACCAAAGACGAGAGCGTCTGTATGTTATCACACAGACGCTCCTTTTTGTTTTATTCTCTTTCGGCAATAACTCGAGCGAGCGCGGCTATTGAATCATCGATGATGCGACGGTTGTCGGGACGCACGCCGCAGAGTATTTTCCTGCGTGTGCTGTCGACGGCATAGCGTCTGTCGTCCGTGATAAGCGGAGCGGGCACCTCGGTGATCTCGATAGCGTCGGGCACTGTCAGCGCGGCTATAGCCATGTAGTCGCACATGACCTTGTGCCAGTCGGGCGAGTCGAAGCGCTCCTCGGTGAATATCTTGAGCGGCAGACCGCGTGTGAGATGATATGCAGCCTTTCCCTTGCCGCTGAGGCGATCAAGGTCACTGTGGTTCATATCGAGCTTCACAGAGCCGTCAGGGTCGCAGGGAAGCCATACAAGCGGTATCGGCAAATTCATAAGATACTGTCCGGCAGCATAGTCGGAGAAAAGGTTCCACTCATGGAAGTGATTCTCGTTATGGTAAAGACAGTTGCCTCCGAGCCAAAGCACAACGATGTTGTCCATGATCGACGGGTCGATAAGGCACGCCGATACGACGTTCGTGCAGGGACCCGTAACAAGCACGTAGACGGGCTCGTCGTACTTGTGCGCGCACTCGATAATGAAGCGAGCGGCGGGGCTGTCGGTCGGTGCAAGGTTTTCGTTATTGGTGATCTGGCTTCTCGCACCCTCGAGGAGCGGATACTTCTCCTCGTCAAGGTCAAGAGCCTCGTAGGTCACGCGAACGTCGCGGACGGCACGGAGCATTACCTCCTCGGTGTTTTCCGCCTTGACATCCTCATACTGTGCCGACGCGCAAACGCCGAGAACCTTAAGTCTCGGGCTTCCGAGCGCGTATGCCAGCGTGTACTGATCGTCTATCTCGCCGTTGTAGTCGCCGTCGAGAATTACATTCAGTACTCTGTCGCTCTTTATATCCTTGAGTATCTGTTCGGCAGTCATGTCAAATCCCTCCGAGCTTTATCAGAATATCGGATATCCCGCGTTGGTGTGAGCCTCGATGAGCTCGTCTACCATTGCCACTATCTCGTCTGTGGAGAGAACCGCACCGGTATGAGGATCCATCATGCAAGCCTGGATAAGAGCCTCACGGCTGCCTGTTGCAGCTGCCTCGATGGTGAGAAGCTGAGGATAAATATTGGAGCTGTTCATAGCCGCAAGCTGGAGCGGGAGGGGACCTGCATATGTAGGTGTGATGCCGTTCTTGCGAACAAGGCAGGGTACCTCAACGCACGCCTCTGCGGGAAGGTTCGGGATCATGCCGCGGTTGATAACGTTACCGCCGATGATATACGGCTTGTCGGTGAACATAGCCTCCATGATGTAGGAAGCGTACTCCTTGGAGCGTGTGTGCTCGACCTTACCGCCTGCCATGATCTCATCTCTCTGGTGCTTCCAGCCCTCGATCTGATCGCGGCAGCGCTTCGGATACTCGTCGTAGTTTGTGTTGAACTTCTTCATGAGGTCGTCGCGACCGGGCTTGAGGTAGAACGCATTGTACTCGGAGTTGTGGATGCTGCTCTCCGTGCAGTAGTAGCCGAGCTTATCAATGTAGTCGTAGCGAACCATGTCGCGGTGGTAATCGTTCTTGAGAGACTCCTTAGCGCGGCGGCGGATCTCGGGGTAGAGGTCGTTGCCGTCCTTATCGCGGATCTCGAGCAGCCATGCCATGTGGTTGATACCGGCAATGCGCTCGTATCTACCCTCGATCTTGTCCTTCATTCCGAGAGCGTCGAGAAGATCCTCGGAGCAGCACTGAACGCTGTGGCAGAGACCGATGGTCTTGATGGGGGTGTAGCGCTGCATGTAGCCCGCGAGGATAGCCATGGGGTTCGTGTAGTTAAGGAACCATGCATCGGGGCAGACCTCAGCCATATCAGCCGCAAAATCCTTGAGAACGTGGATGGTTCTCATACCGCGGAAGATACCGCCGACGCCGAGCGTGTCACCGATAGTCTGATAAAGACCGTACTTCTTCGGAACCTCAAAATCGATGATGGTGCAAGGGTCATAAAGACCGACCTGAATTGCGTTGACAACGAAGTTTGCACCGCGGAGAGCCTCCTTTCTCTCCTCAACGCCGAGATACTTCTTGATAGTAGCTCTTCCCTCGTTGATATTCTTATTCATTGCATCGATGAGAAGGTACGACTCGTTAAGTCTCTCCGCGTCGATATCGTAAAGAGCAACCTCTACGTCGTGGAAGGGATCGGCAAGCATTGTATCGCCGATAACGTTCTTGGCGAAAACGGTGCTGCCTGCGCCCATAAATGTAAGCTTCATATTATATCTCCTTTGGGATAATATTTGTTTACCTCTATTATAACCGAATCGTCTGTAAATTTCAATGGGTTCTCCGAAAAAAGCACCGCGCACGCCGAAAAAGCGTATATTTCGCCACGACAGCGCAAGTGAAATTTAGCGGAGATTTTTCCGTAAAGCTATTTACTTCCCCCGAAATATGTGGTATACTTAAATAAGTGACCGCCATTAGCTCAGATGGATAGAGTACCGGATTCCGATTCCGATGGTCGTGGGTTCGACTCCCTCATGGCGGGAGAAAAGAGAGGCTTTGCAAGACTTGCAAAGCCTCTCTTTTTATGCCTCTTTACGCTCCGAGAGCTTTATTATAAGGATACCGTCCTCGACCGATACGGAATTCGGCGACGGCCAGCACGGCATAGCCTCGGCGTGATCGGTCTCCGATATTTTCTCAAGCGTTTCCTCGTCAAGCTTCTCGAGCTCGAGGGCGAAGGTGTTTTTGAGGAAGCACACAACGTGATCGTTATCGAAAAGAAGGTGCTTTTCCAGACAGGATGTCAGAATATTGATCTGTCCCGACGGCGAGCTGTGCCAGTGCTCCGGATCGTCACTGTCAAAGCTTACGTCGGTGCTGAGACTTCCTATCACGGCAATTCGGTCGAATTCGTACTCATCCGCAAGCTCGTTTATGCGAGACATCATCAAAACAGCCTCTCCGTAGGTGCGCTCGTAGCATCTGTCCATGTAAAAATACGCGATATTCGCCATGAGCGCGTTATTGAGCGCCGTCGCGCAAAGAAGCAGGCAGGCAATATTCTTCGTCACGTTCCCCGCGTATTCCTCAAACAGCACGCCGACGAAAACAAACAGGATAACAAGACTCTGGAGCATCATCGGTCGGTATTGTACGGAGTCCGAAAAAAACAGCCAAATGCACGAAAACGGCAATACGGAAATGACACCGAGCACGGCAAGCAGCAGTGCGGTGCGTCTTTTGTATATGCGACTTTTTATCACGGCAATAACAAAAGCCGTCGAGAACGCTGCAAAGAACAGAAGGCTCAGCACGCTGTAGAGCGAAAAGCCGTGCTCGAGAACGTTCCACTGCAAGAAATAGAGCAGGACCGTGCTCAAGCTGCCGACGAGCGCCGAAATAATTCGCGACATGCTGAAGCTGCCGACCTCGGAAATTCCCTGATAAGTTGTCGGCGTTCTTGAAAATATCGCGAGGCTCAGCTTCCATATAATAAGGTAGCAGAGCATCGACGCCGCAACGGTTACAGTCGCCTTGACGATATGCAGCACAGCATCCTTCACACTCACGTTACCGCGAAGGAGCTCCAAGGCAAACGACAGCGCGATAAGCACAAGCGCGAACGACACGTAAGCCTGATATATTCCACACGACACGCAAATGCACGCTCCGCCGAGGATGTATCGCGACACGCGATGCTCGCCAAGACGCAAAAAATACGCGCCGAGCGCCGCAAGAAGCATTGCAAGCATATATCCGTCGGCGGTATAAATGAAGAAAAACGTCTCGGTAGTACCGGGTGCGGCGGCAAGAAGCGCTGCCGCGAGCACGGTGAGCACGGGGTTTTTGATCTTGAAGAGTTTAACGACGACAGCTGATGTGAGACCTATACAGGCAGCGGACAGAATTCCGATGACCCAGGGAAGATCGAAGAACGAGCTCGGAGCGCAGGCGGCAGCCAACGCCCATCTGCCGGAGCCGACGACATTCTGACTCGCGTAATAGTTATAGACCGAGTCGTGATTCGGCAGATAGTTTACGAATTTGAAAAGATGGAACAGCACTGTGGCGACAAAGCCACCGAAGAAGGCAAGCTTTGATTCCCTGCTGACCCGCGAGCGATAAAGCTTTAACAATCCCTCACCCATTTTGAAAGACCTCCGTATGCAAGAATGTGTACTTTTTTGCACACGGACAGCTGTGCGAAAAAAAGTGCTGTTTCGCGGGGAAAGCATGGAATTCTGACGCGAAAGTATTGAAATAGCTGTCTGAAAATGGTATAATACAGGTAAATAAAAAGGAATATGACACTTACCAAAAAGTACACATTCCTGCAAGCTCAAAGAGAGTCCCTATAAGGGCGCGCACGGT
>CAYYKO010000027.1:0-21926 GCA_964441695.1 uncultured Ruminococcus sp. | reverse complement strand
CTCCGATGGAGTACATCAAGGACGGCAGTCGCCGTGATATTACAGCTTACAAGGACTATAAAAAGGTTCAGTCCTACGCGCGTGACGCGATGTCGTGGGCAAATGCCACCGGGCTTATCACGGGCGTTACCACGACAACTCTCGAGCCGACAAGCGGCGCGACACGCGAGCAATTTGCTGTTATTCTTAAGCGCTTCAAGGAAGGCGCTAACTTCGAATACGAATACGTCTACAACGCACCCGTGTACAGCACAGAGCTTGATCGTTCTGTCGAGCTTGTGAAGGATGCCGATATTTACGTCGCGGTCGATGGTAAGGACACAAATAACGGAAGCTTCGACAAGCCTATAGCTACCTTCGCGCGTGCGAAGGAAATGGTGCGCGAGCTGAAGAAGACGGCGAAGGACGAAATTGTCGTTGCGTTCAAAGCGGGCAATTACGGTGCGATGGACTGCCTTGAGTTTACCGCGGATGACAGCGGCAGCGAAAGCGTGCCGATCCGCTACACAGCCTACGGCGACGGCGAGGTTACCTTTGCTAACGGCGTCACCATCAGGAACGATGAATTCAAGCCCATCGAGGAGGGTGACCGCTACCTATTCAAGGAAAAGTTTTACGACAGCATATATAAGGTTGATCTTACAGGTAAAATAAGCAATTTCACCGCAAACAGCGTGCTTTTCTCCGGCGACGGCGCATGCTATGAGGCGCGTTACCCGAATAAGGAGGCAGACGGCTCCGACAGAGTGTACTCCGATATGACGACCACTGTCGACCCGTATTGCAGCATCGAGCTTCAGTCGCTGCTGCCGAGGATAGTTGCGGGCTTCCGCACGACCGAGGGCATGAAAATCACAGGTCACCTCAGAACCGGCTGGCTCGTTGAAACCTTCAATGTCAAGTCCTACGACCCTGAGACGCACATTGTCACCTTCGACACCTACGAGGGCTATGTTCCCGAGAACGGATATATCGTCGGCGAGAGCGCGGGCGGCTTCGACTTCATGTACGAGGGACGTACCAAGGATACGGTCTACTTCTCGAATCTTTCCGACCAGCTTGACAATACAGGCGAGTATTGGTATGACAAAGCCACGAATACCTTGTACGTTTATGCTCCGAACGGCGACTACACCGTTGCCGACGGCGGGGGCTTTATAAAGCTTCTCGGCGCTGATCACATCAGCTTTGTTGGGCTCGGCTTCGACGGCTGCGCGGAAAGCGCGGTCGAGATGACGGAGTCGGACTACATCACCTTCGACCGCATGGAAATGTCGAACATTTCCGGCAAGTGCGCCTTCTCCGTAAACGACTGCTATGCCTTTAAGCTCATTAACAGCGAGCTTTATAATTTCGGTAAGTACGGACTGTACATTGTGGCTCGCGACCCCGCAGATGCGTACAAGCTTGTAACGCAGGAGATCGTTATAGACAACAACTACTTCCACGACTTCGGCTTCATTGATCTTTGGGCGTCCGCTATTGAGATGAAGTACGCATACGACGCGAAGATCTCGCACAATATATTCAAAAACGGCGACCATGGCGCGATACGCTACGACCGCTGCATCGAGCTTGCGATCGAGTACAACGTCTTCGACAGCCTGATGAGAACGACAGCGGACTACGGCGCGATTTATGCGACCTTCCGCGCGTACACCTTCCGCTCGAATTACATTCGCTACAATATATTTATGAATATTCGCGCGGCGGAGGGACAGTACAGCATTTACGCCGACGGCTCGGAGGGACAGGAGGTAAGAAATAACCTCTTCTACAACGGCGGAAGCCACGACGTCGTGCTGAACGGCGGTCGCGACAACGTTGTCGCCGACAATGTTTCGATAACAGCAAAGCATGCGGGCGATTTCCTCATGTATAAGTCCTCCGGCTACGCGGAGCTTTACGACGCTGACCCGACGATAGTCTTTGATATGAATAACAAGGACGAGGATATTCTTCGCGAGCTTGCACAGATTCCGAAGGAGGGCGACGAGTGGTATGAGGAGTGGTACAAGCGCTGGCCGATTTTGTATACCTACAGCTTCGACTACAAGCGCGTGGGCGATATTCAGTGCCGCTTCACAACGGTAAACTACATCCAAAACAACACCGTTATCGGCTCGAGAATATGTGAAGCTGTTGAAGCATATAACCGCTTCGGCGTCGGCAACGAGACAAACACTCTCCACGACGTCTCGTATCAGCTCGGCTTTGTCGACCCGACGCACGGCGACTACACGCCGACGGCGGGCTCGGGTATCAATATTCCCGTTGCGGACATTGGTCTTCGAACCTGAAGCGGCGCACAGCCGAATAAATAAGAATATGGCTTGCCTTTCGAATAGCTGTCGGAAGACAAGCTTTATTTGTTGGTATAATGCACAAAAAACGCAGCACTAATTTGACTATTCTGCCGAAAAACCGGTGACGGGGACATAGCTTGTTTACAAAGCACGTCTGTTGTGCTATAATTAAATTATCATGCGGGAGCAAATCGCGCAAACGGACTTTACACAACGGAAAGGACACAGAAATGAAGAAACGAAGAATACTGTCGGCGCTTCTCGCTGCGGTAACTGCGGCGACAACGCTGGTCGGCGCGGCAAGCGTTACGGCGGCAGAGTCGCCGTACAAGGACGTCAAGACAGGGCGCTGGAGCTTTGACGAAATTATGTACGCCACGGAAAACGGATACATGAACGGCAAGGGAGGCGGTCTTTTCGCTCCCGAGGAGACAATGACCCGCGCCATGGTAGTGGCGGTGCTCTACCGTTTTCAGGGTGAGCCTGAGGTGGAGTATAAGGCGAAGTTCTCCGACGTTAAGGCGAAGGACTGGTTCGCAGACGCCGTCATTTGGGCGGCGGAGCAGGAGATAGTCAACGGCGTTGAGGCAGGCGAGTTCGCGCCGAACGATGACGTCACACGTCAGCAGCTCGCCGCAATTCTCATGCGTTATGCTCCGATGGAGTACATAAAGGACGACAGCCGTAAGAATATTACAGGCTATAAGGATTACAAGAAGGTGCAGGCTTACGCGCGTGACGCGATGTCCTGGGCTAACGCCACGGGACTTATCACCGGCGTTACCACAACGACTCTAGAGCCGGCAAAGGGCGCGACACGTGAGCAGTTTGCCGTAATTCTCAAGCGCTTCAGAGAAGGCGAGGCGTTTGATTATGAGCTTGTCTACAGCGCACCCGCGCACAGCAATAAGCTTGACAGAAGTGTTGAGCTTGTTACCGATGCGGACATTTACGTCGCAGTCGACGGAAATGACACGAACCCCGGAACGCTTGACAAGCCTGTTGCAAGCTTCGCACGTGCGAAGGAGCTGGTTCGCGAGCTGAAGAAGACGGCGAAGGACGAAATTGTCGTCGCATTCAAGGCGGGCAATTACGGCGCACTTGATAATCTTACCTTCACAGCTGAGGACGGCGGTAGTGAAAATATCCCGATCCGCTACACGGCTTACGGCGACGGTGATGTCGTTTTCGCAAACGGCACCATAATAAAGAATGAAGAGTTCGAGAAGATCTCTGAGGAAGAGCGTGCGATGTTCTCCGAAAAGGTGGTCGACGATATATATAAAGTAAACCTTGAGGGACGTATCGACGAAATACTCGACACAAACTATATCTTCTCCGCAAACGGCGTTTGTCACGAGGCGCGCTATCCGAATAAGACCCCCGAGGGAACGGACGCTTGCTTCAGAAACTTTACGACTCGCTACGAAGACCCGACCAAGACGGAATTCGAGTATGACACGATCATCCTCTCGACACTCGTCGCAAAGACCGTCGATAATTTTTCAACGGTCGAGGGAATGAAGGTCACAGGCTTCCTCCGCACGGGTTGGCTTGTCGATACCTTTAAGGTTAAATCCTACAACAAAGAAAATAAGCATCTCACATTCGACTTCTCGAACAGACAGTGTGCAAACGGATACTCACTCGACGTATTCTGCCTCGCGTATGAGGGCAGAATGAACGATACGGTGTTCTTCCATAACCTTGCCGAGCTTCTTGATTCTGCCGGAGAGTATTGGTACGATACAAAGACGCATCAGTTCTACGTCTATAAGCCCGCCGGCGACTACACCATTGCAAGCAAGGGCAAATTCATCACCGTTGAAAGCGGTGCCGAGTACATAAGCTTCGTTGGACTTTCGTTTAACGGCTCGACAGACGTTGTCATAACGAACCGCGCGGATCATACCACCGTTGACAGGTGCTATTTTAAGAACATCGGCTCAACGACTCGCGTTGTACATTCTCAGGCTAAGTATTTCACGTTCAAAAACAACGAGCTTTGCAATTTTGCAAACGGAGGCGTAACTGCATTCTCGACCGGAAACTCTCATCTTCTCGAAGACGGTCACAACGTCATCGTAAATAACTACTTCCATGATTTCGGTCAGCCGCAGTTCTTCGCGAACGCGAACGCGGTCGATATTCGCGGCAATGTAGGCGCATATGTCGCTCACAACGTATTCGAGAACGGCGCACACGGTGCTATTGACTACAACGGAATCGACTGCATCATCGAGTATAATGTATTTGACAGCATGATGCTGACGACCGACGACTTCGGCGCGGTCTACACAAACGGTGCCGTCGCTCTGCGCGACTGCAAGATTCGCTTCAACATCTTCAAAAACATCCGCATATATGCTATCTACCTTGATGACAACACCTGCGGTCAGGAGGTCTACTGCAATGTATTCTATAACTGTGGTTCGGGAGTCGTGCTTCACGGCGGGCGTGAAAACAATGTACACGATAACACGTTTATAAACAGCGGACTTTCGTACACAGGTAATACGATCGGCGCAAGCACAGATACTCTCGAGCAGGCATATGCAAGTGCATTCTACAACGCACTCATGAGTCAGAGAGCTCCCGAGGGCTCACCCATGTACGACACATGGCTTGAGCGTTGGCCTATCCTGTACAGCTATGACTTTACTCCCGCGAACATGGGCAAGTATGAGTGTATCTATACTCCCGTACACACGGTAAAGAATAATATATTCTTCTCGTCGAGAAGCGTTTCTTCGGATATCGATTTCGGCGAATCGGCAAACGAGTACGGCATTATCGAAAACAATGTCCGCTACAAGACGGATTCCAATCCCCTGTTCGCCGACCCGACACACGGAGATTACAGCATCAAGGAAGGTGCCGGTATACTCCAAAATCAGTTTGAGAATATAGGCTTTGAGAATTAAACAGCATAGAAAGGCGGGAGCGCGGACGATGCTCCCGTCTTTTGCGTTTTTCGTCGCTTTGTACAAAAATCAACAAATCAAATTAGGCAATGCGCCGAAGTTTATGAGCTGCGCCTGATTGTATTTACTATTTAGTCCTTTTGTGATATAATTAAGCTGCACGAGGATAACTCGCAAAATCTGTCGAAAACCAAAATGAAAGGACACGAAAAATGAAGAAACGAAGAATACTCTCGGCGCTTCTCGCCTTCATAACGGCGGCGGGAACGGCGATGGGAGCTGCGTCGGTCGCCACGGCGGCGGAATCGCCCTACAAGGACGTAAGTACAAAGCGCTGGAGCTTTGATGAGATCATGTACGCCACGGAAAACGGCTACATGAACGGTAAGGGAGGCGGACTTTTCGCTCCCGAGGAGACAATGACACGTGCCATGGTCGTAACTGTGCTCTACCGCTTTCAGGGCGAGCCCGAGGTGACCTTCCAGCCGCGCTTTACCGATGTTAAGGCGAAGGACTGGTACTCGAGTGCTATAATGTGGGCGGCAGAGAACGGTATCGTCAACGGAGTCGAGACAGATAAGTTTGCTCCGATGGAGGACGTGACGCGCCAGCAGCTTGCCGCAATCCTCATGCGCTACGCGCCGATGGAGTGCATAAAGGACGACAGCCGAAAGGATATTGCCGGTTATAAGGATTACAAAAAGGTACAGGCTTACGCGCGTGACGCGATGTCCTGGGCTAATGCTACGGGACTTATCACGGGAGTTACCACAACGACTCTCGAACCGGCAAAGGGAGCGACACGCGAGCAGTTCGCGGTGATCCTGAAGCGCTTTAAGGAAGGAGCCGGCTTTGATTACGAGCTCGTTTACAACGCACCGAGCGGCTACAGCACTTATACCGAGAAGGAATATCCGCTCGTGACGGACGCGGACATTTACGTCGCGGTCGACGGAAATGACGCAAACAAGGGTACACTCGATAAGCCCATTGCTACCTTCGAGCGCGCTGTTGAGCTTGTACGCGAGCTTAAGAAGACCGCAAAGGACGAGATCGTCGTCGCCTTCAAGTCGGGCAACTACGGTAGACTCAACGTAACGCTCACCGAGGAGGACAGCGGAACGGCTGACGTGCCGATACGCTACTGCGCTTACGGCGACGGAGACGTTATATTCCAAAACGGAATCACGCTCGAGAAGGACGACTTCGTCGAGCTCGACGAGGACGACAAGGCATTCTTCGTAGCGAAGTACACCGACAAGATCAAGAAGGTCGAGCTTGCTTCGCTTCTCGAGGACGGCGATGTCATCGACACCTCGTCTCAGCTTGTGAACAACGGACAGCGCATGAACCCCGCGCGTTATCCGAACAAATCCACAATGGGCTATGGCGAGCAATACCTGACAGACCCGGTCGATCCCTATGACGGAGTTTGCGGTGTCAAGCTGACATATCCCTATGTTCAGACAAGATTCAAAAATTATCATACCTTTGAGGGTACGGAGCTCATCGGCTACCTCGCACACCCATATATGTGCAATGTTCAGCAGATGTCCGGATACGACCCCGAGACGAACGTTATTACCTTCACCGAATGGCCCTTCCAGGGTACCGGAAACTATACGAATCAGTCGACCTTCTTCTCTAATATTTCCGAGGAGCTCGACAACGTTTACGAGTATTGGGTAGACACCGACGGCAAGACGCTGTATGTTTTCGAGCCCGATACGGATTACGTGCTGACGACACGCGGTAACTACATTACCACCTCGGCAGACTACGTGAGCTTCGTGGGCTTCGAATTTTGCGGCTCGTCTGACGGCTTTTTCGACATTGACTCCGACCACGTAACGGTAAAGCTCTGCGACATGTACGTCGGAGCGGGCAAGTTTGCCGTTATGGCAACAGGTCGCGCGATCACGGTCAGCGAATGCGAGCTGTCGTACCTTGCGGGAGGCGGAATATTCCTTGAGGATTCGCTCGACGCTATCAATAACGTTATCCCCTGCGAGAGCGTAATCGATAACAACTCCATCCACGACTTTGAGCTCCGCTACAAGGTTTACCTTCCCGCAGTAAGACTCTACAACACTGTCGGTGCCGTTGTTTCTCACAATGAGCTTTACAACGCATCGCACAGCGCGGTCATCCTCGCTCATGCGGCTGAGGGCAATGTATATATGCCCGACAAGGCAGGCGGACGTGGAATTGACAACATCATCGAGTACAATGTGTTCAAGAATCTCCTGAAGGATTCGGGAGACTGCGGTGCGATCTACTCCGACCGCTCCGTATCGAACCGCGACAATATCGTCAGATACAATATCTTCTCGAGCATTGAGGACGGCAGCGGCGCACAGATGGGAATCTATTACGGCGATGCACTCTCCGGTCAGCAGATATACGGCAACATTTTCTATGACGCGGGAACCGAGGGTATCCGCGCCGACGGACGCGACAACACCATTCGCGACAACGTGTTTATAAGAAAAACCTCATATCAGACTAGCTGTCAGTCTCTCTTTGTTAAGGCGAAGTACCGCGGAATGTATCTCGGCGGAGGCAATCCGAGCATTGATAACTTGAGTAAGTGGACATGGCCGACCTACTATAACAGCTTCAGCGAGATCCCCGCTGAGGGCACGGCAGCTCGCAAGATATGGGAGGAGCGCTGGCCGACGCTTGTGAAGATGAAGGTAGACCTGTCGCGCGCAGAGGAGCTTGCCGACGACATTGACTTCATTATCAACCCGTCGTACAATGTAATAAAGAACAACTATACGTTCTCCTCCGACGTCGGACACACTATAGACGATGACGTATACCTCTTCAGCACGGTTGAGAACAACCTTGAATTCTCTCTTGACGAAAATCCGCTCTTTACAAATCCCGCTCGCGGCGATTACAGCATAAGAGAGGACGCGGACTTCTTCAAGATCCCCTTCTGCGATATCGGCAGATATTAAGACTCACCACGGCGGCTCGTGAGAGCCGCCGTGAGCTTTTTTTAAGTGTGACGTAAAAAATTCAACAACCCCATTGTATTTTTTTGAAAAATACAGTAAAATATAAGGTGTGCTCCCCTTGAGTACACAGAGACGCGAAAGGAGTCGGCTTTAATGGCAATTATCAGACAAATACCGAATATCATAACCTCTCTGCGTATCGTCGGGACTGCGGCAATCGTGTTTATCAGACCCTTGTCGAAGAGCTTTTATCTGCTGTATTTTTTTACGGGTCTTACCGATGTTCTCGACGGCTTTATCGCGCGTAGACTGCATATCTCGAGCGAATTCGGCTCGAAGCTCGACAGTGTCGCGGATATGCTCTTTTACGCTGTGATGCTGATCTCCGTCTTTCCGGTGCTGTGGGAGCTTTTGCCCGCGGGAATATGGGGACTGCTCGGCATCGTGCTTGTCGTGAGAAGTCTTTCGTATATTACGGCGGCGGTAAAGTATCACCGCTTTGCCTCGACCCACACCTGGCTCAACAAGCTGACGGGAGTCGCGGTGTTTTCGATACCGTTCGTGCTGCTTTTGCCGTGCGATATTTTCCTGTGCTGGGTGATATGCTCGATAAGCGCCGCGGCATCTGCGGAGGAGCTTATAATTCACCTTGTGTCAAAAAGCTATGATCCGAATACAAAGAGCATCCTTGACCTGAACGGCGGCACCTTCAGCACGCGTGTATTCAGCCTTCTCGGACGCTCCGACGGCTCTCGCGAGAATAACAATAAGCTATCTTAAGGAGGCAAACAATGAACGAAGAGGAACGCAAGACAACTGTCGAAAACGACGCAGGCGAAAGCGTCGAGGGCGAGTCCAACGCCGCGCGCAGACTCCGCCTTATGGGAATTACAGCCGAGGAGGAGAAAAAGGAAGAGGAGCTGCCGAAGAAGCGCAGCCTCAAGTCCTTTATCGAAAACTTCTGGTATCACTACAAATTTGCGACGATCGCGATAATTGCGGCAGTAGCCGTTATCGGTGTCGGCGTGCATCAGCTTGCAACACGTGTCGAGCCCGATATCTACATAATGCTCTCGGGACCCTTCTTCTACGAGAACACCGAGCCGTTGATGCGGATATTCGCCGAAACGATGGATGAGGATTGCAACGGAGACGGCGAGAAGGTCGTCAATATTCTCCATACGGTGCGCTACAACGAGGAGCAGATAGCACTTCTTGAGGCAGAGGCTGAGAAGGTCGGCGAGAAATTCGAATTCGACCGCGCCTTCAACTCACAGGAGTATGAGAGATTCCAAAACGAGATAATGGTCGGAGAGTCGCAGATCTGCATTATGGACTCCTCGCTTTACGCCGAGGTAGGCGACGGCATCTTCATGTCGCTCGAGGACGCGCTCGGCTATGTTCCCGAGGAGGCAGCCGACGACTGCGCGGTATACCTCAAGGAGACAAAATTCGCGAAGTACTACAGCGCCTTCAACCGCCTGCCCGATGACACGGTAATTGCGATAAGAAGCGAGACTGCGGCACAGAAGCTCAAGGGTAAGAAGGCGGAGAAGTCGCACCGCGACCACCTCGCGCTCTTTAAGAACATAATCGGCTTCGAGTATCCCGACGGATATACGGAATAAGCACAGCGCAGCTGCGCGTGCTGCTCTCGAAAGCATGAAGGACGGGCAATACCGCGGCGTATTTCCCGTCCTTTTTCAGTACGCGGCACAATGCGCCCGCCGCGTAAACAAAACTTAAACATTCATGTGATATAATTTATTCGAATCAATGCAAAGCCCGGAGGTGTAGCTATGTTTAAGCTTCTTGTCGTCGAGGACGACCGAGAACTCAATTATACGGTGTGCTCGTTTTTGAAAAGAGCGGGCTATGATACAGTCGGCTGCTACGACGCGGACGCGGCATACGACGCGCTGTGCGACGGCGTTTTCGACCTTGTGATCTCAGACATTATGATGCCCGGCAGCGACGGCTTCGAGCTTGCGCGGAGCATTCGCGAGGACAGCTCTGCGCTGCCGATACTGTTCATGACGGCAAGGGACGATATTGCCTCGAAGCAGAAAGGCTACCGTCTCGGAATTGATGACTATATGGTCAAACCGATCGATCTTGATGAGCTGCTGCTTCGCGTCGAGGCTCTGCTGCGCCGTGCGGGTATCGCCTCGAGTCGCCGCCTTGAGATAGGTCGCTTTACAATGGACGCCGACGAGCACACGGCATACCTCGGAGACGAGGAGATACCGCTGACCGCACGCGAATTCGGAATACTTTATAAGCTTCTCAGCTACCCGAAGCGCACCTTCACCCGTTCGCAGCTCATGGACGAATTTTGGGATGCGGATACGGAAAGCGCGCCGCGTGCGGTCGACGTCTACATGACAAAGCTTCGCGCGAAGCTTGCCGATTGCGACGAGCTTGAGATAAAGACTGTCCACGGTCTCGGCTATAAGGCGGTAATAAAGTGAAAAAGGGACAGCTTTTCGGCACGGTACTGAAGTGGCTGTACCGATATTTCGTATTTTTCCTCGTTGCCGCGTTTGTCGTCACCTGCTGCATGACGCTGTTCGTATCGACGCTCACCGAGGCACTTGAAATTCCGCTTACCGACGCCAATATGGGACGCGCGGCTAAGCTGACGCTTGCCAATGTATTTCTCATTTCGCTGATATTTACGACAGCTGACGGACTGCGCCGCCGCTTTTTCCTTCGCCGACCGATAAAGAGAATATCGGACGCTGCGGAGAGACTGATGCGCGGGGATTTCACAGCGCGCGTTCCGAAGGGCACGTCGCTGCTTTCGGACGACAGCTTCGACGCGATAGCCGACAGCTTCAATAAGCTCGCACAGGAGCTCGGCAGCGTGGAAACGCTAAGATGCGACTTCATCGCCAATGTGTCGCACGAGATGAAGACTCCGCTTGCCGTAATACAAAATTACGGAAGGCTGCTGCAAAGCGAGGACCTCAGCGAGAGCGAGAGAGTCGAATATGCGCGCGGTGTGACGGACGGCGCGGGACGCATGGCTGACATGCTCACAAGCATACTGAAGCTGAATCGGCTTGAGAATCAGCAGATATATCCGAACTTCACCGAATTCGACCTTGGCGAGCAGCTTTGCGAATGCGCTATCGCCTTCGAGAGAGTCTGGGAGGAGAAGGACATCGAGCTTGAATGCGAGCTCGACGAGAGCGTTACGGTCAGTGCCGACGCGGAGCTGCTTTGCCTTGTGTGGAACAACCTGCTTTCCAATGCCTTTAAGTTTACGCCGAACGGCGGCAGGGTAGGGCTTTCAATGCATTCGGACGGCGAGACGGTCAGTGTATGCGTGTCGGATACCGGCTGCGGGATGAGTGCCAACGTCGGCGCGCATATTTTTGAGAAATTTTATCAGGGCGACACTTCACACGCCTCGGAGGGAAACGGGCTCGGGCTTGCGCTCGTTAAGCGTGTGGTCGATATTATGCACGGAGAGATATCCGTTGAGAGCACTGTGGGGCACGGCTCGTGCTTTACAGTCAGGATCAAGCTGCATCCGTGAGGCAAGGAGGAGTGAAGTTGAAGCTGAAGCGAGTACTGCATCACATTTTGTTTCCGCATGTCGCCGTGATGACGGCGGCTGTGCCGATAGCCGCGGCGTTTCTCGTGTGGGCGATGCTCAATAAGAGCTCCGCGTCTCCGCTCGCCGTAGCGTCGTATGTTACGGCGTTCTACACGCTCGGAATATGGTGCATGCGCCTTCCGACGCTTGTGACAGCCGTAAAAAGCATTAAGAGCTCGAATAAATACATACGCATATGGCATGAGAACACGCGGCTTCGCGTCGGGCTTTCGCTGTCGGCGTCGCTGCTGTGGAATCTCGCGTATTCTGCGCTGCAATTCGCGCTCGGCGTGTATTACCGCTCACTGTGGTATTTTTCGTTCGGCTTTTATTACGCGCTGCTTGCCGCGGTGCGGCTCTCTCTTGCGTTTCACACGCGAAAATACGTCGCGGGCGAGCGGATGCGTGAGGAGCTTCGAAAATATCGTGCATGCGGCATTGCGCTGCTTGTAATGGAGCTTGCACTGTCGGCTGTGATGCTCGTTACGATAAGAGGTCACCGCTCGGTCGCGCACCATGAGGTCGTCGTGATAGCAATGGCGGCGTACACCTTCACGACCTTTACGCTTGCGCTCGTGAATACCGTCAGATACAGAAAATACAACAGCCCCGTGTATTCGGCATCGAAGGTGATAAGCCTTGTCGCGGGCTGCGTGTCGCTCATTACGCTCGAGGACACGATGCTTGCCACATTTTCATCGGGAAATATGACCCCGCGCTCGCGAGTGCTGTTTCTGGCGCTGACGGGCGGCGCGGTATCGGTATTTTTGATACTTGCGGCAATACGCATGATAATCGGCGCTGCCGATAAATTAAAACACTTACCCGTAAACGGAGAGAAAGATGGAGAATAAGGATAAATTCAGCTACACATATTCTGCGGGAGCGCAGGACGAAATTAGGGAGATAAGAAGCAAGTACGCCCCGCCTGCCGAGGATAAGCTCGAGTGCCTGCGCCGTATGGATGCAGCCGTGACGCGAAAGGGAAATGCGGCGTCAATTGCACTCGGTACTGTCGGAGCGCTGCTGCTCGGACTCGGCATGAGCCTTGCAATGACCGATATCGGAGAACGGCTCGGACTTTCCGTGCTTCGCGCGGGAGCGGTCGGAATCATCATCGGCATATGCGGGATCGCACTTGTATGCGCGGCATATCCGGTGTACAAGGCGATAATTAAGCGCGAACGCGAAAGGATCGCCCCCGAGATACTTCGCCTGACAGACGAGCTGATGAAATAAAGAAAACCTCTGCCGACTGTGTCGACAGAGGTAATTTTAATTTACAGCAGGGCGACCGCGGCTGCCATTGCTCCGCGTATGCCGTGCGCTCGCCTGTGGGAGTGATATTTCTCCGGCAGACAGAAGGTGCATTCGTCGGAGACATCCGTGTTTTGCGGGAGCACGCCCGCCGAGGCAAGCAGCTCAAGGTTCATGCCGGTAAGGTCTGCGTGGAGCGAGCTGCCGTGCTCCTTGATGTGACGTGAGGCGAAATCGGCTCCGCGAGCTGCCTTTACCGCGTCGCGCATATCCTCGCCGACCTCAAAGCAGCAAAAGCCGATGTGCGGACCGATGGCTGCACGAATATTCTCGCGTTCGGCTCCGAGCGAGAGCAGCGTGTCGACGCCGCGTCCGACAATGTCAGCGACAGTTCCGCGCCAGCCGGCGTGCAGCACCGCTGCCGCGGGAGACGTGCCGTCGCGCGTGGCACACATAATGATAGGCACACAGTCGGCTGTGCGAACGAATGGGATGACGCCGACGGACTCAGTTACAAAGCCGTCGCAAGCCTCTCCTGCCTCACGCAGAACGCCCTCACCTCGATTCGTGCGGTCAACAAGGCGCACGCGAGCGGAATGTATCTGATGCGCGCAGAGGGTGTCCCCGACGTCAAAGCCTCCGAGATATCCCGCGAAAAGGCGTGTGTTTTGCACGAGCGTTTCGTCGCTGTCGCCCTGATTCGGCGCGAAATTCATGCTTTTTGTATGAGCGAGCGTGCTGATCCCTCCGAGGCGTGTCGAAAAGGCGTGGACGACTCCCGGCAGCTCGAGCACGGTGGAGCGGGTAACATAGCCGTCATTATAAAACATTGTGCTGTCCTTTCGAAATGATACAGACTGCCGCCGCTTCCCGCAAGCTTTGCGAGAGACGGCGGCAGAGTCGTTTAATATTACTTGAGTGTGATGATTCCGTCATCCCACATCTCGGGCTTGTCGTAGCCGAGAAGGTTAACAACGGTTGCGGCAACTGCGGAAAGACCGAAGCTTCCGTCATCCTCGCGAACGGTGTAGGTATCGCCTGCTACATTGTCGTAAATAATGCAGGGAACGCGGTTCAGCGTGTGGCTGGTCTTTGCCTTGAGCGAGCCGTCCTTGTTGTGCTTGAGCGAGCCTGTCTTCTTGTCTGTCTCAGCCATTTCGTCGGCATTGCCGTGGTCGGCTGTGAAGATCGCGATAGCGCCGACGCGGTCTACAGCCTTGAGAATGCGTCCGATCTGAAGGTCGAGCGCCTCCATAGAGCAAACCGTAGCCTCGAGGCTGCCGGTGTGACCGACCATGTCTCCGTTCGGGAAGTTGACGCGGAGGCAGTCGTACTTGCCGCTCTCAAGAGCCTCGATGAGAAGGTCTGTGATCTCGGCACACTTCATCCACGGTCTCTGCTCGAAGGGAACGATATCGGAGGAAACTTCAACATAGGTCTCGAGCTCGTCGGAGAACTTTCCACTGCGGTTTCCGTTCCAGAAATAGGTTACGTGACCGTACTTCTGTGTCTCGGAGATTGCATACTGGCTGATGCCGGTGTCTGCAAGGTACTCGCCCATGGTGTTTGTGATCTCCGGAGGAGATACAAGGTATCTTGAAGGAATATGGAGGTCGCCGTCGTACTAGAGCATGCCTGCGTAGAGCACGTTCGGAACGCGAACGCGATCGAACTTGTCAAAGTCCTCGCCGCCCTCGAAGGTGCGGGAGATCTCTATGGCGCGGTCGCCGCGGAAGTTGTAGAAAATTACGCTGTCGCCGTCCTCGATCGTTCCGACGGGGCGTCCGTCCTCTGTGATGACGAACGGGGGAAGATCCTGGTCGATAACGCCGCTCTCGGCTCTGTAGGTCTTGATCGCCTCTGCGGCACTTGCGAAGGTGCGACCCTCGCCGAGCACGTGAGTCTTCCAGCCGAGCTCGACCATGCTCCAGTTAGCCTCGTAGCGGTCCATGGTAATTACCATTCTGCCGCCGCCGGATGCGATGCGGATGTCGCACTTGTCGTCGGAGAGGGAAGCGATGTACTCCTCGAAGGGATCGACATAGTCGAGAGCCGAGGTCTCGCCGACGTCACGTCCGTCGAGAAGGATATGAAGGCGAATGCGGGATACGCCGTCGTTCTTTGCGTGCTCGATCATAGCCTTGAGATGATCGATGTGGCTGTGTACGTTTCCGTCGGAGAAGAGTCCGATGAAGTGAAGCGTGGAATTGTTGTTCTTGACGCCGTCGGTGAGAAGCGACCATGTCTCGGAGGCAAAGAGCTTGCCGCTCTCGATGCTCTGAGATACGAGCTTTGCACCCTGAGCGAATACCTGTCCGCTTCCGAGAGCGTTGTGTCCGACTTCGGAGTTACCCATGTCGTCGTCGGAGGGAAGTCCGACTGCCGTGCCGTGAGCCTTGAGCTTGATCACGGGATACTCCTTCATAAGTCTGTCAAGGTTCGGTGTTCTCGCGAGTGCTACGGCGTTAGCCTCGTTAGCGGGAGCGAGTCCCACTCCGTCCATTACGACCGTAAGCACGGGTCTGTTCTTTTTTGCACCGATGTGTTCGTTAAGTGTCATTTGCTTTATTCCTTCCGTTGTAATTGCTTTGATTTATCGAGTCGAGCGTTTGCTTGATTCCGTTATATATAGTATACCCTGAAAATGTGAACATTTTTTGTATTTTCGGGCATTTTGTGCCTTATTTTGAATTTTTCGGACTTTCGTACAGATTGATAAGGCGCAGACCGAGCTCCGTTGCATATCTTACCGTATATGCGGTTCCGCCGCCTCGTCCGTTGTAATACGCGACGCAGACAGAGCTCATGTCCGCCATCATGCGGTTTCGCGTGTGCATGCAGCCCGCGGAATAAATATCCGAGGCGTACTCCACGCTGTCGGCAAGCCCCTTCAGACGCTGGTAGAGCGCAATATCGCGTGCGTTCTGCCATCTTGAGGTCTGGTCGCGGCAGGGCAGCACGAGCGAGAACGAGATATTCGGGAAATATTTTTTTGCGACGACCACGCGGCATGCGGCGAGCGTGTCGAAGCCGACGGCTCCTCCGCAGACAAAGCGGTCGAAGCCCTCTGCTACAAGTGATGATATCGTATTGTCAAGACTGAGTGTTACATCCCCGAGGCATTGCGCGGGGATATTTCTGTGACCTGTAAAAAAGCAGGTCGTAGCTTGTGATATCGGCATTGCTGCTCCCTTTTCTCACAGCCCGAGCCTTTTCGCGTGCGTGTGCCGCTTTCGGAGTCCTCTTCGTCTTGACACGGCGCGACGGGTGTGATATACTTGTTTTGAAAAAAGTTTTCGGAGGTGTTGCGATAATGATAAGCGTGAATACCGGCTCGCGCGAGACAGACGGGCTGCTTGCGGCACTTGTCGCAAGGCTCAGGCTGCCCGCGGATGCGGATCTGTATATATGTGCGATTGACAACCGAGCACAGCGCGACGCGGCAATGAAGATAATCGTGTGCGACGAGACGGAGCGCGAGGACGCAGAGCGCGATTGCGGTGACGGTGAATACGTATTGACGCGTCCGATATCGTTTGCCGAATTTGAAAGCACGGTGGCGTCTCTCCGCGTTCTACCGCACTCCGGCAGACAGAGCTTTTCGTTTGACCGAGAGACGGGCGTCGTAACGCGCGGTGAAAAAAGCGTTCGTCTGACGCCGAAGGAGCGAGAGCTCTTTGCGTATCTTCTGGCTCACCGCAAAAATGCCGTCTCAAGGGAAGCACTTCGCCGCGCGCTGTGGCGCGACAGCGAGAAGAGCAATGCGCCGGATGTTTACATAAGCTATCTCAGAGCGAAGCTTCGCGAGCTGTTCGGAGACGGAGTCATAGTAAACGAGCGCGGCGCGGGCTACATACTGAGGGATATCGATCTTCCCGAATGAGCTTTAGTATATCGATGAGGTGTAGTCGCGGTCAACGGTTATCACTGCATTGAGCGACGGGTCGTCTGCGGCAAGCTCGCGGCGAATCATCGCGCACAGCTCGGCTTCGCTGACGGGGAGCTCGTTTGAGACCACGACGTCGAATATGAGATTCGTGTGCGTTACGCCGAATACCGCGCGGAAGTCGTGCATTGATATTGGGCTCGAAAGGCTTGAGGAGATGCCGTCGACAATGCCGTGTACCTTATCCTTCAGAGCGCCGACGCGCTCGTCTCCGACGCAGACGGGGTCAAAGTGAATTACCATATGTATGCCCATCTCGCGCATGAAGTCGGTTTCTATATTGTCGATAAGGTCGTGACTGAGCATGATGTCGCCCGCCGCGTCCATCTCGACGTGGACCGAGGCGAAGAAGCGTCCCTCTCCGTAGTTGTGCATGACAAGGTCGTGAATTCCGAGCACGCCGTCGTAGGAGCGGAGCTTTGTAACTATCTTCATGACAAGCTCCGCTTCGGGGGCCGTGCCGAGGATAGTGTCCGAGGACTCCTTGATGAGCTTGATGCCGAGGACGATAATGTATACGGCGATCACGCAGCCGAGCACGCCGTCGACATAGGAGCCGAGATGCGGCGTGAGCAGCATTCCGACAACGACCGCTGCGGTCGCCGCCATGTCGCCGAGACTGTCAATTGCGGACGCGTTCAGCGATGCCGAGCCGATTCGGCGTCCGACGACGCGGTAATACACCGCGAGAAACAGCTTCAGCGCGACGCTTGACGCCATTATGATAACAGCCGAGGTGCCGAACACAGCGCTTTCGGCGCTTCTGAAGCTTTCGACAGAGCTCTTTAGCAGGTCAAAGCCGAGTGCGGCTATGATGACCGAGATAAACAAAGTTATAAGATATTCGATCCTTGCGTGTCCGTAGGGATGCTTGCGGTCGGCGGGCTTTGCCGAGAGCACATAGCCGACGAGCACAAGTATCGACGAGCCGGCGTCCGACAGGTTGTTTACGGCGTCCGCGATCACGGCGACGCTCGAGGTCATGATACCGAGGGCGAGCTTCATGGCGAAGAGCACGAGATTTACGGCAATGCCGACAAGTCCCGCGTTTCTGCCTATGCGAGCGCGCTCCTTTACGGTGTATTCGTGCTTTCCGTTCATGCTTTCCTCCTTGACGTGAAAGGTTATTCGCTCTTTGTCCGAACTGCGGGCAGAATGAAATGCTCGGCGTAGGGAAGTGTCGTTATCCAGTCGCACAGGACATGCCACTCGGCAAGCTTGTGGTTTCTGCGTGCGTTCAGTATATTAATGAGGTTTTCGTAATTCATCGTGACGGTACGCATCTGATTGAAGCTCGACGGAAGAAGTTGGATCATGTCGTGCCAGTGGGAGACGTCACGTGTCTCGACAAAGGCAAGTCGCGCTGACTCAAGGCAGCCGATGACGCCGTCAAGGCACTCAAGCGCCGTCTTCGACATTCTGTCGCAGCTGAAATCCTCGCGCGAGAAGGGCTTTGAATGTATCTTGTGCATGGTGCTTGTCGAATTTGCAACGGTGCCTACCTTGTAGGTGTCGAATTCCTTCCACCAGTACAGGGGAGCCGTGATATCCGCCGATACGAATATCTGACGGACGAATTTCCTGTGATCGGGTCCCGCCTTGACAAGACGTGCGCCGAGAGCTATGTCCGCCTCTCCGAGTATAAATTTTCCGTTTTCATCATAGCGGCTGTCGCTTCTTTCCCAGCTGTTCATCGGATTTCTCGCGCCGCGAAGCGCGTTATCGAAATTCATGGCACAGCCTCTCTCGACCTTTAGCATAATACTCTCCATTCTCCGCACAGCGGCACGGCGTCATACGAAGAAGGGCTTCGACGACACAGTGATCATTCGGTGGTTTTTCAGTAGGTGCGCGGCTGCGGCACAGGTGCCCTTCCAAAAGCCGTACACTACAATAGTATACCACATATTCGCCCTCAAGTAAAGTACATTTTTTCGTCCCGGCGATAACGCAGAATGCGCCGAGGTGCCATTTTAGCGCACATTTACATTTGTCGCTTGACTCGGGGGGCGCCTTGTGATATACTAAAGTCAAAGACTGCGGCAGCGCTCGCAACAAGGAGTAAAATAATGATATATCTGAAACAAGACGATGTTCTCCTGTTCCAAGGAGATTCGATAACACACGGCGGACGTATCGAGAGCGATGAGGATCTCAATCACGTCATAGGTCACGGCTATCAGGACACCGTAGCGCAGAAGCTCGGCGTTGACAATATCGAGCGCCGCCCGAGAATAGAAAACCGCGCGGTCAGCGGAGACCAGATCGAGAAGATCACCGCACGTGCCGAGCGCGATATTTTCGCGATAAAGCCCACTGTTATGAGCATACTTGACGGCTCGAACGAGGCCTCGTCCTACATTGACGGCAGAAGCGATATCACAAGCGAAAAGTTCAACAGACTCTTCCGCGCGCTGCTTGACGACATGAAGCTCCGCCTGCCCGGCATCCGCTTCATTATCTGCCAGCCGTGGAGATACGTGTGCGCCGGTGCGGAGGATCAGCAGCGTGAAAAGCAGATAGCGGAGCTCACCGAGGTGAACATCGGCATCGTTCGCGAGGTGGCGCGCGATTACGGCGCAATTTACGTTCCCTTCAAGGATGCGCTCGACAGCTATATGAAGTACTGCCCGCAGGAGCACCTTGTGTGGGACGGCGACCACCCGACCTATGTTGGACACGGCATTCTCGCAAGCTGCTGGCTTGAGACCGTAGAAGCGGCATGGGGCGTTGAGAAATAATGAAAAAGCTTAAATTACTTGCGGCGGCGCTTGTGCTTGCTCTGCTCACGGCAGCGCTTTCGTCGTGCTTTAACGGAAATGAGAGGGTGCTCTTTGAGATCGACGGCTACGGCGTGACATATGAGGTGTACCGCTATGTCGCTCTCAATGCACGAGGTGATATTGAAGGTAAGTACGGTGAGGACGTGTGGGACTCCGAGGAGCGCGACACAGCCTTCACCGAGCTTGAGGAAAAGATCAAAAGCACGCTTGTTTCGCTTTATACCGTGTGCTCGCTCGGACGCGACTACGGCACGGAGTGGAATGACGACTCCATCCTCGCGGCGGTTCGCATTGCAAAGAATGAGCTGCTTGACGAGTACGAGAGCGAGGAGGAGTTTTCCGCAGCACTCGACGAGGCGGGAATGACAGACGGCGCGTTCGAATTCATAAAGGCGAATTCGTTGCTCATCGATGAGCTGTACACCGCCGTCGCATATTCCGACGAAAGGAATACCGACGAGGAATATCTGCGCGAGCTGTTTATGAGCGACAGCTTTATCAGAGTCAAGCAGATACTCGTGGGCGGGGAAAATGCCGGCACGGATGAGCAGAATCTCGAGATCGCCGAGGGCATTATGGAAAAGCTCAAGGCGGGAGCGGACTTCGATAAGCTCTGCCGCGAGTACAACAACGACCTTTACATGTTCAACAACGACGCTGGCTACTATATAACGAGGGGAACGCGCGACAGTGCCTTCGAGGACGCCGCCTTTTCTCTCGAGCTCGGCGAGGTCAGCGATATTGTGAAGACCGCCTCCGGCTACAGCATAATTAAGCGCTGCGAGAAGGACGCCGATTATATCGAAGATAATTTCGTGTCGCTGACGGATGAGTATTTCGAGACGCTGTACACGGCGGCGTATGAGGAGAAATACGAGCAGCTTGCCGAGACGGTAACGAGCCTTCCCGACAGCATCAATATTCTAGAGCTTGAATAAGCTTTGTATTCGGGAGAATCAAGGTGAGAAGACATCGCTATACCCGCGGCAGCTACAGAGCGGGAAACGTTAAAAAAACGAGAAAAATGATACTTGCGAGGCTGCTCTTTACGGCAGTCTGCGCGCTTTTGATATTTCTTTTGTCCGTGCTTCTCGGCAGATACCTCCTTGCAAAGGCGGATTCATCAAAAAACGAAGCGTCGGGTGAGGAGAGCACCGTCGCCGAGAGCACAGCTTCGAGCTATTCTCTTGAAAACGGAACGCCGGTCAGCGACCCGGAGGCATACCTGCGCGAGGTATGCGCGGCGGATATCGATATTACCTCAGCCGATGCAGACACTCTGCGCGATAGGATAGACTCGCTTTCCGCAGTCTATAATGCAGTGTCCGTCCGCTTGAGCGGAGAGGATGGCAGGCTCGTGTACGCCTCTCCCGCGCTCATGAGCTACAGCCGTCTCGACCCCTCACGCGCCGACAACGGTATAACCGTAGAGGCTTCCTCCGAGGTGACACAGGACGACCCGAAGGAGGAAGAGGGCGAAGAAGGGGAAGGCGATGAGCCGAAAAAGAACAGCACGGTCACGATTCAAAAGGACTGCGACGTGCTTGAGAACCTCAAGACCGTGATACAGGCGGCGCATGAGCGCTCGCTTTACGTCGTTGTGACCTTTTCAGCCGACAGCGAAGCGCTGTCAGACGATGTCGTGGCGGCGCAGCGAGGCGAGCTTGACGCGCTTCTCGCCGGTGAGCTTGTCTCCTTCGGCTGCGATGAGATACTGATAACCGAGCTCTTTGACGGTGACGCACAGCTTCCCGCAGAGACGCTTGAAAAAATTGTCGGATATCTGGCGCGACTCAGAGAGCACACGGGTCAGGCAAGGCTCGGAGTTAATCTTTCCGACGGTGTGTATCTTGTTCCGCAGAACGCGAGCATGATAAAGACCCTGTCGAAATACGCGGATTTTCTTTCGATATCGATAGAGACCGAAGCCGAGGACGCACAGCACGCATACTCCTCTGTGTATGATAATTGCTATTCTCTCAAGGGTAACTTCAGCGTGTACAATCTTCGCGCGCTGATGCTCTCGGACGACGCGCAGCTTTCCTCGGCAATGTATGCCGCGCTCGGCGAGCTGTCGGCGAGAAGCTTTCAGTTTACCTGCTATGTAGCCGAGCCCTCGTACAGCGTCGACGCAGATGAC
>CAYYKO010000026.1:0-22029 GCA_964441695.1 uncultured Ruminococcus sp. | reverse complement strand
AAACGGCTACATGAACGGTAAGGGCGGTGGGCTTTTCGCTCCCGAGGAGACAATGACGCGCGCCATGGTCGTGACTGTACTTTACCGCTTCCAAGGCGAGCCGAAGGTCGGGTATGTGACTCGTTTCAATGATATTAAGAAGGATGATTGGTATGCAGACGCGATAAACTGGGCTGCATATCATGAGATCGTCAACGGGGTGGAGAAGGAAAAATTTGCGCCGAATGACATCGTCACTCGCCAGCAGCTCGCTGCAATTCTCATGCTCTATGCGCCGTTTGAGTACATCAGGGACGACAGCCGACGTGACATTACCGGCTATAAGGATTACAAGAAGGTTCAGGCGTATGCCAAGGACGCCATGTCGTGGGCTAATGCGACGGGGCTCATCACCGGAGTTACCACAACGACACTCGAACCCGCAAGCGGCGCGACACGCGAGCAGTTCGCGGTAATACTTAAGCGCTTTAAGGAAGGCAAGTCCTTTGATTACGAGATGGTGTACAATGAGCCCACCTCGCACAGCACCTACACGGAGAAGGATTATCCGCTCGTTACGGATGCGGACATTTACGTCGCAGTCGACGGTAAGGACACGAACAGCGGTACCTTTGACAAGCCTATCGCGACCTTCGCACGCGCCAAGGAGCTGGTTCGCGAGCTCAAGAAGACGGCAAAGGATGAAATTGTTGTAGCCTTCAAGGCGGGAAATTACGGCTCGATGGACTGCCTTGAGTTTACCGCCGAGGACAGCGGCAGCGAGAGTGTGCCGATACGCTATTGCGCTTACGGCGACGGCGAGGTCACCTTCTCGAACGGCGTTACGATAAAAAACGACGAGTTTAAGCCCATTGAGGAGAAAGACCGGTACCTGTTTAAGGAGCAGTTCTTCGACAGCATTTATAAGGTCGAGCTTGCGGGAAGGGTCAGCGAGTTTACGACTGACAATGCGCTCATTTCCGACAACGGTGCGTGCTTCGAGGCGCGCTATCCGAATAAGAATTACGGCGGCGAGGACAGATTCTATACGAATATGACGACCACCGTCGACAAGTACTCGAGTATTAAGCTTCAGGGTGTGCTTCCGAAGGTCGTTTCCGGCTTCCGCACGACTGAGGGCATGAGAATTACGGGCTTTTTACGCGTGGGCTGGCTTGTGGAGACCTTCAACGTTAAGTCCTACGACCCTGAGAGCGCTGTTATTACCTTTGATACCTACCGCGGCTACCGACCCGCGAACGGATATGTGATAGGCGAGGATGCGGGCGGCTTTGACTTCATGTTTGAGGGACGAATCGATGACACCGTGTTCTTCTCGAATCTTTCCGATCAGCTCGACGACGTGGGAGAGTACTGGTTCGACACCTCCACAAAGACGCTGTATGTCTATAAGCCGAGCGGGGATTATACAATTACCAACAGCGTCGGCTTTATGAGGCTTAACGACGCCGACTACATAAGCTTTGTAGGGCTATGCTTTGACGGCTGTAAGGAGGATGCGATAGTTGCATCGAATTCCGAGTATCTGACGTTTGACCGCGTTAAGCTTTCCAATATTTCCGGCAAATACGCGATAAACGAAAGCTGCTGCCACGGCTTCAAGCTTATCAACAGTGAGCTGTGCAATTTCGGTCAGTACGGGCTGTACGCAGTCGGTGGCAGCCGAGGTGCGCTGTACAGGCTTGAGAGTCAGGAGATAGTTATCGACAACAACTACTTCCACGACTTCGGCTTTATGGATTCATGGCCGTCGGCTATCGAGATACAGGATGCAATTGACGCGAGGATCACGCACAATATGTTCAAAAACGGCGCTCACGCCGGAATCCGCTTCGACTATTGCGTTGATCTCCTTATCGAATACAACGTATTTGATAACATGATGAAGTCCACTGCCGACTACGGTGCAGTCTATACAAACGTAAGCTTTGAGTACCGCGACAACGTTGTGCGTTACAATCTCTTCAAGAATATCCGCTCCGGGGCAGCTCAGTATTCGGTTTACCTTGACGGAGATTCCAACAGCACCGAGGTTTACGGAAATCTGTTCTATAATGCAGGTACCTGTGCCGTTACGATAAACGGAGGACGCGATAACATTGTCCGCGATAATGTGTATATCAATGAATACAGAAGCGGTCGCTTCCTGTTTGCGAACCTGAATCCCGGAACGGTACAGTATTTCGAGGTCGGAATGGATGACTATGTTCCCGGAAGCTGGCAGGAGATGCGAAAGCTTCAGTCTATCCCCCGCGAGGGCAATGAATTCTACGACGTATGGCGAGAACGCTGGCCGATACTGTATCGCTACAATGACGATTTTGCCAACCTCGGAGATGTTGATTGCCTGTGGACGACGGTAAACTACATCTACAACAACTATCTCATCGGCGGAGATGAGATAACAGAGGCAGCATATGTGTATTATACGCCCGCGGAGAACAAGAAGACTCAGAAGTTCCTCGAGCTTGACGAGAATCCCTTCTTCCGTGACCCGACGCACGGCGACTATACGGTAGTGGGCAGCGACTTCGACTTGCCCGTTTCCGAGATGGGAAGATATTAATGAAAACAGCGGATGCCGTGAGGCGTCCGCTGTGCTTTTTGATATGAGATGCTTTGTCTGCTTATTTGCAGCCGCGAAGCTTATAAAGCCATGTGCCGAAATAGAACTTTGGCAGCTTCATCATGCGTCCGATGCGTGACGGCTGGCACATGAGTCGGTAGAACCACTCTAAATTGTGCTTGATGAAGAACTGCGGAGCGCGCTTTACGTTGCCCGAATATCCGTCGAGCGAGCCGCCGAGCGCCAGGAACAGCTTCACGTTCGGCATTTTGTCGCGGTTTTCGTTGATCCACTTCTCCTGAGTGGGAGCGCCGAGACATACAAAGAGCACGTCGGCTCCGCTCTCATTGATCCTCGCAATGACAGCGTCGCTTTCTGCGCCCTCCTTCTTGAAGTAGCCGTCGCCCGTACCGACAAACTCGGCGCCGGGAAATTCCTCGCACATCCTCTCGGCTGCCGCCTCGGCGATCCCGGGCTTGCCTCCGAGGAAATACAGCTTAAGACCGTGCTCGCGCGATATGTCGATAATGCGCTTTCCGGTGTCAAAGCCCGCGACGCGTTCCTTGAGAGGAGTGCCGAGAATTTTCGCCGCCTTGACGATACCGATGCCGTCGGGAAGGGTAACGTCCGCCTTGCCGATGACGTCGTACATTGCACTGTCGTCAATGCACAGCTGAACGATCTCGGGATTCGGTGTGAATACCGAGGTGCTTACACCTGCCTTAATGCGGCTCACGAGAAGCTCTATTGCCTCGTCGAAGGTGACATTATCGAAATATATACCACGGACATTTATCTTTTCTGCCATAGCAGTCTCCTTTCAAGCAACAATGCACCGGGGATGACGCGGTGCATTGATTTTGTTATGTACTTTCGGCAGATTACTTCTCGAGAGAGGAGAGGTAATCGGCGATGTCTCCGACGGTGATGAAGTTGTGAATGTCGTCGTCACCGATCTCGATGTTGAAGCGCTCCTCGCACATGAGGACGAGGTCTGCAAGCTCGAGGGAGTTGATGCCAAGGTCATTTACAAGCTCGGCTGAGGGCGTGATATCGCCGGGATTGACGGAAAGCTCGTCAACGAGAAGAGTTTTGATTTGTTCAAACATAGGTACAGAAAACCTCCGTTAATAGTAGCGTGTGCTATATTCTGTAGTACTTATTATATATTATACTGCGACCAATGTCAAGTGATTATCGTAAAAAATAAAAATTGTGTTGAAAACGGGATAAAAAATACGCATATCTATTGACTTGTGAGATGAAAAATGCTATAATTATCAAAGCCGCGTGATCATGGGTCTAAAAGTGTATGCTTGCCCATATCAGCGAGTTCACACATAAGGAAAGTGAGGTGCTTTTCATGTTTGCTATTATCAAAACAGGCGGAAAGCAGTACAAGGTCAGCGAAGGCGATATCATCTTCGTTGAGAAGCTGGATGTTGCTGAGGGAGACAAGATCACCTTCGACAGCGTTCTCGCAGTATCCGACGCAGACGGAGTTAAGGTTGGCGCTCCCACAGTTAACGGAGCTACCGTAACAGCTAACGTTCTCAAGAACGGCAAGGCTAAGAAGATCTACGTCATGACCTACAAGGCTAAGAAGAACGAGAAGCGTAAGATCGGTCACAGACAGCCCTATACAAAGGTACAGATCGAAAAGATCGCCCTTTGATCAGACTGAGCTATGACAAAGATAGTATTTTTCAGGCGTGAGGGTCGCTTCTACGGCTTTGAGGAGCAGGGTCACACGGGCTACGGCGAATCGGGGGATGATATTCTCTGCGCCGCTCTGTCCTCGATGACGATGCTCATACTCAATACCATTGAGATCAGCTTCGCAGGCGATGTCGATTACGAGATCGACGAGACGAGCACCCGCGTTACCGTTAAGGCAATGTGTGCGCTTCCCGAATTCGAAGCGGACGAGAAGAAGCGGTATGCCGTTGAAGGAATATTCAAGGGCTATTACTACCAGCTCAACGATCTACTTGAAGAATATTATGAGCATCTCGATGTAGATGTGATTGACGACTGACAGCTGTCAGTTATTCAAAACTATTTAGAAAGGTACGGATAGGATCATGATCAGACTCGGATTACAGTTTTTTGCACATAAAAAAGGTGTAGGTTCCACAAAGAACGGACGTGACAGCGAATCCAAGAGACTCGGTGTTAAGAAGGCTGACGGTCAGGCAGTTATCGCCGGCAATATCATCGTCAGACAGAGAGGAACCAAGGTTCATCCCGGCAACAATGTCGGACGTGGCTCTGACGACACACTCTTCGCTCTTACAGACGGACGTGTAAAGTTTGAGCACATCGCAGGCGGAAGAAAGCAGGTCAGCGTTTACGCCGACTAATGTCGCCTAAAACAGCATTAAAAGCCGACGCTATCGTCGGCTTTTTGTTTTGCAGCACATTTCGTGAAGCATGTGAAAAGCAATCGACCGACGGCACGCCGTCGGTCGATTTTTATTTGGTGACGAATTACTTTACGTAGCTGTTAATGTAACGCATCATGATCGTGCAGACCTGAGCTCTCGTCGCGCTTCCGCGAGGCTCGAATATTACGCCTACACCGTCGTCTGCGGGCTTACCCGTGATAAGTCCTGCGGCGTATGCCCACGCTGCGCTGTCGAGCGCATAGGCTCGTATCTTGCCCGAATCCTTGAAGGCGGAGAGCTCTGCGCGTGCGCTGACGTCAAGACCGCGATACTGTGCGTATCTGTACATTATAGCCGCGAGCTGTTCGCGAATGATGCTTGTGTCGGGCTCGAAGGTCGTGTCGGTTATACCCTTTACGATATCATTCTCGTAAGCCCAAGCCACAGCATCGCGATACCACGACTGCTTAAGGTCGGTGAAGGGAGTCTTGCCTTTCGGAGCGGGTGAGCCCTCCATTCTCCACAGAACCGTTACGAGCATCGCACGACTCATTGCGGTATCCGGCTCAAAGGTGGTTGCACTTGTACCGTTCATCAGACCTCGCGAGACGGCGAAGTCGACCTCAGTGTGGAACCAGCTGCCCTTCTTGACATCCTTGAAGGACTTGCTCGGGCACTCGATTATCGGAAGCTCTGCTTCCTTGGTCTGAGTAATAAAGTGGGAATCCGTGAACGTTGCCGTGTAAGAGGCGTGACCAGTGAGCTTGCATGTCGCTTCCGTGATATCGGCAGTGACGCTTCCGACCTCTGTGATAGGCTTCGAAGCGGGGTACTCATAGCAGTTCTCGAGCGTGCAGGCAACAGTTGCCGTGCAGCTGTAGCTGCCGTCTGCGTTCTCCGTCCACGTGTAAACGGGATCGGCGAAGGTGTGCTGAGGGTGCGTTGCAGGGATAACGTCGTCTTTTTCCTGCGTTGTAAAGTGAGGATTGGTGAACTCGGCAACGAAGGTCATCTTGCCGTCCGTAGTCTGTGACGGGGGATTTGTGCTGTATGCGTGCATTGATCCTACCTCAGTCAGCGGGCTTGACTTCGGGTGAAGCGGGCAATTTGCGTTTTGACAGTACGCGCTTGCCGTGCAGATGTACATTCCGTCGTCGCCCTTGACCCAGCTGTACTCGGGGGTCGTGTAGTTGTGCTTTGTTCCTGCGAAATTCAGATTTGCCTTAGAGCTTTCCGTTGTGCAGTCCTCATCGAGGTAGTACTTGCCGCAGACGGTGCAGTGCCAGTATTCTCTCTGCGATGTGCCGTTACAGTCTGCGTCGATCGAGTCGTAGTGCGTAATCATATGACCGCGAGCGGGAAGTGTCTGACGGTCGTAGGTTTCGTTGCAATCGGCGTCCTGGCAGATATAGTACACAGAGCCTGCTGTCGTACAGCTCGAGGGCTCAAGCACCTGCTTGAAGGTGTGCGCCTTCGGGAGAACGGTTACCTTATATGAGGTTTTCATATTTCCCGAAGACACCGTTACGGTGTATGTGCCCGCTTTTTCGGCATTGTAGTCGCTGCTTACCGAGTAGCCGCCGTAGGATGTGAGTCCGTAGGGACCTCCACTGATGCGTGAACCGTTGAGCGTCATATTAACTTCGAGTCCGGCGAATGTCAGAGGCTCACCGTACTTAAATACGGTTTGCACATTATCCGTGTTTACGGAGATAGCCTTAAATGTTCCGAGTCTTACGGGATTTCCGTATCCGCTGACGTTGCTGAAGCACCAATTACCCGTAAGATTGATCTTAGACTTTGTAAGATCTTTTGCTTCGTAGTATTGCAGTGCGTCGCCTCTTCTGAGAGTGCCGACTGTGACGAAGTTAACGAGAGTGTTTTTTGCGCCTTCTCCGGTGTAGAGAACATTTCCCGTGCTCCAAAGAGTATCTATATATCCTATAAACGAGCCGTGACGGCTGCTTGTGGCGTAGTTGGTATGCTGGTCGGTTGTTGCATCTACCGTTTTGTAGTTCCAACAGTAATTAAGCGTTCCTCTGTTGACTTCGCCGATAAGTCCGCCGGCGTTGTTGTTCGCGTTGTTATTGTTAGTCTGTAATATAAAACCTTCCTCACGACCGCAGTAGCTGACCTCTCCAAGGTTACTGATGCGTCCGACGAGGCCTCCGAGCGCACCTGATGTTGAGTTATAGCCGAGTGCGGGGGTGCAGTCATATGCGATACACTCTGTAAGTGTTCCGCGATTCGTGACTTCACCGACGAGACCGCCGACATATGCACCGCCCCTGCTGTCTGCAATGTATCCCACAGAGACCGAAACGGCTTCGCAACGGTATATTTTTCCTATGCTGAGTTTTCCCGCGATAGAACCGACGCGGAACGTACCGGTGTCCATGGTATTCGGCTGAATGGTTGCGTTTGCCACAGTAAGGTCGCATACAGTGCCGCTTACCACGGAGAACAGACCGTAGCAGTTATCATAACCGCCGCTCTCTATCTTGAAGTTCGATATCTTGTGGCCGTTTCCGAGGAATGTTCCCTTGAACTCATATCTGACTCCGTTGATGGTAGCACCGCCGTAGTCGAGATCGGCATTAAGCGAAACTACTGGGGATTCGATGCCTGTGCCGTTTGCGAAGGAGTTAAAATGCTCCTTTGTCATAATAATGTATGGATAATCGTTAGTTCCGTAGCCGCCGGCGAGCTTGCCGTTTTTGCCGTTAAACCTGTACGTGCTAAGCGGAACGGATATATCGCCTACAGTGCAGTTCATGGTAACGACAGCCGAGCCGCCGTCTTTCATGTTGTCAAAGTAGATCTTGTTTGCGTTTACAGTTGCCGCGTTTGAAGACGATGTGTAGGTGTACTCACACATACCGCCGAACATTGCAACGAAGTCTTCGCCAAGATATGAGGTGAGAATAGTATCGCTGCTCGGCATCGTAACGGCGGAACCGGGCTCGACATCCAGCTTGCTGTCGGTGATGGTACGGCTGACGTAATTAACACCCGCCCTGTAGTAGGTGACTTTGACAGTTCCGAGCGAGCTGAAGTGGTTGTTCAGATCATAGAACACGTGAGCAGTGGTGTTCGCAAAGCTTTCGAGAATGGTCTTTACATCGGCCTCGATCTGCACCTTGTTCTTCATAATGCCGAGATCCGAGGTATAGTCTTCGAGGTTGTTGTCTTCGAGATACGTGTTCTGGAAAAGTGCTATAGAGAGGTAGTAGTAGGTTGCGAGACAGTATGTGTAGTATGTGTTGCCGATGAAGTTTTTGACGGCAGCCGCGGTCTCGTTCTTCGAGTAGCCCGCAAGCTCATAGTACTTGCAGAGGATATCGATCACGGAACCGTTTTCCAGCGTAACATACTCACCGCGCAGAAACTTGCCGAGGCTCTCGATAGCCGAATAGTAGTTACCGGTGTACTGAACATTTGCGAGCGAGTAGAACTGGTCAAATGTGTTTTTGATGTTCATCGGCGAGGGGTTGCTCGAATACAAGGTAGTGAGAGCCTTGTCGTAATAGCTTACAGCTTCGTAGAACTCATTGTGAAACTCAAAATACTTACTCAGATAAGTGTAGTACTGGAGCTGCAATGTGCTGTCTGCGATCTGGCTCTTCAGATCATTCAGCTGTTTTGTTACGGCATCATTATTTGATTTGATGCTGTCCTTTATCTGTGTCAAGGTAATGCTTTGACTGTTGAGAGTGCTCTGAATATTCGCAAGCTGAAGTTCGACCTCGCTGAGGTCTACTTCGTTTACGATGACTGTAGAGGCGGGCTCGTTTTTGCTGTCATCGCCAAGGTCGAGAAATTCCTTGCCGATGGACTTGAACGTTCCTGCAAGAGCTTTTCCGAAGCCCCAATTTTCTTCCTTAGCCTGCTCCGAGGCATTGATCGCTCCCCTGACAATGGGACCTGCCGCTTCGAATATCGACATCAGGTCAAGCGCTTCTGCCTTCGGTGTCATCAGCGGGACCATTCCCACCGTAATGCACAGCGCGAGCAGAAGACTGATAATTCGTGATCTCATTTTTTGTCTCCTCATTTTGTCATGAATTACACGGACGTTTTAAGTCTGTCCGTCGGACTTGTTTTCGTTTTTTTTGCTTCCTTGCCTTAATACAGATGACGCTTATCAGAACCCCCGCTGTAAAAGCGGCTACGGCGAGCGCGACATAGCCTCCCACGTTGTAACGCAGCAGCACCGTGCCGTAGACTCCTCCCTCCGATACGTCAAGCGGAGACATGGCATATCTCCACATTGTGCAGATTCCGGTCAGAAGAAACAGGCAAGCTGCTGTGAGCTGTCGGCAGATACGCTTTTCGTGCGCCGCCCGCCGTGCATTGACTCGGCAACGTATTTTTCGAAGCCGTTCTTCCGTCTTACCGGTCATAGATCCTCCTCCTTTGCTTTTATTGCTCTACTAATATAAATACCGAAAAAACAAAAAACTTCCATCATCTGAGTGAAAAACAAATAAAAAAGTGAAGCGTTTGGAAAACGCTTCACTTTTTTACAGATTTACTTAAACGCGAGGCTCAGTCGCGGCATCAGCTTCCTAAAAACGAATATCAGTACGATGAATACGGAAGGGAAGCAGTAGCCGACGGCGCGCCAGGCGCCGCTAGCTGTTATCAGAAGATTATATACCGCATGAAAGCCGGAGCAGAAGCCGAGAATTCCTACGCATCCCGTAAGCTTCAGCCAGCTGTGCCGGAATACATAGGATATTCCGAAGCCGCAGATTATCCCGCACAGAATATGCAGCGCTCCGGCGGACATTCCACGCACGAGCAGATAGTAGAAATTATCCGCACCGTTTTCGGTGAGGTAGCACACATTCTCGAGTGTCGCAAAGCCGACCGCCACGGCAATTGCAGCTGACGGAAGCTGCTCGGGCTTCGGCTCGAGCACAAGCAGGTAAAAAAGCAGCGGAAACAGCTTCATTACCTCCTCGATAACGGGTGAAAGCTCGATAGCCGCGACCGTGGGAGTTGTATTGTAGCAGCTCATAACGAAGCTCGTAATGTACGCCGACAGCAGGCACACGCCCATTCCGACGAAGATAAACGCGATAAAGCGCCGAACATTGCCGGAGGTGAAGAACAGTGACAGCATGAGCGGTATCGCAAGGCAGATGAATACATTCTCGATGTACATCATTTTCGGTGTACCTCCCGCAGCGAGATCGGCAGGAGCGCCGCAAAGGATAACGACAGGACGATATCAAGTGCAAAGTAGAGATTGAAATGCGAGAAGTCTCTCATAAGGAAAGACGACAGATACAGCGTCAGCTGAAGCATGAGGCAGCAGATACAGCAAATATCAAACGCTCGCCCCTTGACATTATTGTACAGACGCCATATCGAAATATACATGATAGCTCCCGCTGCTGCGACAAAGAGCAGTGTCATATACAGCATTATTTGATAATACATCGCACCGCACGAATACACAAACGCCGGGGCGGCGGCGACAAACGAGAAGTTGAGGTGGAGACCCCCTGAACGCAGTATCTGTATCGATAAAATGAAAATATATGCCGCGATCCACGATATTTCGGAAACGTAGAATATTTGCGGTGCCGTGCCGCAGATCGCGATATGGAGCACGTAATACGCGGTTCCCGTGGCAAAGCAGGCGTAGTAGAGGGACAGAATCAGCAGCTGACGCGCGCGGTAGCGCAGACCTAAAAATGCGGCAAGCACGGCGCAGGTCATGAGCAGCACGATCTGCAACAGATTGTCTATTATCTCAAAGTTCACGGCGCTCCTCCGACTCTGCGTTACCTCTTTCCGCCTCACGCCGATTTATGCGAAACATAAGAGCGGTGACGCACACGCCGAGAAGAAATGCGAGAATCGCCATTATAATATATCCGATGGCGGGATTTTGTGCAAGAAGCGTTGCGGCTACACTCTCGTCACCGACGGCAATGCTGCCGGACGTGCCGACGCGCGGCATATTTATCGCGCAGAGTACCATGAGCACAGCGCAGGCACAGCAGGTACACGAGTGAAGCACGGCTGTGCGAAGCCTGCGGCGATGCGCCTTGATCTTTTCGGTTTTCTTGAGTATAAGCTCGGTTCGTTCTTCAGTCGTCCGCAAGGTCGAAGCCCTCCTTTTCAAGCATTGCCCTGAGGCTTTGCTTTCCGCGATAAACGAGCTTTGTCAGCTGTGCCTCGCTGCGCTGCATGACACGCGCGGCGTCGCGGTAGCTCATTTCCTCAAAATATACAAGATACAGCGCGTCACGGTAGTCGCTTTTCAGCCGTGACATGGCGCCTATAAGCTGACGCTCGCGCTCGTTTTTGAACAGCTGTGTATGCGCCTCGGTGTCGTCGCGCGGCTCGTGTGTCAGCTCGTCCTCAAAGGACAGCGGTATATGCCGTCGCTTGGCGTGACGGAGAGCAAGATTTCTGGCGATCTTGTAAAGATATGCTCTGAACATTCCGCTGTCGTCCGATATCGGGCGTGCCTTTGAAAAAATTCGCGAGAACGACTCGATCATCAGGTCCTCAGCTTCATACATGTCGCGGATATATCGATTAATGTACAGCGTGAGGGCGTCGCCGTAGCGTTCGACAAGCACGGCGGCTGACGCTTCGTCTCCGCAGATGTAGCGTTTATATGCAGTTTCGTCGGAGATCATGACGCTCCCCCCCTCGATGTCTTAAAGCGATGCTTTTAATAATGTAGCAAGCGTTTCACTTTTTATAATTATAACACAGTACCTTCGTTTTTACAATACATATGTGCGATTTTGCACGACTCGTCGACATTTTCGGACGAAATGCGCTTGATTTCGTCACGCATTGCAAAAAGCATCAGCACATTCATAAGCGTCATTACGGCGATGATAATGTCGGCAGCGTACCATATAATGCCGCTCGGGAGCTGTGAAGCCGAGACGGCGCAGACGGTGAAGAGGGCAGTAAAGGCAAGACCGACGACGCGTCTGCGTGACAGATATTCTGCCGCGATCCGTCCGTAGAGCAGCTGCGTCGCGACTGTCGCGAGTGCGAAGAATATTACCGATATTCCGATAATGAGTGACGGAAGGCTGCCGAGCAGAGTCTCGAAGGCAGCAAGTGCGAGCGGCACGCCGTCGAAGCTATCTGTCAAGGCAGGACCTGCCTTGTCGGCGAGAAGTATGACAAACGCCGTCATGGAGCAGAGCAGCGGCGTGTCGGCGATGACCTCGAATATTCCGAAGCACGCCTGACTGTGCGCGCTATCCGTTTCGGCTGTGGCATGTGCGGTGGGCGAGGTGCCGCAGCCGGCTTCGTTTGAAAATATACCTCGCGTGATGCCGTAGCGCACGGCGCGCATCATACCGTGACCGATGCTGCCGCCGACAAGCGGACGCACGGCGAACGCCTCACCGACAATTTCGGACAGAATGCTCGGCAGGAGTGCGCGGTAGCTTATTATTGCCGCAAGCGAGAGGGCAATGTAAATTGCCGACAGAAGCGGGATGGCGGCGTAGGTGACTTGAGTCAGCGTATGAAGCTTGCAGACGGAAAGAAGAATTATAACGGCGCCGAAGGCGGCACAGACCGGAAGGGCGGGAATGTCAAAGACCGCGGCGGCGCTCCGCACCTGAATGATATTGCCCATGAGCAGTGAATTCGCTATGCACAGCGCGGCGAAGACTGCGCCGAAGCGAGCGGCACGCCGTGTGCCGATATAACGTGACAGACCGTCGCGCGCGGTGTACATTGTGCCGCCGACGAAGGCGTCCTTCTCACGGTGCCTGTATTTTACCGCAAGGGCGACCTCGCCGTATTTCACACTTGCCGAAATTGCACTGCCTATCCACATCCACATGACAGCCCCCGCGCCGCCCGCTGTGATAGCCGTTGCGACTCCCGCTATATTTCCGACGCCGAGAGTTCCAGCAAGAGCTGTACACATAGCCATTGCCGGAGAAACACCTGAGCCCTTCTTCTTCGGCAGTAGCGCACGAAGAAAATTCCGCGGCTGAAGGATATGCAGCAGGCGAATTTTCACGGCAAGCAGCAATCCGCACGCGACAAGAGCACACGGCAGGATATAAGCATTCAGAATAACGGACAGCGCTTCCATACAGCCTCCGAAAAAAAGCCTCGGCGAAGCTGAAGCCGCCGAGGCTGTGTTCTGTTTTGATATTATGCTGCGACTGTTTCGGAAATTACACTTACACGGTCATCTTTCGGATTATCTGCCAGCCGTATTTGTCAGAAAACGCGGCGATTATGCCGTCTGAGACGGAGGACAGGTGGCTGTATGCGAAGGGGAGCACGATATTTCCCGCAGTGTCGATCATGCCGTATCTGCCGTCAGCTGTTTTGAGCACGGCAAGACCTTCGTGGAACGCCTCGGCGTAGCTGTATATCGGCTGCGCGATCCAGTCGCCTGAGGTATTCATAAAGCCGTACATTCCGTTGTGCTCGAGCAGCAGCACGCCGTCGGAATATCCGCGCAGCGTAAAGCCCGAGGGAATGGGGAATATATTTCCGCGGGTGTCGATGAGCACCTCCTCGCTTGAGTAGACCTGTATCTTGTTATTCTTGTCGTAATTCCAATAATCGATCTTCTCGAGCCGAGCGCGGACATAGCCGTGGTCGTAGTAGTAATAGCCGATGCTTTCCTCACCGTCCGATATCGGGGGCATGAGGTTTTCGATAACGTACCTGTCGGCGTTGACGTCGTTGTAATGCTTGTACGTGTTGAACGCACGGTTTCCCGAGGCGCCAACGAAATACAGACCTCCCTCGTGATAATAGCCCTCCGTTACGACGCAGCCGAGCGTTTCACTGAAATTATACGCGCGGGCGTAGGTGTCCTCGGAGAGCTTCTCGCCGTAGCGGTAATAGCTCCATTCGGCGTCGTGCTTCACGGATATCTCACCGTCGATGTTCTGAGTGAACTTCTCAAAGGTCTCGACGCCGAGAGAGATATTGGAGTCGGTCACGCCGTAATACGACGGGTAGTCGAAATTGACGCCGCGCGAGTCCGTCTGCTCATCGTAATCGCTTCTGACGAAATACGAGCCGTTGGCGGAGAGCTTATAATACGCGCGCTTTTCCTCGGTCACGGTGACGGGGTATTCGACGGGAGCGTCCGATTCACCCTCAGTGTCAAGGCGTCCCTCCATGAGAATATTGTCTTCCTTCTCGTGCGGGTCGCGGACACGCTCACCCTCCTCGTCGCGGACGATCTCGCCGTTTTCGGGAAGGCGGTACGTTACGCTTTCCGTTTTATAAAACAGCGGGTCTCCCGCGCTGTCGCGTGCATAGGCGAGCGCGTACTCGGAGTCGTTGAAGCTCATGAGGTAATTGCCCGTATTGCTGTAGATGTCAATGCTCTCGCCGTTGTCGATGAGCAGATAGCCCATGTACAGCTCGATGGCTGGGCGCTCCTCCTCGCGGTCGGTGTACACAGCCGTAAACTGCGCGTAGTCGGAAAGCTGCTCGTAGGAGACGTCCTTCACTGTGCGAGAGCGAAGCGAATATACGCTCGGGAGCGTGAGCGCGGGCATTACGCCGAGCACGAAGGAGCCCTGTGAATAGGTGCTGTCGGAGGTGTAATACCCCGCACTCGACAGAGCTCCCGCACCCGGCAGGGAGCTGTGAGCCGAGGAGAGCAGGGAGGTATCGAGCACGTTGCAAAGAGACGTGTAATTCACGTCCTTAAGCTGAGCAAGCAGCTCGTCGACAGACAGCGTCGGCGTCTTCTCCTCCTCGACGAAAATGTAAAGCGGAGGCTTTTCGTCTTCGACTTTGTCGTTGTTTCTGTCGGTGATCTTTATCGGAGCGCTCTCACTTCCGGGGGCGAAGAGATAAACGCAGGAGCCGACGCTTACCGCGAAGAACAGCGCTGCGGCCCCGATATGTCGGAGCACCGATTTCGGTAAATGTTTCATTTTTTCACCTTTCTCCGCGTGTCACGGCACGAGGCAAGGTCATTTGTGATACTTTCCGCCCGAGGATATCTCCGAGGCACGGTAAACAGCCTCAAGCAGCATTACGCGGGCGAGCTTGTGCGGGAAGGTCATCTCGGACATCGACAGCTTAAGCTGCGCGCGGCTTTTCACATTATCGGAAAGCCCGTGCGACGAGCCGATAATGAAGGTCACCGAGGAGTAGCCTGACAATGCGGCGCTGTCAAGCGCGGCAGCAAATTTCTCGGAGCTCATCTGACGTCCCTCGATGCACATAGCGACAATGTAGCTGCGCTTCGGAACGGCGGCGAGAATTCTTTCCGCTTCCTTGTCGAGCGCGGCGTCGATCTGCGCCTGTGAGGGCTCTGAGGGCAGACGCTCCTCACGTATCTCAAGCTCTGTGACGGTGTGGAGACGCTTTTTGTATTCGTCGGCAGCCTGCCTGAAGTAGCTCTCGCGAAGCTGACCGACGGCGATAAGATAAACAGGTATCATGCGCTTCACCCAAGCAGCGAGCGGACGCTCTCGCCGAAGTACATATCCGCGAACACGATGAGCAAAAGCACAGCCATCGGCAGGAGGATGTAATGAAGTCGGCGAGCCTTCTCGCGTCGCGCGAGCAGCCTTTCGTCAGACGTCTTCTCAGCCGCCGAGAAGGACGCGCCGTTCAGCACGTAGTAAAGTACCAGAACGGCAGCGCCGAGCGTCAGGTAAACCGTGAAGCCGACGGTGTAAAAGCGTGCGTCAAAAAGAACGCCGAGTGATGACAGCCCGATGTATATTCCGAGCTGGATAACGAAGCTCAAAAGCAGCAGAAGCACCTTGCGGCGAATGGCTCGGCTTTGCTCGGGTGTGTGAGCGGTGCGCTTTTTCATTACAGTGTGAGCTCAACTGCACCGGCGCGGCGCACGGAGAGAATATGGCACGAGCCCTCGCCGAATACGCTCTCGATGAGTGTGCGGTATTCCTCGGTGCAGTCTGCGGGAACGAATGCCTGAATGGTTCCGGCAAAGCCGCCGCCGTGTACGCGGCATGCCGCGCGCTTTCCTGCGAGATATGCCTCGGTGATGCACAGCGCGAGCGAGAGACCCTGCTCGGATACGTTCTTTGTTGTATACACATTCTGGAGATACTTGAAGCTGGAGCTTCCGCTTGCCGTTACGCCTGCGAAGAAGCCGTCAAGGTCGCCCGCCTTGAGAGCGCTGACCTGACTGTCGACTCTTTCATTCTCGGCAATGAAGTGGAAGGCGCGAAGAAGCGCGCGGTCGCCGCAGGTGCTTCTGATCTCGCGTGCATGAGCGATAAGCTCATCGTGAGTCGTGCCGCGGAGCACCTTCTTTCCGAGAAGAGCGGCAACGGACTTCATCTCGGCGGGAACGGAGGCGTAATCCTCGTTGAGGTCGGCGTGGTTTCCGCCTGTGTTGACAATGCAGAGGGAATAGCCCTCGGAGGTGAGGTCAAAGTCGAGCTTTTCGATCACGGGAGCGGTGGGGTCGGCAAAATCGATGGTGATGAAGCCGCCGACAGCGCATGCGGTCTGATCCATGAGTCCGCAGGGCTTGCCGAAGTACTCGTTCTCAGCGAACTGAGCCATTTTGGCGATCTCGACATTCGATACCTTGCCGTCGTTGTAGAGGTAGTTGAGAATATTTCCGACCATTACCTCGAAGGCTGCGGAGGAGGATATACCCGAGCCCTTGAGCACATTGGAGGTCGTGTAGGCGCGGAAGCCGCCGACACGGTAGCCCGCATTGACGAATGCCTTCTCCATACCAGCGATGATGGCAGCGGAGGTGAAGAACTTGCTCTCGTCGACCTTTTCGAAGGCGTCTGCGGGAACTGTATCCTCGGGGAAGCCCTCGCTCTTTATGCGGATCTCACCGTCGTCTGTCGGAGCGGCAACTGCAAGAATATCGAGGTTAACGGAGGCTGCGATAACGCGTCCGTGGTTGTGGTCTGTGTGGTTGCCGGAGATCTCGCTTCTGCCTCCTACGGAGAATAAACGCACGCCGTCAAGGTCGCCGTACTGTGTGCGGAAGGCGTCTGCGGCTGCGCTGTAGCGAGCGTGCTCACCCTCGAGCCTTGCAGCATTGACCGCAAGCTTCTCGCAGAGCTGTGTGTCGAGTGCTCCTTCATTTATTTTCGTTATGATGTCAGCTGTTCTCATAATAATAGTCCTTTCGTCGTAGACCGCGATATGCGGCGCGATTGTATTGAGTTTATTATACTATTTTTTCTCAAAAAGTACAATAACATAATGTAAAATAAAGCCGAGAATGTGTTAATAAATTTTCCCTTCGCTCGGGAATGACGTTTTTTCTCGCTTGCTATTGAAATCGGGCGTGTTCTGTGATAAAATGATTCAGATAAACATCAGCGGAGGAACTGCTTTGAAAATACGTGCCTTTCTCGCTCCGATGGCTGGCTTCACGGATGTGAGCTTTCGCCGAATTTGTACGGAAATGGGCTGCGCGGGTGCCGTGACGGAGATGATCTCCGCAGCCGCCGTCTGCCATAACGATAAAAAAACGCTCGAGCTTGCCGAGCTTGCGCCCGACGAGGCGCCGTGCCGAATACAGCTGTTCGGTCACGATGCCGACGAAATGTCGTATGCGCTTGAGCGGCTGCTTGAGCACGTCGGAGGTGCCGCGCGCCTTGACGGCATCGATATAAACATGGGCTGTCCTGTCAGGAAGATCGTTACGGCGGGCGACGGCTGCTCGCTTATGAGAAACGAGGGCAACGCGGTGCGCCTTGTTCGTGCCGCACGCGAGGTCACGGAGCGTCACGGGCTGTCTCTGTCCGTTAAGATACGCGCGGGCTGGGACAGCTCGCGCATAAATGCACCGCACTTTGCCGCCGCGATGGCTGATGCGGGAGCACAGCTTATCACAGTTCACGGACGCACGCGCGAGCAGATGTATGCGCCGAGCTGCGACGTGGCGGTCATACGTGCCGTTCGCGAGGCTGTGCCGCACGAGATCCCCGTTATCGGCAACGGAGACATCTGCTGTGCGGCGGACGCCGTTCGAATGACGGAGCAGACGGGCTGCGATGCAGTGGCGATAGGTCGCGCCGCGCTCGGAAATGTGTGGATATTCCGCGAGATAGAAGCGCTTGGAAGCGGCGAAGCCTTTTCGGCACCCGACACCGGGGAGCGGATATCGCTTGCCGTGCGACTTGCCGAGGAGCTTGTCAAAAAGAAGGGCGAGACACGTGGAATACGCGAGGCGCGGGGCAGAGCGGCGCACTTTATAAAGGGAATTCGCGGCTCGTCAGCCGTTCGCGATGCGCTGAACCGCGCGGCGACGCTTGAGGAGTTCACGGGTATTTTGGATGCTTTCAATGGCAGCATACAAATCAGCGAAACGGAGACATATCATGATCTATAATGAATATAAGGGACGCGGGATCCCTCGCTTTCCCGCGAATTCGAGGGTGTGCTTTCTCGGAGACAGCCTGACTGCAAGCGCGCTGTGGACGGAGCTTGTGTTTGAGTATTACCTCAGAAATTTCCCCGAGGACCACGTTCGAATGTACAATGTCGGTATCGGCGGCGGTACTGTAAGGTATGAGCTCGAGCACCTAGAGGAGGATCTGATGCGATACGCTCCGACGCATGTCGTCGTGATGTACAGCGTAAACGATATCGGCTCCTACGAAGACGACGCCGAGAACAGAGCAGCATGCTTTTCGGCTGATATGCGCGAGCTGACGGAGCTGCTTTTGTCGCGCGGCATAACCGTGTACTACATGTGCCCCGAATACATTCAAGACGAGGGCTGCTTTGACGGCGCACGGCGTATTGCTTGCGAGGTCATGTCGCGTCTTGCAGAGGAATACGGCACCTTTCTTGCGGATCTTTACACTGTAATGACGCCGCTTCTCACCGATGACATGATACAGGAGGATCGCACGCACCGCACGCCTCTCGGAGACTGCGTTGTCGGGCGAATATTCCTGCATTTGCAGGGCTTTGACGGCTTTACGCCCGAGGATGACGGCTTTTATTCCGTACAGATACTAAATTACGACGTCGACCACAGAAAGATCTTTAACGACAAGATACGCCGTATATGGTGTACGATGCGGAATATTTCAACAGACGGTGACACGGTCGAGGCGAAGGTGCGCCGACTGTACGACCGCATAAAAACGCGAGCTGACGGCGCGTGGGACGATTTTTGCTATTACCGCGCGGTCGATTTTATCGAGCTTTATCCGAATCTCGAGTTTTACCACGAAATGGCGGACAGCCTGACCGAGCGGCTCATCGAAAACGGGATCAAATAAGACAAAGCACACGGTGCAGTGACAATGACTGCCTGCCGTGTGCTTTTTTGCGCTTATTTCTGAAGCTCCTCGGTCACCGTGTTGCCGAAGCAGCGTCTCCAGCCGAGCGGGGGACGCGTTATCTCCTTAAAGCTCGGTATACCGCGAGCCTCGGCGATGTGGATATCATACTTGTAAAGCTCCGCCTGCCAGTCGAAGGTCATGCCGACGATCTCGCGACGTGTTTCCTCGGTACCGTTTATGTACATCTCGTCCCAGAGCGTGCTTATCTTGAAGAAATTAAGCTGAACGCGCAGACAGCGTATGCTCTTGAGCTGCATGTCGTTTTCGGCAAGCGCCTCGGCGCGGTCAAAGTAATTTTCAAGCGTCGGCATGTTATCTCGGAAGGTGCTTATCATGAGCTCGTCGGGATCCGTGAAGAGCAGGCTTTCGAGCCCCATTTTCCACGCCTTGCCGTCGACAAAATCGAGGTAAGCGCGAATGCTTTCCCAGCCGGGTCCGTAGAAGCCGCGCAGGAATTCGTTGGTGTGCTGCTCGTATTCCTCGCGACTCATAAAGGGCTCCTGCATGAGCAGCGAGAGCAGGTATACCTTAAGATCCTGGAAGCCCGCGGAGCCGGGAGACTCGTAGGAGCCGAGAGAGCGAATGCCCGTTGCCTTGCTTTCGGCAAACAGGCGCATGTTTCCCGCCAGAATATCGTACCCGAGATTGCCGAGCTCCATGGTGTACCACTTGAAGTTCGTGCAGTAGTCCCAGATGAACATTTTATCGGATATCTCCGCCCAGCTTTTGAGGTCGTGGCAGAAGGTCCTGTTGCGCTCGTTTGTTTCGTCCGTGAGAGGACGGTTAAAGCAGGCGCATACTGAGCACAGCTGAATTAGGACATTGCTTCGCGGCTTTATGCTTGCGTTCTTCGGAACGTCCTGTGTCACGCTGTAGGCAAGCGTGTGTATGAGCACGTTCGGATACTTCTTCTCGACAGCCTCCGCGACCCTGTTGACAAAGGCAAGAACATAGCCGGAGTAGCCGTCGCGCTCGATGAGCTCGCGGCAGTGCTCGCACTGACAGTACTCGGAATTGTCGTTCTGCGAAACGGAAACGCACCAGCGGTCGGGCTCCGCCTCAAGGTCGGCAAGCACGCCGGCGAGGACTTTTTCGTAGGTTTCCTCGGAGCACAGGCAAGGCTGTGCGTCGCGCGACTCGGGAATATACTTGCCGAAGGTGTGGCAGCCGGTGTCGACAAGTCCGCCACCGAAGCTCACGTCGTTTTGAGTTGCGTAATTGATCTTTCGCTTTGCGGAGAACTCCGAAAAGCCGGGCTTCGTCGAATACCAGTACGGGTCGCGGTAGACAAAGTGTTGCCTTTTTGTTACATCCACTCCCGAGATATCGAGTGCGCCGTTTCGTGACATATAGTCGCATTCCGGCGCAAGAAAGCGCCAGCCGATACAGCTCTCGAGAAATTCGAAGGCGCCGTAAAGCACCCCGCGAACCCCGGAGCCACCGATAATAAAGCTGTCACCTTCGTTTTTCAGCGAGTACGTTTCATCGTCATCGAAGACCTTGTCGTCGAGATAGATGATGCAGCCGTCACGCCGCTCGCCGACCTCCGCTGTGAGACGGACGCCGACGGCAAGCTTGATGTATTTTTGAAGCTGCGCCGCCGCGGTCAATACCGATTCCGTGGCGTCTGCGCTGTAGACGATCCTGTATCGCGCGATGTCGTTGCCGTTTATCGTCAGCGAAGTTATGGGATATGCTATGCTTTTTGAAGGATCCATAACTGATAATCTCCGTTCGGCTTATTCGATCTCCTCTGTGACTGTGTTTCCTATGCAAAGTCTCCATTCGAGAGGAGGTCTTGTTATTTCTGTGAAATTCGGGATGCCTCTGTGCTCGGTCATCAGGATCTGATACTTTTGAAGCTCCGCCTGCCAAGCAAAGCACATGTCGAGGATCTCCTTTTTTGATTCTTCAGTGCCGTTCGTGTACATTTTGTCCCACAGAATATTGATCTTGTAGAAGTCGATCTGAACACGAAGTCGGCGGAGGTTGTCGAGCTGAAGCTCATTTTCGGCGAGATTTTCGGCATTGGACATCCAGCCATCGATCATTGTCATGTTTTTGTTGTAAATTACAAATATAAGCGCATCGGGATCTGCATAGAGAGAGCTGTCGCGTCCCGGTGTCCAGACCTTTGTTCCGACAAAGTCGATGTAATCCTTGATGCTCTGCCAGCCGGGACCGTAATATCCGCGGAGGAATTCCTCAAGATGCGTGTTGTATTCCTCTTCGCTCATATAAGGGTCCTGCATGAGCAGGGAAAGAAGGTATGCCTTGAGCTCCTGGAAGCCGGTCGAGCCGGGTGAGTTGTACGAACCGAGAGCTCTGATTCCTGACGCCTTATTGTCTGCAAACAGGCGCATGTTTCCCGCAAGGATGTCATAATCAAGGTTTCCGAGCTCCGCAATGTACCATCTGAAGTTAGTGCAATAATCCCAGATAAACAGCTTGTCGCAGTAGCTTGACCACGCTGTGAGTGACTTGTAGAAGCTTCCGTTAATGCGATGGCTTTCCTCAATGGGAGAGTTGTAGCAGCAGCCGATGGAGCACAGCTGAATAAGAACGTTCTCACGGGGCTTTATGTCGTGATTTTTCGGAATACTTTCCGTCATCTGATATGCAAGGGTGTGGATGAGAACATCGGGGTATTGCTTTTCTACCTCCTCGGCGATGCGGTTTACGAAGGTAAGGAGATATCCGGAATGTCCGTCGCGTTCGATAGCTTCGGTACACTTATCGCACTGACAGTATGCGGAGTTGTCGTTCTGCGAGACGGAAATGCACC
>CAYYKO010000025.1:0-22075 GCA_964441695.1 uncultured Ruminococcus sp. | reverse complement strand
GGAATATGTAACTCCGCCGGGGTTCGAGAACTTCGGTACGCACCAGATACCCTTGATCGACGGGTCGGAGCAGGCAAGGTTGTAGACCATGTCCATGTCGGGACCGTCCTCGTTCATGCGAACGGGTATCATCTCAATGCCGAGCGTGCGGCAGATCGCGAAATGTCTGTCATAGCCCGGTGCGGGGCAGAGGAACTTCGTGCGTCCCTGTCTGACCCAAGGCTCGTGACCTCCCGCGACTCCGAAGAGCATACAGCGAACGATGGTATCGTACATTACGTTGAGCGAGGAGTTACCCATGATGAGTATCATGTCCGACGGAAGACCGAGCAGCTCGCCGAAAAGACGCTTTGTCTCCGGGAGTCCGTCGAGAATACCGTAGTTACGGCAGTCGAGTCCCGTCTCAGAGAAGCAGTCGCCGCGGTCGGAAATGACTCCGAGCATTTTTGAGGAGAGGTCAAGCTGAGACTGGCTGGGCTTTCCGCGTGTCAGGTCGAGTGTGAGGTTCTGCTCCTCCCAAACGGACAGCTGAGCACGCTGCTCGGCAAGCTCGGCGTTGAGTTCTTCCTTTGTCATTGATGTGTATGCCTTCATATATAAACCTTCTCTCTTGAGTTTGCTTTGTTTTACTTGAGCAGTCCCGCAAGGATCTGCTCCTCTGCCTGCTCGGCGTCAAGTCCGAGCGTCTGGAGCTTGAGTATCTGATCTCCCGCGATGCGTCCTATCGCAGCCTCGTGAATAAGCCGCGCGTTAACGTCGTTTGCACAGATCTCGGGAATGCTGCGAACGGTGGCGCCGTCCATGATTATCGAGTCGCACTGTACGTGACCGAAGCACTCGGCGTTTCCGTTTATCGCGGGGTAGAATATCTGACGCGAGCTGCCGCGTGCGACGCTTCTGGAATTGATGCGCGCGGAGGAGCCGTCGCCGTTCAGATTGACGCTCGTGCGGGAGTCGACGGTCTCGTCGCCGTCGGTCATTATCCTCTCCGTAATGATAACGGACGCGCCGCGTGCGGCGTCGATGACCGTTTCGCGCACGGAGCTTGAGACACCGCCGAGCTGAACGGTCTCGATATCGATAGATGCTCCCTCTGCGAGCTCGACTGTCATTTTCGGAGCCATCGAGCGACCGCCCGAGCCCTCTGCGTAATGCTTTTCCACATAGCGGACGTGCGAGCGCTCGCCTACCTTCAGCGAATGCACGCCGTCGTGCGCGCTTTTCTCCTCGCCGCCGTTATGGATACCGCAGCCGGCGACAATGAGCACGTCGCAGTCGCTGCCGATGAAGAAATCGTTGTAAACGGTCTCGGTGATACCGCTTTCCGTGATGATGACGGGAATGTGTACGCTCTTGTTCTTCGTTCCGTCGGCGACGGTAACGACGATGCCGGGCGCGCCCTCCTTGTTCTCGATCTTTATGCTGTCTGTGCTTCGTCTGCCGGCAGCGGTGCTGTTCTCACGGATATTATATGCTCCGTCGGGGACGGAGTGAAGGTCTGCGACCTTCTCGAGCAGAGCCTTTTTTATGAGGCTTTTGTCTTCCATTTCAGTTTCCTCCAAGAATTCGTATTGCGCACCTCAGCATTTGTCGTAGCGGCAGGAGCGTGCGGCGAAGGAGTCTATCTTCGGCAGTATCGCATCTGGCGCGCCGCGCTCGGAGAGGCGACCGTCCGCGATAAGGAGGACCTCGTCTGCCTGATTGATTATTCTTTCCTGGTGCGAGATGATAATGAGCGTCTTTCCGCCGTTCTTTTCGTGAAGGCTGCGGAAGGTCTCGGTGAGACGGTGGAAGCTCCACAGGTCGATGCCTGCCTCCGGCTCGTCGAATATCATTACGGGGGAGTCCGTGGCAAGGACGGTCGCGATCTCGATTCGCTTGAGCTCGCCGCCCGAGAGAGACGCGTCGACCTCGCGCGTGAGGTAATCCGCGGCACACAGTCCGACGGAGGTGAGATATTCGCACAGCTCCGCATGGCGAAGCTTACGTCCCGCTGCAATGGCAAGCAGGTCGCGCACGGTCATTCCCTTGAAGCGCGGCGGGTGCTGGAAGCCGAAGCCGATGCCGAGCCGTGCGCGCTCGTGTATCGGCAGCGCGGTTATATCCTGCCCGTCAAGGAGCACGCGCCCGGATTCGGGAGTATAAAGACCCATTATGATCTTTGCAAGCGAGGTCTTACCGCCTCCGTTCGGACCGGTGATGACGACGTACTTGCCTGTTTCGATATCGACCGAGAGAGAATCGAGAATCGTATTTTTTTGACCCGTGTCCTCATTTTCGGCACGGTAGATTATGTTTTCAAGGCGGATCATAGGATGTTCCTTTTCGAATGATTTATCGTAATTTTGGCTTAAATATTATTATCCTAATATTATATATTATATTGCGAAAAAAATCAAGTAGCGCAGGGACTAATTTGCGTTATCGGCGGAAATATCCGCATGAGGCTCCTCGGCGAAAGCCATGTTGGCGAAAACGCGCTCCATGCGGCTGTCGGGAAAGCGTCGGTCGATCAGCTGAGTGAAGACACTCTCCGCCTCGACGCCGCGCACGCGCTGAGACCAGCGTCCCACAGCCACACAGGTGACAAGGCAATTGACCGCCAAAAACACACTGCACGCGACAGTCAGCCGACGACCGAGGCGGTTCGGCAGCTTCAGAATGAGCGAGGCGGTACGCGGGTAGAGGTTCTTCACCCAAAGCACGCCGAGCAGCCCCCAGAATACGGAATAAAGCAGGCATATTCTGCCGTTGATGTTAAAGGGCTTCGAGCTGTAGTCCCACGAGCGCGAGCCGAGCAGCAGCTCCTGCGCCCACGAGCAGAAATATTCAAGCGCGCTTCCGACGACAAAGCCTCCGAGAAACGAAAGGCGGCGTCTGTGATTGCGAAGACCGTACAGCGACACCGTAAGGAGCACCGCTCCCGCGCCGTAGAGCATATTGAACGGTCCGTACACGAGCCCCGCGCGACTTTCGAGATAGCCGTGCTTGAGCAGACACCAAAGCATCTCGATCAGGACACCGGCGAAGCTTCCGATAAAGCACAGGAGCAGGAGCTTGTAGATATTAATGCCCTTCGCGAAGGACGCTCCGTCTCGCTCCGACAGGTCGACCGCGTAATTTGCGGGCGCACGCGGGATTATCCGCCGCGGTCTGCGGCTTTTCGATATATCGTAAAGGCGGGCGTTGAAGCTGTCGTTTACCGACATCAGCGAGAAATACGAGCGGCGCAGTGACACCTCGGCGCGCTTTGTCGCCTCGAGCAGCTCTTCGGCGTCACGGCACGGCTCCCCCTCTGCAATGCTCTCGCAAAGCGTGTCGACACGACGCCTTTCGCTTTCAACGGCGTCGGCAAGGCGCGCGCACTCACGCTCGAGCTCACACAGCTCGCTTGAGGCGACCCTTGTGCTCTCCCGCGGCTTATCATGAACGGCGGGCATTGGCTCACGTCCTTTCGTTTGGTCTTGTTTTAATGGGCGAGTCTGCGCGAGAGCTCGATAACTATCGCGGCACTGCGGCGCGCGGCTTCTGCGGCAAAGCTCGGGTAATCCTCACACGCGCCGCCGTCGGCGTCGTCGGAAATTGCACGGATGATTACGAAGGGAACGCCTGCGGCAAAGCACACGTGACCTACCGCGCCGCCCTCCATTTCGCACGATACGCAATTCGAGAAGGCGTTCGTGATGCGACGCTTTTCCTCGACGCTTGCGACAAAGCGGTCGCCCGAGGCGATAGTGCCGCGCGCGGTTTTTATGCCGAGCTCGGCGGCAATTGCTTCGATCTCGCGAACAGCATCGGCGTCCGCATCGAAGTAGACGCGATTAATGCCCGAGATGAGTCCGAGCTCGTCGCCGAGAGGCGTGGTGTCCATGTCGTGCTGACATACCGCGTCGGAGATCGCAACGTCTCCGATCGACAGCCTGTCCGTGAGCGTGCCGCCGACGCCCGTGTTAACGATGAGGCTCGGAGAATAGCTTATTATCATTGCCTCCGTTGCCATCGCGGCAAATACCTTTCCGACGCCGCACACCGAGCATACGGCGGGGCAGCCGTTCAGCATTCCGCGAACGAAATTAACTCCTCCCGCCGTCTCCTCGACAGCGTCCTCCATAGCGGCGACTATCATATCCGCTTCCTTCTGCATAGCGGCAATAATTCCAAGCATTTTTTATTCCTCCTTAAGCCGGGTAGGCAAATGTGTTGTCCGCACTCTCGAGCACGGAAAGATAGCGTGCGGCCTCCGCCCTTGCGCTCTCGAGCGAGAGCTCGCGGTAATTTCCGCATTCGACCTCGCTTGCGCCGAACATCTCGCCGTCGTGCGCGACTATTTTTTTGAGCACGTCGAGCGTGACGCGGAGCACCGTTTCCTTCGGCGTGTCGCGAACGAGAAGATAAAAGCCCGTGCGGCAGCCCATCGGTCCGTAATATATTACGCTCTCACCGATCTCTGAGCTTCTGACATAGGTTGCAAACATGTGCTCGAGTGAATGCATGGTGAGCGTGTCGATGTAGTCCCCCGCATTCGGCGTGCGGTGGCGCAGGTCGTAGGTGACGACGTCTCCGTCGGTGCGGGAAATGTATATTCCCGGGGTGATCCTCGTGTGATCCACACTAAAGCTTGTGATGCGCTTGATTGCTTCCATATTTCCTCCGTTTGTCATATAAGTCTGCCCGAGAGCTCGGTAAACGAGCTGATGTAAATGTCGCTGACGCGGCGCAGCTCTCGCTGTGTGTCGGGACTTGACGACGGCTCGTCGTACACGCCGACAACCTTGAAGCCCGCAGCAGCGGCGCTTGTCGCGCCGGGGAGCCCGTCCTCGAATACCGCAAGCTCCTGCGGCGACGTGCCGAGCCTTCTCGCGCACTCGAGAAACACATCCGGGCGAGCCTTCGGTGCGCCGACATCGCTGCACGATACGAGGAAGTCCATGTAGCTCATGATTCCGAGCCGCTCCGATACCTCGAGCGCGATCTCGGGCTCGGTCGCTGTGGCAATGCACATGCGAGCTCCGCTTTCCGCGGCAAGGCGCAGGTATTCCTCGACGCCCGGCTTCACCTTGACCGTAAGATAGCCCTCGCGCATGGCGTCGTACATTATCCGCGTGAGCTCGCCCTCGGTTTGCGGCAGCTCGAACATCGATTTCAGCAGCGCGGCGGATTCGCCGAGAGGAATGTATTTCATCGCGCGCGTCGCCTCCTCGGAAACCGGAAGCGACAGGCGCTCAAAGATCTCCTCGTCCATTCTCATTATCATACCCATGGAATCGACAAGAGTGCCGTCCATATCAAAAATATATCCCTTCAGCAAAACACCGTGCTCCTTTTCCTTATCTATAGGAAATTTTATCACACGGCGCGCGTGTTGTCAATAACTGTCGCATTATTTGGCGAATAACGCGACGCGGCGCGGGTATAATATTACAGTGTAAAACGAAAGGACGTGAGAATATGATAAACTCCGATACGGTGAAGCTGCTTCGCGAATGTGACGCGGGACTTGCGATGGGGCGCGGCGCGATAGGCGACGTGCTCTCTCATGTGAAAAGCCCGTCCCTGCGGGAGACGCTTTCGAAAAGCGACAGCAGTCACGGCGAGCTTGAAGCGCAGCTTGAGAGTGCGCTGCAACGCTTTGGCGACACGCGGCGCCGGGCAAAGCCCGCAGCAGCGGCAATGGCTTCGCTCAAGACAAACGTAAAGCTCTCTCTTAACGGCGGAGACGGCGCCGCCGCTGAGATAATTTACGACGGCTGCGGAATGGGGATCAAGTCCCTCAGCCGCTACCTCAACGAGTACCGCGGCGCCGACAGCGATTCGCGCGACCTTGCGCGTGAGCTCATAGCCCTCGAGCAAGGGCTCGGGGAGAAAATGCTCGAATACCTGTAAAAAGGCGTGCGGCGAAGGCTTTTTCGACCCTTCGCCGCGCTTTTTTTCGCCGCCGCGGCGCGATTTTTCGCAAAGAGGCTCGAATATTCGGCGGAAGAATAAAAAGATATCCCAAAAGTATTGATTTTTTTCGAGCGTTGAGGTATAATAAGATTGTATACATATTTGCAGACGGCAGATGCCGAATTACCGCAGAAACGGACTTAAACCCTATGACCGAAAGACAAGCCGTTATCAGAGACAGCCTCTCGGCTGTTCGCGAAAAAATCGAAAATGCCGCCGCCCGTCGGGGCAGCACGACACCCGTTACGTTGCTTGCCGCAACGAAGACCGTGCCCGCCGACGAGATAGTGTTTGCAGCAGACGAGCTCTCGCTGTGCATTGCGGGAGAGAACCGTGTGCAGGAGTTTGCGGAGAAATACGATACTGTTGCGCCTCATCTTGACGAGTATCACTTCATCGGACATCTTCAGACAAACAAGGTGCGCTCGCTTGTCGGACGCTGCCCGCTCATACATTCCGTATCGAGCATGCGCCTGGCGCGTGAGATAGACCGTGTCGCCGCGCGTCTCGGCGTGACGCAGAGGATCCTGCTTGAGATAAACTGCGCCCGCGAGGAGGCGAAAAGCGGCTTTCTTCCCGAGGAGCTGCCCGAGGCACTTCGGTGCTGTGAGGAGCTGTCCTCGCTGGATGTTCGCGGAGTCATGACTATGGGACCCGCAGGGGTCGAAAAAGAGGTCACGAGGAAATTTTTCAGAGAAACTTATTCGATTTTTATTGACAATTTCGGAAAAAAGCCTCATAATATAGATGAGTATATTTTGTCGATGGGAATGAGCGACAGCTTCGAGCTCGCAATCGAGGAGGGCGCGACGCTTGTCCGGGTCGGCAGCGCGATATTCGGGCGCCGCAGCTACACCTGAGACACTAAAATTTGATAGCATGAGACGGGCAGCCGTCTGAATTAAATTAAAATTATTAAAAAGTGCCGCCACGCGGCAGATGGGAGATTACTATGGGACTTATGGACAGAATCAAGAACGCAACCGGTGCCGGTGGATATGACGACAACTACGAAGACGACTACTACGATAACTTCGACGATTACGATAACGGAATGACAGACGACCAGCAGGGAATGGCACAGCCCGGTATGAGCCAGTCGAATATCGGCAACATGGGTAATGCCGGAAATATCGGCACAGCTCCCTCCATGGGCGGAATCAGCCTTTCCGGTGCGGGCAGCGCACTCGAGATGAAGGTCGTAAAGCCTCAGCAGTTCGACAGCGTATCTCAGATCGCAGACCACCTTCTCAACAAGCGCACCGTCGTGCTCAACCTCGAGAACGCAAGCAAGGAGACCGCGCGTCGCCTTATCGACTTCCTTTCCGGTGTTGCATATTCCATCGACGGCTCCATCAAGAAGATCGCGACAAACGCGTATGTCATCACACCCAACAACGTTGACGTCGGTGACGCACAGCTCAGAGCCTCCCGCCAGAGAGAGCCCGAGGTTCAGAAGCCCGTCGAGAACGACATTTTCCCCGAGTTTTAAGTCGTAATTTATAAAAAAACGGGAAGCGGCGCGACCATAGGCTCGTGCCGTTTTCTCTTAGCGGTCGGTATTATGAGAGATTTTATATGAAAAAGTCGTATTGACAGCTGAGCAGGCTCTGGATAGGGAGCTTCAAAAAATCCGGAAGATCACAGAAGCTCATAAGGAGCTGCTTGATAAGCTTGCAAAATGATTAAGATATTGGTATGATACTTACACTTGATATCGGAAATACAAATATCACACTTGCCGCCTTCGACGGCGACACGCTCACCTTCGCTTCACGAATTTCGACCATGCCGGAGAGCACGTCGGACGAGCTTGCGCTTCGCCTTGTCGGAATACTCGAGCTGTACGGCATTTCGCGCGAGAGCATTTCGGGAGTGGCTGTCGCCTCCGTCGTGCCGCAGCTGAATGACGCCGTGTGCGCTGCGGTGCGCTTTGCCTTCGGCACGGACGCGCTCGTCGTCGGTCCCGGGATAAAGAGCGGTATCGGCATACATTGCGACATGCCGTCGTCGGTGGGGGCTGATATCATCGCGTCGGTCGTTGCCGTCCACGGGCTGTATGGCAGCCCCGCGCTTATAGTAGACCTCGGCACGGCAACGAAGCTTACCGTCGTCGACTCGAAGGGCGCATTTATCGGCACGTCGATAGCACCGGGCGTCAGAATGGGTCTTTGGGCGCTCGCGGAGCGCACGGCACAGCTTCCGAGCATCGGACTGAGCAAGCCGGAATCCGTAATTGCGAAAAATACGGCGGACTGCATGCGCTCCGGCGTGCTTTACGGTCACGCCGCCATGGTCGACGGGATGATCGACAGAATATGTGAGGAATACGGGCGTCGGCTCGACACCTATGCCACAGGCGGCATGGCGGGCACGGTAATTCCGCTTTGTACTCACACGGTCACGCTCGACGAATACCTCGTCCCGAAGGGGCTGAATATTCTTTATCACAAGAACAGACAGTAGTATATTACCGCGTTGCCGCGGATAATATATAATTTTATGCGTTGTACCGCCGTGCGCGGACGACAGCAAGGAGGAAAAATGAATACAGGCAACAGAAAAAAGAACATCGAACGGCTCACCTTCACGGCGCTGCTCACGGCGCTCGTCGCTGTGCTCTCAATGCTCGGCGGCTTTATCAAGTTCGGTGTCACAAGCATCAATCTGACGCTTGTACCGGTAATTACCGGTGCGGCGCTGCTCGGTCCGGGTGTCGGCGCGTGGCTCGGAGCGGTTTCGGGAGCGGTCTTTTTTTTGACGGGAGACGCCGCAGTCTGGATTGGCTGGAGCGCTGTCGGAACGGTAATTACGGTAATGGTCAAGGGAATTGCGGCGGGCTTCTGCTCGGGAGCCGTTTACAGACTTATGCGACGTCTTACCGCAAGACTCAAGGGCGGCGACATTGCGTCGACCTTTGTGAGCGCGATAGTGTGCCCTGTCGTAAATACGGGACTGTTCGTCCTCGGCTGCCTTGTTTTCTTCAGAAATACGCCTCTTTTCGCGGGTGTGGACGGCACGAGCGTAACGGTCGGCGGCTTTCTCATATTCACGATGGTAGGCGTGAACTTCCTCGCGGAGCTTGCGGCGAATGTTATACTCGCTCCCGCCGTGTGTACGCTGCTTCGTGAGCTCGAAAAGAACATAAAGCCTTCAAAAGCTGCAAAGCGAGGCAGCTTTGCAAGGGCTGCGGAAAAGCCTGAGTCCGAGAGTAAGTAAAAAGCGAACATAAATCACACGGGATCCGCGCTGCACGGCACGGGTCCCGCCTTTTATATGTGCTATGCCGTCAGAGGCAAATAAAATACTTGATTTTCCGTGTGAAATATGTTACAATGTTCTTGTATCGGCAAAATACCGCAAACGGCAAATTGTCGGTATAAAATCAAATGAAAAGGACGGGCAAAGCCTTGAAAAAAAGAGTTCTTGTCGTCAGCAGCGCAAATATCGATTTCATTCAAAATGTCGAGCGCGTACCCTATGCCGGTGAGACCGTCATGGATCGCGAAGCAACATATTCCTATGTTCCCGGCGGAAAGGGCGCAAACAGCGCTATCGCCTTTGCCCGCTTCGGCGCGGATTGCGTATTCGTGTGCCGACTCGGCGCCGATCAGAACGGTGCCCGCCTGAAGAGCCTCTACCGCTCGGAGGGCATTGATACACGCTTTATCATTGAGGATAAAAATGCGCCGACAGGTCTCGCGTCCATTCTCGTGGAGCGCGGAGGCAAGAACCGCATCATGGTATTCCCGGGAGCCAATGCGGCAATGAGCGCCGCAGAGCTTGAGGAGCCCTTCACCTGCTACCCCGACGCCGTTTATCTTCAGATGGAGATAGCCGACGAGGCTGTCATCGAGTCGTGCCGACTTGCCGCAGAGCGCGGTATTCCCGTGTTTATCGACGCCGCACCTGCGCGTCTTGACTTCCCGCTGTCCTCGCTCGGTCGCGTGGAGATATTCTCACCTAACGAGAACGAGTGCAGAGTGTTCACGGGCATTACGCCCTCGAACGAGGATTCCGCCCTTCGCGCGGCTATCCGACTCCGCAAGCAGGTCGACGCGAAATATATCGTTATCAAGCTCGGAGAGCGCGGTGCGTTCATGTTCGACGGCAGCGAGTATTATGTGTATCCCGCGGAGAACGTCACTCCCGTCGACACCACAGCCGCAGGAGATGTGTTTACCGCTGTCATGACCTATTCGTATATCCAGAACGGAAATATACATTCGGCTATCCGCATGGCGAACGTCGCTGCTGCGATCTCAACGACGCGTGCGGGCGCCTCACCGTCCATCCCGACCCTTGCCGAGGTGCTTGAGTACCGCGAGGCAAAGCAGAACGCCGAGAGCGCAAGAGAGGAGCAGGCAGCAGCGCCTGCCGCCGAGGGTGAGTGTGCGGACGAGCCGACAGAGCACGAGAGCGAAGAGGATGCTGAGTAATGGTAATTGTCGGAGTTGACTTCGGAGATGCGCGCACGGGGCTTTCCTCCTGCGACCGCAATGAGATGATGGCTGTCGGTGCGGGCTGCATCGAGGGCGGCTTCAAAAAAGCGCTCGAGGGCACCGCAGAGTGTGCAAGACGCCTCGGAGCCGAGCTTATCGTCGTCGGTAACCCAATTAATATGAACGGCACCGAGGGACCGCGCAGCGCGCGCTGCCGCGACTTTGCCGCGAGCCTTGAGCAGTTGACGGGTATTCGAACGGTGCTTTACGACGAAAGACTGACGACAGTCAGCGCACATAAATTTCTGTCGGGCTCGGGACTCGATTCGCGAAAGCACAAGAGCCACGTGGACGAGCTGTCTGCGAAGCTGATACTTGAGGATTATCTTACCGCGCGGCGAAACGGCGTGCTGTAGAGCGTCCGTCGACCGAAAGGAGCTTTTTGACTTTGGAAAACTCAAATCTTAAGAGAATAAACGAGCTTGCCGCGAAGGCAAAGGTCGAGGGGCTGACAGCCGAGGAGACCGAGGAGCGTGACAGACTGCGCCGAGCGTACCTTGCGGAGTTCAGACAGGGCATGAAGGGAATACTTGATCACACGTCGCTGAAATACCCCGACGGCACGGTCAAGGCGCTGAAGCGCAAAAAGTAAGCTTCACGAAGGAGTATTTATGGAATTTCTGATGAATTATCTGAAGGTATTCGGCACGTCGATGGTGCCGGTGCTCGAGCTTCGCGGTGCGCTTATTTGGGCGGCGGCGGACGGGCTGCACCCGATCCTCTCGTATCTTGTGTGCGTTGTCGGAAACCTTGTTCCCGTGCCGTTTCTCATACTGTTTGTCAGACCCATCTTTGAGTGGATGAAACGAAACTCGAGGCTGCTCGGACGCATTGCCGAGAAGCTTGAAAAAAAGGCGGCAAACAAGGCCGGCAAGATAAAGAAGTATGAGATGCTCGGACTGTTTCTCTTCGTCGCGATCCCGCTTCCGGGAACGGGCGCGTGGACGGGCTCGCTCATTGCGGCGGTGCTCGGCATGAGAATAAAGGATTCTCTCCCGATGATAGCACTCGGAGTGCTCACCGCGGGCGTTATCATGACGCTTGGAGCCTTCGGCGCGGTCGGCTTTTTGCAGACCCTAATGAATATGTAAGCTTACACGGCGGCGCCGACTCGGTGTCGCCCGACTGCTATGAGCCGCCGAGCCACACCGCACGGCGGCTTTTTTTACGCAAGGCATTGAAAAGTGCGGCGCGATATGCTACAATATAATTGGAGGCACGTCAATTCTTACCGATATGCGGGCAAATTGACGTCTTTTACATGAAAATCAAATTATCGCCGCGACTGCGGCTTACGGAGGAAAATAATGAAGATCACGGTTATCGGTTGCGGCAGATGGGGCTCGCTCATTACGTGGTACCTTGACAGAATAGGTCACAGCGTCACCCTTTACGGCAGAGAAAACGATCCGTCCATGATACGATTTATCGAGACTCGCGCGAACGACGTTGTCACCCTGCCCGAATCGATCCGCCTTACCACCGACATAAACGACGTCCCGTCGGGTGACGCGGTGCTCATTTCCGTCGGAAGCCAGTCCCTTCGCGGACTGCTTGGCGAGTTGCGTTCTCTCGGAATAAAGAACAGCACCTTCATCCTTTGCATGAAGGGCATCGAGATCGAGTCCGGCATGCGCCTGTCCGAGGTCACACGCGAATGCACCGACCCGTCGAATAACGTTGCGGTTTGGATAGGTCCCGGTCACGTGCAGGAATTTTACGCGGGAATTCCGAACTGCATGGTCATCGACAGCAGCGACAGCGCGACAAAGAAGCGCCTTGTCAACGAGCTTTCAAGCGACCTTATCCGCTTCTACTACGGCGAGGACCTTATCGGAAACGAGATAGGAGCCGCGGCGAAGAACGTTATCGGCATCGCGGCGGGAATGCTTGACGGCATTGGAATGAGCACGCTCAAGGGACCGCTCATGTCACGCGGCACGCGCGAGGTCGCGCGCCTTATCGAGGCGCTCGGCGGAAAGGGCGTTTCGGCGTACGGACTGTGCCACCTCGGAGATTACGAGGCAACGGTATTCTCCCGCTACAGCCATAACCGGAAGTTCGGCGAGAGCTTCGTGAGGGGTGAGAAATACGAGCTGCTTGCCGAGGGCTACTACACCGCGGACGCAATTCACCGACTCGCGGAGCGTCACGGCGTTGACATGCCGATATGCGAGGCGGTCTACAGCATCCTTTACCGCGGAGTCGACCACCGCGCCGCACTTGACGAGCTCTTTTCACGCTCGCTCAAGAAGGAGCTTCACTGAAAAAAGACTTACCCTGCGTGAAATGCACATTGCGTGCGTCTCGCGCAGGGCTTTTTTGCTCTCGCCGAATATTTCCGCTCGCGCGGCGCGATAATATAATTACATTTCTGCGTGGCGGAGGCGAAGGATGGTAACGTGCCTTGTTAGAACGGTAATAATGTATTTTCTGCTCGTTGTCGCGGTGCGCCTGACGGGCAAGCGGCAGATCGGAGAGCTTCAGGTGTCGGAGCTCGTTATCACTTACATGCTCTCCGAGCTTGCGGTCTTCCCGATAACGGACAAGAACGTCCCGCTGCTGCATTCGGCGCTTCCGATAATCCTCCTGCTGTCGCTCGAGGTCATCTTCTCGTTTCTGCAAACAAAGAGCAGCCGCTTCAGGCAGCTGTTCAGCGGCGGCGCGGTCGCCGTGATCAGCAGAGGACGGCTCAACCGCGAGGAGCTTTTGAAGAATCGGATAGACCTTGAGGAGCTGCTCGGCGAGCTGAGGCTCAAGGGCGTATTCGATATCGCGGACGTTGAATATGCATTTCTCGAGGAGAACGGTAAGCTGTCCGTGCTTCAGAAGGCGTCGGCATCTCCAATGACGCCCGACAGCCTCGGCTTCTCAACAGGCGAGAGCGGCTTTTCGCATCTTATAATTTCCGACGGCAGGGTGCATGAGGGCGAGCTTGAGGAGGCGGGGCTTGACAGACGGCGACTTTCACGCTTTCTGAAGCGACATTCGGTAAAGGCGGAGGACGTGTTCCTCCTGACGGCGGACGACGCTGGAGACATGACGCTTATAATCAAGAGCGACTGTAGCATGCTCGATATCGAGCGCGAGAGCGCGGAGGGTGAGACGAAATGAAAATATTCATATGCGCGCTGTGTGCGCTGGTTGCTGTGAGCGTAGCCGTGGCGCTCTCGGGCTGCTATATAACAAAAGCCGTGCGTGAGCTCGAACGGAGCATAGCGACGCTGCCCGAAGCCTTGCCCGAAGGCGAGGAGCTGACGGACGGCGTGCTAAAGGTGCTCGACGTGGCGACGGCGGACTTTAAGTCACGCGGCACGTTGATATCCGCGCTCATCGGACACCGCGAGCTTGACGAGACGGACACGCTTCTTGCGACGCTGTCCTCGGCGGCGAGAGCGCGCGACGACGCGTATTACCGAACGACGCTCGCCGCACTCAGAGAAAAGCTCGAAAAGCTCGCCGTCTCCGAACGCCTCTCACTTGCGGGGATACTGTAAGGTGGAACGAGGAAAAAGGGTCTCCTGCGTCTTCGACGCAGGGGACCCTCTGTTCTTTAATTAAATTCCGTCTCGCCGTCGGCGCAGAGCAGACGGGTTCTCATTATGTAGTGATACGTGCCGTCGGAGTCGAGACCGAGACGCTCGGAAACGGCGCGCGCGGCGTATTCGGGGTTCAGGTAATTCTCGCCCGAGGCGCTTGTCGTGACGCTAACGCGCAGCGTGTCACCGTCAGCTTCGGCGCGGCAGGCGCGAACGAGAGGCGAAATGTCGCACTCCTTCGTGCCGCTCTTGGAGCGCTTTTCCATTACGACGGGGGAGTCGAACATTCGGCTGACCGCGTCAAGCTCGTTCGCGCTCGGCATCCTTGCGACGTTCTTGAAGGTGATGACGTTCTCAGCCCACGTGATGCTCTTGAGCTTCATGTCCTGCGTGTAGACGCGCGAGACGCGAAGCCCCGCGGGCATGACGGCGGACAGCCGCTCGAGTATTTCGGCGTCGTCCACGTCGCTCACAAGCTTGAAGTCAAGCACCTCGTCGACGCCTCCGCAGCCGACCGACAGCGGGGGAGAGAACACAAGGTGCGGGATCGGGTTGAAGCCCTCGGTGTACCACAGCGGGAGCGACGAGCGCATAATGGAGCGCATGACGCATTTTGCAAGGTCGAGGTGCGAGATGTAGAGCATCGGACCGCTCTTTTCAAAGCGGACGCGAACGGCTCTGACGGGCTTCGGATTCGTGCGCTGCCTCTCGCGGATAAGCTCCTCGCCCACAAGCGTTTCGGGCGCGTTGCCCGTTATCGACTCGACCTCGTTTCCGCCGGGATGTCCGGGACACCAGCGGCAGTATTTCGCGTCGACAAGGCGGTTCACACCGCAGCCGGAGCATTTTTCGCGGCAGGAGGGCGTTGTCGCAGCCTCTGCTGCGCGATGTCTCTCGCGAATGAGGAAATCCTTTGTAACTCCGCAGTCGATCATGTCCCACGGAAGTATCTCATCGTCGGGTATCGTGCGGTTTGCGTAGAACGACGCGTCAAGCCCGCATTCGTCGAATATCTCGAGCCAGCGGTCGAGGTCGAAATATTCCGTCCACGCGTCAAAGCGGAAGTGACGTCGGCACGCAAGCTCAAGTGCGTCCGCGAGTCTGCGGTCGCCGCGAGCGAACACAGCCTCAAGGTGAGATACGCGCGCGTCGTGGTAATTGTAGCGCACCTTCCTGTCCTTGATGCAGGAGGAGAGCAGCTGCTGCTTGCGCTCGAGCTCGTCGAAGCTGTTCTGACCCTCCCATTGGAAGGGCGTGTGCGGCTTCGGAATGAAGCACGCGACGGAGAGCGTGACCTGCGGCTGCTGACGGCGGTTTCTGCCCGGCGTCTTGTAATATTCATCGACCACGTGAGTTGCGACGTCGGCAATGCCGCATACGTCCTCGTCCGTTTCGAAGGGCAGACCGTTCATGAAGTAGAGCTTGACCTTGCTCTTGCCTGCGCCGTAGGCGACGGAGGCTGCCTTAAGTATCTCCTCCTCGGTGACGTTCTTGTTTATAACGTCGCGCAGACGCTGGCTTCCCGCCTCCGGTGCGAAGGTGACGGTGCTCGATCGGACGGAGGATATCTTGTCCATGAGCTCCTTCGTGAAGGTGTCGGCGCGGAGCGAGGGGAGCGAGAGATTTACCCTTTCCTTGTCAGTCCACTCGAGCAGGCGGTCTGTGAGCGTGCCTATTTTCGAGTAGTCGCTGATCGAGAGGGAGGAGAGCGAAATTTCGTCATAGCCCGTTGCGGCGCAGAGAAGTCTCGCCTGTGCGTCGAGCACCTCGGGACTCTTCTCGCGCACGGGACGGCAGATAAAGCCCGCCTGGCAGAAGCGGCAGCCGCGCACGCAGCCTCGGAACACCTCAAGGGTGACGCGGTCGTGGACGGTGTCGATGTTCGGCATTACGGGGTCTGTCGGAATATACGCGCGGTCAAGGTCCTCAATGACGCGCTTCGTAACACGCGCGGGCACGCCCTCGTCGGGGGTGATCTCGCGTATCGTGCCGTCGTCGTTGTAGCTTACGGTGTAAAGCGAGGGGACATAGAAGCCTTGCAGCTCGGTAGCGGCGGCATAGAGGAACGCGCGGCGCGTGTACGTGCCGTTGTCCTTCATTCTGAGGTAGAGCTCGGCAAGCTCGACGAGAGATTCCTCACCCTCGCCTATCGAGAATATGTCGACAAAGGGCGCAATGGGCTCGCCATTGTACGAGCAGTGACCGCCCGCGAGAATTATCGGGTCGTCGTCAGTGCGGTCTGCGCTGCGAAGCGGTATGCGGGCAAGGTCGAGCATGTTGAGCACGTTCGAGTAGCATAGCTCGTATTGCAGCGTGAAGGCGACAATGTCAAACTCGCCGACAGGGTCGCCGCTTTCCTGCGTGAAAAGCGGGATGTCGCGGCGTCGCATTTCGTCCTCCATGTCGACCCACGGCGCGTAAACTCTTTCGCACCACACGCGCTCAAGCGAATTAAAGCAGCCGCAAAGGATACGCATGCCGAGGTTCGACATTCCGATCTCGTAGGTGTCGGGGAAGCAGAAGGCGACGCGCAGGTCAATGTCCTTCAGCTCCTTGTAAACGCTTCCGGTCTCACCGCCGGTGTAGCGACCGGGCTTTGCGACCGAGGTCAGAAAGCTTTTTATATCTTCTCTCATAATAATCTCCGAATAAATGTGCCGCGCGGGCACCGAGGTGTTGGCTTTTTTTGTGACACATTCACTGTGTCACAATGTCGCGCGGGGAAAAGTCCGCAGACCTTTCCCCGACAGGTTATCTTATGAAAATTTTCGAGGCGATGTATGCGGGCAGCATCCATACGACGTGCCATGCGATAATGTGAATGCCGCGCAGGAAGCCGATGCCCGAGGACATCGTGAGCACTGCGATGAGCATTATGCTTATGATTATCGACATTACGGTGAGCGCGGCGCAGGTGCGCTTGGTGTGAATTACCTTGTCGCAGAAGGGCAGCAGCTGAAGCAGCGTCTTCGGCGAGGAATACGTGACAAAGCCGCTGTCGGTCCGCTCGCACGTTCCCTTGGCGTCGTCGGGGCTGCGGTAGCGAACGACCTTGAGCGGGACGTCCTTCATTGCAAGCTTGGAGCAGATCATGTCCTCGTCAATGTTGGGGTCATAGGTGCGAACGCACAGGTACATTCCGTAGTCGCGGAACTGGCGGAGCATGGACTCCGTGTCGCCGTCAAGGACGTACTTTATGTACATTTTCGAGATGAGCATATCCTCGCGGAACATGTACATTATACTCAGCTCGTCCGAGAAGTCGACGTCGTCCTGTGCGACGCTGTCGGCAATTTCGTAGCCCTTCGCACCGAGAGCGGCGTGGCTGCCGAATATGATGCGAACGCCGTCGACGCGTGCCTCAAGGAAGCCGGTCTCCGCGTCGATGAGCTCGACCGAGTCGCTTCTGCCCATTTCCATGGTAGCGACCTCAAATACATCGGAGAGTGGTCCGCCCGCGCTCTTGAAAACGCTGGAGGCGTAATAGAGCACGCGGTCGATGCGGGCATTGTTGTATATTCTGATGTTCTGAACCTTAACGCCGAAGGACGGGAAGAGGTTTCCGTCGTCGAAGGACACGACTGCGGCGGAGGCGTACTCGTCGAGCGAGCACTCACCGACAATTGCACTGTCGTTCTCGAAGGCGGCGCGGGAGGCTCTGTAGAAGGGGTAGCTGAAGGTGAGCTGGAGCGCGAGCGGCGTCATTGCGATAAGCGCAAGGTACGCGTTCGACACAATGTCGACGATGCTCCGTCCCGCGCGAGAGGTGAATATTCCGAAGAGCACCGCTGCCGCAACCGCCAGCGCCATGATAGAGGCGACAAATGCGCCGGTCATTGTGTCCGGAGTGCTCATTCTCGAGAAGAAGCCGTCGACAAAGCCGCACTGCTCGACTCGCATTACGTCTCCGTACATATCCTCGTCGCAGTCCGACATGTCGAGCAGCGACTCGTTGTCGGGCACGTTCTTCATCGCGAATTTTCTCTTCTTCGAGCCGACGATGTAGAAGCTCATCATCTCGCGCTTGATATTGAGCCGTGAATAAACGAGCGTCATGACGACCGACGCGGCGGACACCGCATTGTAGGTCACGATCTCGCTTGTGTCCTTCGCAAAATATGCCGCTACCGACGACAGAACGATGCCTGCCGCGACAAGCAAAAGAGAGATGCTTTCGGGAGTCGGAGCGCCGGCGAAAAGTCTCTTTAAGCCGTGGCGCAGCTCGGGGAGCGCGAATACGGCGCAGAGCAAGAGCAGCTGGAGACTGACCATAATGTAGACCACGGGGTATTTTGCCGGGTCGAGAGCACCCGCAAACTGCTTTGCGCTTCCCGTAAGCAGCTCGGTTATTACCGAAATATTCTCGAACACGAGCAGGAGCGCGGCGAATACGAGCGAGAAAAACAGTCTGAGCGACACGCCGCGGCGGCGCTTTTTGAATTCACCCGCGATGTCGCGTGCCTGAATGGGGTCGGTGTACTCTGCGTGCTCGGGGAGAGCCTTTTTGCCGACTCTGCGATTCGCCTCGAGGCGGTCGCCGAGCTTCTTGACGGCGTCGCTGAGCTCCTCCTCGACATCGTCATCCTCCTCAAGACCGAAGGCGATGCGGAGGTTCATGTCCGTCGTTCCGACGCCGTCGGTGTCGGCGGTATTGAAGTCAAAGTCGTCGATGTTCTCGGGAGTCGGAAGCGCCTCCGTGTCAAGCTCCGCTGCGCTCTCCGACGTGTCCTCGCCGTTGTCGAGAACGAATTCGGGAGCCTCGGCGGGCTCGCTTTCCGGCTGCTCGGGAGCGTCAAACGAGGCAAAGCCGCCGTTTCTAATGAATTCCTCAATAAGCTCATCCGTCGTCAGCTCACGCTCGGCGCTCGGCGTCTCGGCGTCCGCTGCCGCGCTGTTCGCGTCGGCGCTTTCGGGGATCGGCTCGACATCGGCATCCGCTGCGAGCTTCTCGGTGATGCCTGCGTCGTCTCGCTCCTCTGCAAGCGGCATTTCAGAAGACTGCTTCTCGGGCTCCTTGCCGCTGCCCTCGGCAACAGGCGAAAGGTCTGCGAGAGGACCGTCCTCCGCATCCTTTTTGCCTGAAGCATGTGCTGCCTCGTAGGCTTCAATGAACTCGTCGCCCGCGATAAAGTGCTCGAGCTCATCCTCTGCGCTTGGGAGCTCGTCGGAGTCTGCGCCGATTATAATATCGGTGTCAAGGCTCGCGGCGATGTCCCCGGTGTAATCGCTGAACAGCGATGCCATGCCGCCGCCCGTCGGCGCGGCGCTTTCCTTGTCGGTATTGCTTTCGCTTTCGTTTGCAGCATCAAGGCTTTCGGCGAATTCGTCGAGCTCAGCCTTGCGCTTTCTCTTGAAAAGACCCATAATAACCGTACCTTTCGTTTGAGCTTTACTTAGCTCTTTGCATTCTTGCGGCGTGACAGAGAATTACGGATGCCGCCGTGGATACATTGAGAGAATTAACATGACCGTACATGGGGATCGAGACGGTAAAGTCGCAGCTCTCGCGAACGAGCCGTCCGACTCCCGCACCCTCGCTTCCGAAAACGACGGCGCACGGCAGATCGAAGTCCGTGTCGTAATAAGCCGTGCCTCCCGCCTCTGCGGCGAAGGTCCAGATGCCGTTCTTCTTCAGAAGCTCGACTGTCTGCGCGATATTCGCAACGCGTGCGACAGCCATGTGCCACAGCGCGCCCGCAGACGCCTTGGCAACAACGGGAGTGAGTCCCGACGAGCGGCGGCGGGGAATTATAACGCCGTGCGCGCCCGCGCACTCAGCGCAGCGGATGAGAGCGCCGAGATTGTGCGGGTCCTCGACTCCGTCCGCGATCACGATAAGCGGCTTCTCGCCGCGCTCGCGTGCGAGCTCGAGGATCTCCTCGACAGTCGAATATTCCTTCTGTGCGGCAAATGCCACGATGCCCTGGTGATTCGCGCCTCGCGAGAGGTAGTCGAGCTTCGCGCTGTCCGCATCCGTTACGGGAATGCCTCGCTCGCGCGCCTCGGCTACGAGCGCGATGACCGAGCCCTCGCGACCGCTGACGACTATCTTGTCGATCTCGCGACCGCTCTTCAGAAGCTCGCGAACCGCATTGCGTCCAGCGACGATGCCGGGGATGTCCTCGCCCTCGGTCTCGACGCGTCTGTCGCGCGGCGCATCCTCGCGGCGGGGTGACTTGCTGTATCTCTTATTTGAGTTTTTTTCGTTTGTTTTCATTTTAATATATAGCTTTCGCGTGTCGATTTGATTTTTGCCGCAGCGGCAAAATGACACTACACATTCTATTGTACCATACTTTTCGACATTTGTACACACATTTTTTTGCATTTTTAGGCTGTTCGGCATGCTTTATATGCCGAAAAGTGCTTGCAAAGGGGCGTCGCGGGTGATATAATAGGAAAAAACGGGGAAAGCCTTCCCGAAAAGGAGATAAATACATGGACAGCAATGAGCTTTTTTCAAAGATAGAAAGAGACAGCGCGGCGGCAGCGGAGGAGCTGGTGAAAGCGGCGCACCTTAGCGTCGGCGACATACTTGTCGCCGGCTGCTCGTCGAGCGAGATAATGGGTGAGACCATCGGTCACGGCTCGACGCCCGAATGCGCCGAGGCGGTCTACCGCGGGATCGACTCCGTGACGCGCCCGCTCGGAATATTCGTAGCCGCGCAGTGCTGCGAGCATCTTAACCGCGCGATAATCGTTGAGCGTGCGGCTCTCTCGCACATCTGCGGCGCCGAGCGCGTGAATGTCGTGCCGCAGATAAAGGCGGGCGGCTCCTTCGCGACGGCGGCGTACAGACTGATGAACGATGCGGTTGCCGTCGAATACATTGCTGCGGATGCCGGACTCGATATCGGAGGTACTCTCATCGGAATGCACTTAAAGCGCGTTGCGGTTCCCGTCAGACTTTCCGTTCACAGCATCGGCGAGGCGCACGTCACAGCAGCACGCGTCAGACCGAAGTTCGTCGGCGGCTCGCGCGCGGTATACGACGAGACTCTGATGTAAGCGAAAAAACGCCGAAAAAACGAGATTTCGCGTGATTTCGGCGTGTTAAATTAAAATATTCGCCTTTTTTTGAAAAAAGGTATTGACACGGCGGACGCCTTGTGCTATAATCATGTCCGTTAAGTTAAAACAAACTATATTCGGAGGAAAATGTAATGTCAACTTACATGGCAAAGAAAGAAACCGTTACCCGCGGTTGGTATATCCTCGATGCTGCAGGCAAGCCTCTCGGAAAGACAGCCGCAGCTGCCGCTAACATCCTTCGCGGCAAGCATCGCCCCGAGTTCACACCTCACGTGGATTGCGGCGAGTTCGTTATCATCATCAACTGCGATAAGGCCGTTCTTACAGGAAAGAAGCTCGACCAGAAGTTCTACCGCAGACATTCCGGCTACATCGGCGGTCTCAAGGAGACCTCCTACCGCAAGCTCATGGCTACAAAGCCCGAGTTCGCTATGCAGACAGCCGTTAAGGGAATGCTCCCCAAGAACTCCATCGGTGACAAGGCTATCACCCGCCTTAAGGTATATGCCGGCGCCAACCATGACCACGCAGCTCAGAAGCCGGTAGCACGCGAAGTGGAAATGTAAGAAAGGAACGGGTATAAACAATGTATACAAGCGCTAAACCTTATTTCTACGGCACAGGCAGAAGAAAGAGCTCTGTTGCACGTGTTCGTCTTTATCCCGGAACAGGTCGCATCACCATCAACGGTCGTGATGTAGACGATTACTTCGGTCTTGAGACACTTAAGCTCATCATGAACCAGCCCTTCGGCGTAACCGGTACAGAGGGTAAGTTCGACGTTGTTGCCAACGTTAACGGCGGCGGCGTATCCGGTCAGGCAGGTGCTATCCGCCACGGTATCGCTCGCGCACTCCTTCTCGCTGACGAGACCTACAGAAGCTCCCTCAAGAAGGCAGGCTTCCTCACTCGTGACCCGAGAATGAAGGAGAGAAAGAAGTACGGACTCAAGGCAGCTCGCCGCGCTCCGCAGTTCTCAAAGAGATAACAACATCTTATCAGAAATGCCTTATATTCCTTGTATTTTCAAGGGATATAGGGTTTTTCTTTTTGTTG
>CAYYKO010000024.1:12528-22242 GCA_964441695.1 uncultured Ruminococcus sp. | reverse complement strand
CGACATAGCAAAGATATTCGAACACCGTCATGTCAAAAAACAGCGGCGGCTGCTCGGGACGGTAGCCGATGCAGCGCTTTGCCTCGATGGCGTCGTCGAAGATATCAAAGCCGTTTACGGTGACCTCTCCGGAGTCCGGAGCAAGACAGCCCGTAAGTATGTTCATCGTTGTGGATTTTCCGGCGCCGTTCGGTCCGAGAAAGCCGTATATACGACCGTCCTCGAATGTAAAGCTGACGCCGTGAAGAGCAGTATTTTGCCCATAGCGCTTTACAAGATTCTCTGCCTTTATCAAGTTTCTGTTCCTCCGTTTCGGTTTGTGTATGTGAATAATATTGGTTAAACAGCTAAACTACATTATACCTCATAAGAGTTAATAAAGTATGAACGCCCGCTTTATTCGGCGTATAAAACGCTTTTTTTGCCTCTTGCGCGATAAATTGTGCGATTTTTCATTGCAAAATAAAAAAATATGTAGTATAATCTTTGTGTATGACTTTATGGGCAGGAAAATTGAGCCTGCGGGAAGGATGCTGTATGGGAAGAGATATCGGGATCGACCTCGGCACAGCTACCGTGCTTGTTTACGTTAAAGGGCGCGGGATCGTGCTGAAGGAGCCCTCGGTTGTCGCCATCGACAACAACACAAACAGGATACTCAAGGTCGGTCGCGAAGCTCAGCAAATGCTCGGCAGGACGCCCGGCAACATTACTGCCATACGACCTCTTCGCGACGGCGTAATAAGCCAATACGACGTTACAATGCGAATGATCCGCCATTTTATAAAGCGCGCGTGCGGAAGCTCGCTTCTGCTCCGTCCGCGACTCATCGTCTGTGTACCGAGCGGAATAACCGAGGTCGAGGAGCGCGCGGTAGTCGACGCGGCAACTCAGGCGGGAGCAAAGAAAACCTTTCTGATCGAGGAACCCGTAGCGGCGGCTATCGGTGCCGGCATCGATATATCAAAGCCGAACGGTCACATGGTCGTCGACATCGGCGGCGGCACTACAGACATTGCCGTAATATCCCTCGGAGGTGTCGTCGTTTCCGAATCCATAAAGGTGGCTGGCGACAGATTCGACGAGGCTATAATGCGCTATGTGAGAAAGAAGCACAATGTGCTTATCGGCGAGCGCACTGCCGAAGAGATAAAGATCAAGGTCGGCGCAGTATGGCAGCATGACGAGCCGAGGATCATCGAGGTCAAGGGACGCTGTCTGCGCGAGGGTCTTCCCAGACTTATCAGAATAGCCTCCTTCGAAATGCCGCAGGCTCTCGAGGAGCCGATCCGTGCGATAGTCGAGGCTGTGTGCTCTGTCATTGAGAGAACTCCCCCCGAGCTCATCGGCGACGTTCTTGCAAACGGTATCGTAATGACCGGCGGCGGAAGCCTCATTTACGGTCTTGACCGACTTATCGAAAGCGTCACGGGAATACGCACACGTGTTGCAGACAAGGCAGTCTCCTGCGTGGCGGTCGGCACGGGAGTGGCACTTGACTATATTTCCTCGCTCCCCGAGGGAACGGTCAACCTGTCGCGTCAAAGGCTGTCAAGAGCATGATTTTTCGGGACTCGCGCGGAGCACTCGATGCACTGCCGTGAGTCCTTTTATTTTACAGCATTTGTTTGTCACACATGTTATCCCTATGTGATGCTTTCAAAAATTTTATCTGATTTTTCCCGCAACGGAGGTTTCAATGACAAAAGACTCACGCTCATATTTCTACAAAAGCTTCTTTTTGATGCTGATATCGATAGCAATGCAAAACGTGCTTGTCTACAGCGTCAATCTTGCCGACAATGTAATGCTCGGACGCTTCAGCGAAAACGCGATGTCCGGTGTCGGTCTCGTCAACCAGATACAGTTTCTCCTACAGATGCTCGTTACGGGCACGGGCGAGGGCATTACGGTCATCGCTTCACGGCACTGGGGCGAGGGAGACACTACCTCCGTGCGCCGCGTTACAAGTGTCGGTATGCGCTTTGCGCTCGTGTTCTCCGGTATTATTTTCGTTGCTGCCTTCTTCTTCCCCGAGGCGGTTCTCGGAATACTTACAAACAAGCATGAATACATAGTCGAGGGCGCAAGATATCTTCGGATCATCGCCTTCACGTACCCGATATTCGCGATAAGCAATATTCTGCTTGCTTCGCTTCGAAGCGTTGAGACCACACGCATCGGTCTTTGGATCTCGGTGGTAACGCTGATCTCAAATATATCGCTCAATTACCTTCTCATCTTCGGCAAGGCGGGCTTTCCCGAGATGGGTGTACGCGGCGCCGCTGTCGCTACCCTCATTTCACGTGTTATTGAGCTTATTATCATCACATTTTACACCTTCCTTATCGATAAGAAGATACGCCTGAAGCCACGCGACTTCTTCTCCCCTGTCGGTGAGATGCTTCGCCGCTTTGCAAGGACGGGACTTCCCTGCATATTCTCGTCAGGCTCATGGGGAATTGCAATGGGACTGCAAACCGCGATACTCGGCAGACTTGAGGAATCGGTCGTTCCCGCCAACAGCATCGCGACGACCGTATTTTCGATAATGACCGTATTCATCTACGGCTCGGCGACAGCTGCGGCTGTTGCTCTCGGAAAGATGCTCGGCGAGAACAAGGCACTCATAGCCGAGGGCAGTCTGACCGCCGAGGAAAACCTTGCACAGGTAAAGTCACGCACTCGCACCTTGCAGGTAATATTTCTCCTTTTAGGGGTAGCGGCGTCCGTCGCGCTGTTTGTCGTTAAGGGATTCATTATCGGCTTCTACGACATCTCCGCCGAGACCGAAAGACTCACAAACAGCTTCATGTGCGTGCTTTGCGTAACGCTTCTCGGAACCGCATACGAGATGCCGTGTCTGACGGGTATCATCCGTGCGGGCGGAGATACGAGCTTTGTCTTCTACAATGACCTTATCTTCATGTGGTGCATCGTGCTGCCGTCATCATTTATCTCTGCATTTGTATTAAAGCTCTCGCCTGTAATCGTATTTGCATGCCTTAAGAGCGATCAGGTGCTGAAATGCGCTGTCGCCGCAGTTAAGGTAAACAGATACCGCTGGATCCGCGACGTATAAAATTTACGCTTCAAAAAAAGCTCCGAGCACTCATACATGTGCTCGGAGCTTTTCGTTATACCTGCTTTGTCAAAAGCATTTTTGCATTTCCGTCGTAATAGCCGCCGTCGGCATCCGTTACCGTATAGCTTACGGTAATGAAGTAGTTACCGCTTCCGACGAAGTCGGAGTAATCCGCTCTCGCCTTTGCAAGCGAATCCGCGTCAACAACTACGTTGAAGCTATCGGACAGCCCGCACTTTGTGACGAGTGCATCCTTGATAAGAGTCTCAAGCGCCTCGGCTGTAAGCGTATCCGAGGTTCCGAAGGTTTCCGTTATCCACTTGACCTTGGAGGAATACTGCGAGATCGCCGTCTTCATTTCCTCCTCGGAGGCTGTCAGCTTTCTGTCGGGAGAGAAGTCGGGACCCTTAACGGCGCTGCCGTTATTCTTGATCTCAACGTCATCGGGGACAAGCTCGGGCAACAACGAGCTTACCGTGTATGTCTTGTTGAAGGGACCGGTTCCGCTGCCGTGTGTCGCGCACTGACCGAAGGCACCTGTCTTCTCACACTTGAATGCGTTGTAAAGTGCTATGGTTCCCGCAGCGCGGCAGGTGTCATCACCGAGTCCGGCGTAGAGATTGACCCGTCCGTTGAATCTCTCTGCGAAATAAGACGAATCATAGTAGCGCGAGCCCTCGGAGTAATCCGGGAAGAACGAGCCGTGTACTCTGCCCTCCTTATAGCCTCCGATATCAGACATCCACGGCACGGAAGGATTGCACTCAGTCACACGGTCGTAAAGTCCCGCAACAGCTACGCTCTGGAAGCCTCCCATAGAGCCTCCCGCGACTGATACGTCACGTCCGTTCCAATATTCGCCGAAGTGCTTCTCGGTGAAGCGTATTGCCTGTATGTCACGCATGAGCATTCCGAGGAAATAGCTCTCCTCGCGTGTGGGATTATCAAAGCACCAGCCCTCGATATCCTTAGCATGCTGCGTATAATAATCCTCCGACATGTGGTCGCTGACCTCATTGCGGTTGACCGATACGCATATTGAATTCGGTGAGCATATCGCGCCGTTCGACGAAGGCATGCCGTAGCCGAAATATGTGACCGATATCGGTAGCGAGCCGTGCTTTGCGTTTTCGGGGTATGAAATGTGTACGGATGCGACCGTACTGAGGCTCTGCACCTCTGCGTAATATACATTGTAGCCCGCAGTCCGGCAGACCTCGCATTCCTTAAACACATTAGCCGTCGGCTCTACCTTCATCAGCTCCGCGACCTTCGCATCCCAGAAGGAGTCAAAATCGTCGGGCTTTGCTGCAAGAGCCTTGATATTGTAGAAGTCAAAGGCGACGCCCGCGCTAAGCGTGGCTTCGACGGACGATATCTTTTCACCCTTGCGGTTTGCCGCGTTTACGGAGAGATAGCCGCAGCCGGGCTTCTTCATTCCGTCAAACTCGACAATGAGCTGTCCCGTGTGACCGGGAACAGTAGCCTCGCGTGTATATTTCGCGTCATCGATATAAAAATAGAACAGCTGAGGCGCAGAAACGAGTCTGTCCTCCGAGATCATCGAAACTCTGAAGGTGACGCTGTCACCGAGTCCGTAGGAAAGCGGATTCTTGTCCGTCTCGCAGACGAATGAAACGCTGTCCACATCGGTCACTGAGTCGAGCGTGTACGTTCCGCGGCAGGAGTATCCGCTCGGGATATTGAAGTGCGCGCGAAGAGAGGCAGCCTCGGTGAATATTCGCGGCATGTACGAAAGCGCAAAGGGTGTGGAAACGTTGATATAGAGGCTTCCGTCGCTTTCTGAAAGGCTGTACTCAAGCATACGGAGGTCATCGTCCACACCGAACACGATGCTGTGCTCGCCAAGCTTATCGGAGCTGTTAAGTGACGCACCGGTCGCCGTATTGACAGCCGCGAGCGTGTCGGCAAGCTGCTTTTCGCTGAAGGCGTCGCTGTATACCGCAAAGCTGTCGAGTGACGTACCGCCGATGCTCGGCTTTGCCGAATACAGGTCAAGTGCAGCACCGAGTCTTACGGTCATTGTAGCGATCTCGGCGCGCGTTGCAGTCTTCTCGGGATTGAAGTTCCCTGCCTCATCACCCTCGACGAGACCTATGCGGCGCATTTTATCGACCGCGTCTCTCGACCACTTGGCTATCTTCTTCGCGTCCGTAAAGGAGTCGACCGCATTTGCGGCGTCGGGAAGCTCTACCCAGATGTAATCGAGATAACGACCCGTCATCACCATGAGCTCCTGGCGAGAGATCGGATTGTCGCCGCGGAAGGTATTGTCCTCATAGCCTGTAACGATACCGGCGTCAGACGCCCAGCCGACAGCGGCAGCGTACCACTTCTTAGAGCCGACATCGGTAAAGTCATTATCCGTGTCGCCATCCGCACCGCAAAGACGTGCAAGTATCGTCACATACTGCGCGCGTGTTACGGATTCGTTCGGAGCAAAAAGCCCTCCGGGCTTTCCCTCCATGTAATTCTTTTCGTATGCCTCCTTGACAGCGGCATAATACCATGCTTTTTCTTTAACATCACTGTATGGAAGGTCTGCTGCCGCTACCGATATCGACAGCATTGCTGCAATAAGCGCCGCAAACGCGGCAATTACCGCAAAAGTCTTTTTCATGGCAATTCTCCTTTGCTTTGTTGGATTTACGTTTGCTTGTGAATTAATTATAGCATCAAATACGCACATTTGCAATAGCAATTTTGTTGTTTTCGTCAAAGCGCACGTGCGGTATTACAGCGCGTCGCTTACAAAGCCGTGAGACGTGAGGCGGTCAATGCGCGTAAAGCCGAGCGAGCGCAGGTACTCGGCGCACTGTGCAAATGCGTAATCGATATTCTCCGCGCGGTGTGCGTCGGAGGACAGCGTTACGGTGCAACCGAGCTCAAGCAGCTCGCGCAATATAAAATCCGCCGGATACGGCGAGGTCCTCAGTCGGCGAGCCATCGCACCCGTATTCACCTCAAAGCGGCGGCAGCTCTCGGCAATGCTGTGTACGGCGTCGAGAGCGCAGCGTCTGTAACGCACATTTGTCTGATCTATAGAATTGTACTTTGTCAAAAGATCGAAGTGTCCTACGATATCGGGCTTTGTGCGCTCGACGTGACGCACGAGGGAGGAAAAGTACGCCTCGGCATATTTTGCCTCATCCGAATCGAAATATCTGTCTATGCAATCTCTCTGCACCTCGCGTGACAGGTCTACGGGAATGCTCTGCCCTCCCGCATTCACAAAATGCACAGAGGCGATTATGTAATCGTAAAGCTCCTGGCGATACTCGGTATCCGCATCAAGCTCGAGTCCGCAGAAAATCTCTATCCGGTCTCTGTATTTCTCGGCACAGCGTCTGACCTCGGCTACATATACGTCTGCGTTCGCTGACGAAATACCGAAGCCCGCCTGCTCGACGTATGAATGGTCGGAAAGCCCGAGCGACACAAAGCCCGCGTCAAGCGCCGCTTTGATATTTGCCTCGACGCTGTCGGCGCCGTCCGAAAAATTTGTGTGAGTATGTAAATTTGATTTAACAGTATTTTTTGCCATTATCCGGTCTCCTTTTTCGACTGACTTAATTATATACGATACCGCGCCGAATTGCAAGCACGTTATGTGCTTTCTTGCAAAAGTGCATTAAAGAAGTCGGTCGAAGCGCTCTCCGACCGACTCCTTTATTATCATTTCTCCGACAGCTTCTCGAGCAGCGCATCGATCGCCATCTTATACCCGTCGAAGCCGTGACCCGCTATTGTCTTAAAGCATGCCATTCCCGCATAGGAGATCTGTCTGAAGTCTTCCCTCTCGGAGACCTTCGACAGATGCACCTCTACTGCGGGAAGCGCAACCGCCTTCAGCGCGTCAAGTATCGCAATGCTTGTATGCGTATACGCTGCGGGATTTATCACGATACCATCGAACACTCCGTACGCCTGCTGGATCCTTTCAACAAGCTCTCCCTCGTGATTTGACTGGAATACCTCAAGCTCGACTCTCGCGCTGACTGCCGCGTCCGTTACACTTCTCACAAGGTCATCGTAGCTTTCGCTGCCGTATATCTTCGGCTCGCGAATACCGAGCATGTTAAGGTTCGGTCCGTTGATTACAAGTATTTTCATAATTTAGCTCCTGTGGCGCTCACGCCATGATTTCCGAATAGCTGCCGAGATACTTGAACTCCTCCGCTATGTTGTCGAGCTCGCATATGAGTCTGACAAATTCATCGGAGTATACCGAGGTCTCAAGATCAAAATAAAACATGAACTCGAAGTCGCGGTCGGGCATCGGTCGGCTCTCGAGCTTGCGAAGATTGATACCGAGCGCATACAGACGCGCAAGTGCCTTGTAAAGCGCGCCCGGCTTATGCGGCAGCGTGAGCATAAGGCTCGTTCTGTCGGCTCCGGGATAAATCTCAAGCTCTCGCGATATGCAGATAAACCTTGTGTGATTGTTATCGGTATCCTGTACAGCACGCGCTATGCAGTCAAGGCCGTAAAGCTCCGCACAGCTGTGTGAGGCAAGCGCTGCGATATCGCGTCTTTCGCTTTTCGCTACCATCTCGGCGGCAACTGCCGTATTGGCGCAGGGTGTTACCTTCACGCCCTTGAGCGTTGAAAGAAATTCCGCGCTCTGGCTTATTGCCTGCTCATGAGAAAACACCTCGCGAACGTCCTCAAGGCGCACGCCGCGCTTCACAAGCATATTGTGCTCGATCTTAATTCGCGTGCTTCTCACGATATTGAAGTTTCGCGACAGCATAAGGTCGTAGACCTTATTTACCGAGCCTGCCGTGGAATTTTCTATCGGAAGCACTCCGTATCTGCAAAGCCCGCTCTCGACGGCGGCGAAGACAGACTCGAAGTCCTTCATATACATTATGGACGGCGAGCGAAACATTCTTTCACAGGCTGCCGTGGAATATGCGCCCTCCACGCCCTGGCAGGCGACCGTACAGCTTTCCGGGAAAAGGTGAGGTGTGTTTTCGATGGCATTCGAGATCTTATCGAACAGCTCCGTGCGCGGCTCATTGATCGAAGACTGATATGAACGGCTCAGCTCGAATATAAGCGAATACAGCACACGTACTCCCGCACGGAATTCCTCTGGAACGCTCTCGGCAATGCGAGTGAGCTTTTCGCGCTCGCGGCGGGAGTCAAGAATAGGAAGCGAATTTTCTTTTTTATATCTCGCGATATCTCCCGATATACGCATTCTCTCGATAACGGCTTCCGTTATCGCTTTATCTGCTTCGTCGATCTTCAGACGAAGCTCATCAAGTCCGTTACTCATAATATTTCCTTTCACTCGGTTTTAAGAGGATATCCCGTCTCGAGCAATGCATCAAGCAGAACGAGCGCGCACGCCGCCTCAACGCAAGGAGCTGCCCGCCTTACGATGCACGGGTCGTGTCTTCCCTTTATCGCAAGCTTCACGTTTTCCGCGCGTGACAGGGATACGCTGTCCTGCTCACGTGCGATCGACGGGGTCGGCTTGAAGGCAGCGCGGAACACTATCGGCATTCCGGTTGAGATACCTCCTATGACACCTCCGTGATTGTTGGTCTGCGTTACGATTTTTCCGTTACTTACGCTGTAGCTGTCATTGTGCTCGCTTCCGCGGAGGCGAGCCGCCTCGAAGCCGAGGCCGAACTCAATGCCACGCACCGCGGGTATTCCGAACACAGCCGAAGCTATTCTGTTTTCAATACCGCCGAACATCGGCTCGCCGATGCCTCCGGGGAAGCCGCAAGCCTCACACTCGATAATGCCTCCGACGGAATCGCCCTCTGCGCGTGCGGCGTCGATGGCGGCAGTCATTGCCTCTTCAGACGAGCTCACGCCTCCGATCTCGGTAATTCGCGAAGAGACCGTGATGCCGTTTTTCTCAAGAAGCTGCAAGGCAAGCGCGCCCGCTATGCACAGCGGTGCGGTAAGTCTGCCGGAAAAATGTCCTCCGCCCGCAAAATCGTTGTGCTCTCCGAATTTCAGATACGCGGGGTAGTCCGCGTGTGACGGACGCGGCACATCGCACACCGCCGAATAATCGGAGCTTCGCGTATTGAGATTGCGGATGATCGCCGCTATCGGCGCACCGCAGGTGTATTCTCCGGAAAAGCCGGATAAAAACTCTACGCTGTCGCTTTCGTAACGCGGTGTTGACTGAGCATTGCGTCCCGGAGCGCGCCGCTCCATAAATGCCTCAAGAGCCTGTTTGTCGACCTTAAAGCCCGACGGAAAGCCGTCAATGACTGCACCTATCGCCGGAGCGTGCGACTGTCCGAATATCGACACCTTCAGCACATTACCAAATATACTTGCCATATATCCCTCACAAAATCATTTTTTCGTCTTCACGATATTTCAAGCTGTCCGCCGAGCGCGGCGAAGTCCTCCCAAAACGTCGGGTACGACTTTGCGACGCATTCGGCGTCCGTCACTGTCACGTCTCCGTCGGCTGCTGCTGCGGCTACTGCCGCACACATTGCTATCCTGTGATCTGCGTGCGGGTTAATGACCGCTCCGCAAAGGCGCTCGCGCCCGTTTATTATAAGTCCGTCCGAATACACGCGGACATCGCCGTTCATTCGCGAGATAAGCTCACTGACCGTTGCAAG
>CAYYKO010000024.1:0-12514 GCA_964441695.1 uncultured Ruminococcus sp. | reverse complement strand
CGGTCGCTTTCCTTATATCTCAGGCGCGCGCCGCCGCTGAGCACGCTCTCACCGAGCGCCGTTGACGCCGCAACAGCCATTACGGGAAGAGCATCGGGAATATGCTCACAGCAGAAATCGGCTGCGCGGAGTCTGCCGCGAGAGCGCACCGTGAACATATTGTCACCCACGGTAAGCTCCGCGCCAAGCTCGCGGACGACATCGAGTATTCTGCGGTCTCCCTGCGTAGATGCCGTGTCGACCCCCGTGCAGGTTATTCCGTTTTTCGATATGGCACCGGCGACCGCCCAGAACGAAGCACCGGACCAGTCTCCCGGTACCGTGAGCTCTCCGGGTGAACGGTATTCTCCGTCAAGCGTTATCCGCTCCTTCTCAAGTGACACACGAACGCCAAAGCGCTCCATTGCAGCACACGTCAGCTTGATATAGCCGAGCGACTCGGTCTTGCCGACGAGTGAAATGTGTCCTCCGCCGAGCAGCGGAAGTGCGAACATCAGTCCCGAGACAAACTGTGACGAGACGCTGCCCGATATCGCCAGCTCGCGTGCTTCAAGTCTGCCCGAAAGACGAAGGTACTTCCCGTCCTTCTCGAGCCTGACGCCGCAGCGCGCAAGCTCGCTGTCAAGCGGAGACAGCGGTCGCTCGGACAGCTTACCTTCCATATAAAACGTGCATTCTGCGCCGAGAGCTGCGGCAACGGGTATCAGAAAGCGGAGCGTCGAGCCGCTGTCGCGGCAGCGAAGACATGTGCCGCGCCGCACATTTTCGATAGGCGTGAGCTCATAGCCGTACTCCGTTCTAACGACCCCTGCGCCAAGCGCCTCAAGGCAATCTGCCGTTGCCTCGATGTCGCTACATATTCCGTTCAGATATATTCTGCTCGGCGCGTCCGAGAGCGCTGCGCATATCATCGCTCGGTGAGCCTCGGACTTTGATGACGGAACAGCTACTGTGCCCGACAGCTGCGCCTCTTTTATAACAACCTTCATTATTTCAGCCTCCGTCAGAGTCCCTTTGACACGAACTGTTCAACGGCATCTGTCGAAATACGATGTATTCCGCATTTGCCGATATCTTCAATTATTATGAAATCGATATGCTCGCCGTGACGCTTCTTATCGGAAAGCATTACGCGCGCGAGCTCTGCTGCCGTATAGTCGCATTCGGTTCTGTGACCGAGCGAGGACACAACGGAGCAGATCCTTTGGGCTGTGGCGCTCGCAAGCAAGCCCTCGGCGACACACGCCCGTGCGATTATCGCGCAGCCCGTGGCTACTGCCGCGCCGTGCGATATTTTCATATCGCTCAATGTCTCGATCGCGTGTCCGACCGTATGACCAAGGTTAAGCAGCGCTCTCTCTCCGCGGTCGTTCTCGTCTCGCGAGACCACACCCGCCTTCAACGCAACACAGGTCGATATTACGTATTCTCTGTCGAATGCGCTGCCAAAGCGTTCGAGATGCGCGAAAAGCTCGGGCGAGTAAAGTATTCCGTACTTCAGCACCTCGCCGCAGCCATCGGCAAAATACTCATCCGGGAGTGTATCAAGGCAATTTATGTCGCACAGCACGCCGAGCGGCTGATGAAACGCGCCGAGCAGATTCTTTCCCATCGGAAGGTCAACGGCACACTTGCCGCCGACAGATGAGTCAACTGCCGAAAGAAGCGTTGTAGGCATTTGTATATAGTCAATGCCGCGAAGATACGTCGCTGCCGAAAAGCCAGAGATATCTCCGACCACGCCGCCTCCGAGTGCGACGACCGCGTCGCTGCGAGTCAGGTGCTCCTCAGACAGAAACTCGACAATGTTAAGATAAGTTTGCGGATTTTTCGACTCCTCTCCGTGCGGGAATATGAAGCTCGACACGCGAAAGCCGCTTTTCTCGAGGCTTTTAATTACCGTGTCCGCATACAGCGACGAAACCGTGTCGTCACTTATCAGAGCGATATGCTCTGCCTTTGTAAGAGACGCCACATATTCGCCGGCAGTGCTCAGTGCGTTTGACGTCACGCTTACCGTATACGGCTTTGAAGTTTCCACTCTGATATTACTTGACACCGTCTACCTCCTCTTTTCTGCACCTGCCCTCGTCAAGCAGACGTCGAAGCGTGTCGCTGTCCGAAGCGGCTATCGCGTCCTTATATTCCGCAAGGCGGTCTATGATGCAGTCGAGCTCGAAAAGCAAATTCTCACGATTCTCCAAAAACAGCTCCGTCCACATATCGGGATTAAGCCACGCAACTCTTGTCATATCACGGTAGCTGCCCGCAGAAAAGCCGTTGTGCCCCTCAGCCGTCGGGCTCATGATATACGCGCTTGACACGATATGCGCGAGCTGCGAGGTGAAAGCTATCATTTTGTCGTGAGCGTCTGCGGTAGTGACCGATATGCTGCCGAAGCCTACCGGCGTAAGTATACGCTTCACGCGTTCTAGAAGCTCGATGTCGTCGTACCTCGGAGGTACTATTACCATCGGAGCACCGATGAACATGTCCGCGCGCGAATACTTAAAGCCGCTGTGGTGCGTGCCCGCCATCGGATGTCCTCCGACGAAGGTGAAGCCGTATTCTTTCGCCGCCTCAAAGCCCGCGCGGCACACCTTATCCTTCGTTCCGCAGAGGTCGACGACCAGTGCCGACTGTGGGAAGTGCGCGGCATCCTTTTTTAGCGTTTCGACCGTAGCCTCGGGATATACGGCAATAAATATCGCATCGCACTGCGCGTATTTCTCGACAGTCAGGCGTCCGTCGAGCACTCCCGCCATAATTGCGAAATCCGTGACCGTGTCCGACATATCCGAACCGAGCACGCGGTGCCCCGCCGCCTTATATGCCCTTGCAAACGAGCCGCCGATAAGTCCGAGTCCGATAACGCCGACGGTCAGGACGTCTGTTTTTTCCGTATTACTCATTGATGCATTTCCTTATCTTCATCACACGCTCCGCAGTATGTGCGAACTGCTCGGGAGTCAATGACTGTGCCCCGTCGCAAAGCGCGTGCATGGGGTCGTTATGTACCTCTATCATTATTCCGTCAGCACCGCAAGCCGCTGCCGCAACCGCCATCGGCTCGACGAGCCTTGAGTTACCCGTGGCGTGGCTCGGGTCAACGACAACGGGAAGGTGCGTCAGCTCGCGAAGCACCGGGACTGCTGAAAGGTCGAGTGTATTTCTCGTGTAGGTCTCAAAGGTGCGTATTCCGCGCTCACAGAGGATAATGTTCGTATTTCCGCCGGACATGATGTACTCGGCGCTCATAAGCAGCTCCTTTATCGTGTTGGCAAGTCCGCGCTTTAGGAGTATCGTCTTGCTTGTGCGTCCGAGCTCCTTTAACAGCTCGAAGTTCTGCATGTTGCGTGCGCCGACCTGAATGACATCGACGTCCTCGAACAGCGGCAGGTGATTGGCGTTCATTATCTCGGTAACAATGGGCATGCCCGTCGCCTTCTTTGCCTCAAGAAGCAGCTCGATGCCGTCAGCCTTCAGTCCCTGGAAGTCGTAGGGCGAGCTTCTCGGCTTGAATGCGCCTCCGCGAAGGAGCGTGGCTCCCGCCGCCGAGACCGCTGTTGCGACCTTCAGTATCTGGTCATGGCTTTCAACCGAGCAGGGACCAGCGATCAGCGCGAAATTACCTCCGCCGAGCTTCACGCCGCCGATATCGAGCACCGTGTCCTCGGGATGGAATTTTCTTCCGCAGAGCTTGTACGGCTCCGCGACTCTCTTTACGGAATCGACGATATCAAGGCTCGCGATAAGATCCATATCGATGCACGAGGTGTCACCGATAAGTCCGAAGACCGTATAATCGTGTCCCTCCGATACATGAACCTCAATTCCCTGAGAACGGATCCAGCTCATGAGGTGATCCTTCTGCTCCTGCGTTGCGCTTTTTCTGATTACGGCAATCATTTTTTCTTTCCTTTCGTTTTACGGTGACGCACCACGGAGAGTGGATAAACAAAAATCGCACAGACCGTGATCTGTGCGACATTTACCGAATTTTGGCGAAGCTACGTCAAGCGTTAACTGTCAGATTCATGCACAAATCACTATTACTTCCGGTAAAAAAGTAATAGTAAAAATAATATGCAAAAAACTGAACGGATGCAGTCATGACGTAACTCCTCTGTTATTTACTGTACTTAGTATAACTCTATTTTTACTCTTTGTCAAGCCCTGCGGACGAATTTCCTTGAATATTTTTTCATCGCGCTGTATGAAAAGCCCTCAGGTCATCTTCTCCTGCTTTACCTTGTGGTCAATAACGTGGCGGGATGCGAGCTCACGGTGGATATCCTCAACGGAAATCCCCATCTGCACCATGAGCACCATTACGTGATATGCAAGGTCTGCAATCTCATACACGGTCTCCGCACGGTCGTCCGCCTTTGCGGCGATAATTACCTCGGTCGACTCCTCGCCGACCTTCTTGAGTATCTTATCGATTCCCTTTTCGAAGAGGTATGTCGTGTACGAGCCCTCCTTCTTTTCGCTCTTTCTGCCCTCGATGAGCTCCATGAGCGCTTCGAGCGTGAACTGATGTCTCTCATCGCTTTGATATAAGATGTCATTAAAGCACGAATCCGTGCCCTTGTGGCATGCGGGACCGTCCTTCTCTACGACGACCGTCAGCGCGTCGCGGTCGCAGTCAGCCGTGATCGAGACGATGTGCTGATAATTTCCGCTCGTCTCGCCCTTCAGCCACAGCTCGCCTCTCGAGCGGCTCCAGAAGCACGTAAGACCGCGCTCCATCGATATTTTAAGGCTCTCGCGGTTCATGTAAGCCACGGTAAGCACGCGGCGTGTTATGCTGTCAACAACGACTGCGGGGATCAGTCCCGCGTCATCAAACTTCAGCTCGTCAATGTTTATCATTACAGTTTCCTCCGTTAATTATCAGCGGCGCACGGGAATTCCGTTCTCCGCAAGCGTATTCTTGAGCTCTGCTATATTGACCTCTCCGAAGTGGAAGATCGATGCGGCAAGACCCGCATCCACCTTCGGAAGGGTGGAAAACAGCTTTACAAAATCCTCGGCACAGCCCGCACCTCCCGATGCGATGACCGGCACGTCCACGACCGACGACACAGCATCAAGCAGCTCAAGGTCAAAGCCGCCCTTAACTCCGTCCGTGTCTATCGAATTGAGCACGACCTCGCCAGCGCCGTTCTCGACACAGCGACGGATCCAGTCGACTGCCTCCAGCCCCGTGTTCTCGCGTCCGCCCTTGGCAAACACGCGATACACGCCGTCAACTCGCTTTACATCAGCGGATATTACGACACACTGGCTGCCGTAAAGCTTCGCCGCGCGCGCTATCAGCCCTTCGTCGCGTATTGCGCCGGAATTCACGCTGACCTTATCGGCGCCGCATTTGAGCACGCGGTCAAAGTCGTCCACGGTATTTATGCCGCCTCCGACGGTCAGCGGGATAAACACGCGTCGCGCCGTTTCGCGAAGCACGTCGACAAAGAGCGCGCGTCCCTCGGCAGATGCCGTAATATCGTAAAAAACAAGCTCGTCGGCTCCCGCGGAGCTGTAGTATTCCGCGAGCTCGACCGGCGACGACACGTCGGCAAGTCCGCTGAATTTTACGCCCTTTACGACGCGACCGTCGCGCACGTCAAGGCACGGGATTATTCTCTTTGTTATCATTCTCCGACCTCCCCGAGCTTCACAGCCTCAGCAAGGTCAATGTCACCCGTGTAATAAGCCTTGCCGATTATCGCGCCGTATATGCCGAGCTGTGCAAGGCGGCGGACGTCGTCAAGCGAGCTGACGCCTCCCGATGCCGTAAGCTTCATTCGGCAGCGTCGCGACAGCTCTCCGTACAGCTCGTGGTTTGTGCCGCGCATTGCGCCGTCCTTTGAAATATCGGTCACTATCACCGACGACACACCGAGCCCTTCGAGCTTTTCGCAGAAATCGAAGCAATCTATCCCCGAGTTCTCCGTCCAGCCGCTCGTTGCGACGCAGCCGTCGCGAAGGTCGACACCGACCACGGCAGCCTCGCCGAAATTGCGTACAGCGCTCCGTAAAAATTCCTCGTCGCGGACTGCTGCGGTTCCGAGTATCACGCGATCCACTCCCGACTCAAGGTACTTCTCCGCGACCTCAAGGCTGCGTATGCCTCCTCCGACCTCGACTGTCATGTCGCTCGCTTCGGCAATCAGCTTTATAAGCTCGATATTCGGCGTCGTGCCGTCGCGCGCGCCCTCGAGATCGACAAGGTGCAGACAGGAGGCGCCCTTTGCCGCAAAAGCCTCCGCCAGCTCGAGCGGACGCTCACTGTATACCGTCATCTTCGAATAATCACCCTTATACAGGCGCACAGCCTTGCCCCCGTAAAGGTCTATGGCGGGAAATATTTTCATCATATCCTCCGTTTGTCAATTACCTGCGCCGCTTTACAGCTCGCAGAAGGCCTTCAAAATTCCGAGTCCGACCCTTCCGCTCTTCTCGGGGTGGAACTGGCAGCCGTAAACATTGTCCCTTGCCACCGCAGCGACAAGCGGAGCACCGTATTCCGTTTCGGCAACGGTGCTGTCCTCGCAGCCCGTTCCCGAGAAGGAATGCACGAAATACACGTGCTCTCCCTCACTGACGTACTTGAAAAGCGGCGAGGGCAAGCCGACAAAATGCAGAGCATTCCAGCCGATATGCGGTATCTTCAGCTCCTTCGGTATTCTCTCCGAGATCGGGCGTATCTCGCCGTGTATCAGCCCGAGTCCTTCGTGGCAGCCGAACTCGTAGCTTCGTTCGAATAAAAGCTGCATTCCGAGGCAAATTCCCATGATCGGGCGTCCGTCGGACACGGCCTTCATTATCTCGCGCTCGAGCCCGCTCTCGCGAAGCTTTTGTGCGGCATCACCGAAGGCGCCGACTCCGGGAAGGATTATTCTATCGGCAGCGGAAATGAGCTCGGGGTCGCTTGTTGCGACAGCCTTCTCACCGAGCACCGCAAAGGAGCTCTCAAGCGAAAAAAGATTTCCGACTCCGTAATCTATCAGTGCAACCATCAGAGCACTCCTTTCGTAGAGGGTATCTCGTCGGGGTGCTCGCGGTCAAGTGCGACAGCGGCGGAAAGCGCTCTTGCCACAGCCTTGAAGGCTCCCTCGATTATGTGGTGAGAATTATCCCCCGCGAGCTCCCTTATGTGAAGCGCTATCGGGAAATGTCTTACAAAGCCGAGGAAGAACTCGCGCACAAGCTCGCAGTCGAAGTCTCCGACCTTCTGCGTCGGGATATCAAGCGAGAAGGCGAGCTGCGAGCGGCCGGAAATATCTATCGCGGCAAGCATCAGCGCTTCGTCCATCGGGAGCATAAAGCTTCCGTAGCGGACGATGCCTCTCTTATCTCCGACAGCCTCGGAAAATGCATCTCCGAGCGCTATGCCGATGTCCTCGACGGTGTGATGATAGTCCACCTCAACGTCGCCCTTGCAGTTAAGTCTCAGGTCAAATCTTCCGTGGTGGGCAAACAGCGTCAGCATATGGTCGAGAAACGGACAGCCCGAGTCGACGTCCGCCTTTCCCGTGCCGTCGATATTAAGACACAGCGAAATATCGGTTTCCGCGGTGCGCCGTGTGATTTCTGCTTTTCTCATTTTGCCGCCTCCGTAATTTCCTTCATTGCCGCCACAAGCGCTGTCATGTCCTCGCGCGAGCCAACGGTTATGCGAAGGTAGTTTTCGATCCTCGGTGCGTCAAAGCGGCGCACAAGTATTCCGCGACGGCGAAGCTCTCCGTAGATATATTTGCCGTCAAGTGTCGCGTGACGCGCGAATACGAAATTCGCACGACTGTCCGTCAGCGTAAAGCCGAGGCGTGTCAGCTCGCACGCGGTGTACTCGCGGCAGTCGATGATTTCGCGGCATCTCTCGCGAATTATCTGCTCATCCTCGAGTGTACCGAGTCCCGCAGCCGCCGTCATGCGGTTGATATTATAGGGATTGGTCGAATATTTAAGCGTGCTCATGTCAGATACGAGCTCGGCACATGCAACGCCGAAGCCGAGCCGAGCACCCGCCATTGAGCGCGATTTTGAAAACGTGCCGGTCACGATGAGGTTTCCGTACTTTTTGATAAGCGGAACACAGCTTTCTCCACCGAAATCTATGTACGCCTCGTCGATGACGACAATATTATCGGGGTTCGAGCTGACAATGCGCTCGATATCGCTCACCGAGAGAAGAATTCCCGTGGGCGCGTTCGGATTCGCGATGAATATGCTTTTGCCGATGCCGATATAATCCTCGACGCGTATTTCGAAGCTATCGTCCAACGGAAGCTTCTCGTAGGGGACGAGATTTCGCTCGGCGAACACCTCGTAAAAGCCGTAGGTTATATCCGGGAAGACAGCAGGATGCTCACTGTCGCAGAATGCCGAAAAGGCAAAGTCGAGTATTTCGTCCGAGCCGTTCGTGAGAAGCAGCTCATTCTCCTCCACGCCGAGAAGCAATGCAAGTCGGCGCGTCAGCTCATGCATATCCGGATCCGGATAAAGATTCAACGAGCACGCAGCCTCAGCGGCATAGCGGCACGCCCTCTCGGTCGGAGGGAACGGCGACTCGTTCGTATTGAGCTTTATATATTTCGTGTCACGCGGCTGCTCGCCCGGAACATAGGGCACCAGGCGCGAGAATTTTTCACTGAAGAATCGACTCATTTTTCGCCACGGCTTTCACTTCTCACAAGTGCGCTTTTCGCGTGAGCGGTAAGTCCCTCGCGTGTTGCGAAGTACGCGACGTCCTCGGCAATATCGTCAAGCGCGCTCGGTGTGAGGTAGGTGTACTGCGTCTTCTTAACGAAATCGTCTACCGACAGCGGGCTTGAGAATTTCGCGCTGCCGCCGGTGGGAAGCGTGTGATTGGGTCCTGCAAGGTAGTCGCCCACAGCCTCGGGGCAATTCTTTCCCATGAATATGCTGCCCGCGTGGCGAATGGCGTCAAGGTAGTCAAAGGGCGAGTCAACGCTGAGCTCAAGGTGCTCGGGCGCGAGCTCGTTTGCGATCTCGATAGCCGCGAGCAGGTCACCGGCTACGATTATCTTTCCGTTTTTGTCGATGGACTCACGCGCGATATCGCATCTTTCGAGAAGCGGTATCTGCCGCTCAAGCTCTGCACTGACAGCCTCGGCGAGCTCCCTGCTGTCGCAAACGAGCACCGCACTTGCAAGGCGGTCATGCTCTGCCTGAGAGAGCAGGTCTGCCGCAAGGTGAACAGGGGAGCTCGTGCTATCGGACACGATAAGTATCTCGCTCGGTCCGGCTATCATATCGATCGAGACCAGACCGAACACCTGCCTTTTCGCTTCTGCGACATAAGCATTTCCGGGACCGACTATCTTGTCGACCTTCGGCACGCTTTCAGTGCCGTATGCCAGCGCCGCCACAGCCTGTGCTCCGCCGAGCTTGAATATTCTGTCGACGCCCGCAATGTGGGCGGCGGCAAGGATGACATCCGACACGCGACCGTCGCGTCCCGGAGGGGTGACCATTACAAGCTCGGGCACGCCCGCAAGCTTCGCGGGGATAGAGTCCATAAGCACCGTCGACGGGTATGCCGCGGTTCCTCCCGGAACGTAAAGTCCCGCGCGGTCAACGGGGATTATCTTCTGACCCATCACGACTCCGCGACGGTCGTTGATGATAAAGCCGCTTCTCACCTGCTTTTCGTGAAAAGCACGGATATTGTCTGCCGCGCGTCTGAGCACTCGCAGAAAATTCTCATCGACAGCTTCGAGAGCGGCGTCTATCTCATCTGCGGTGACCTCAAGGCTCTCGAGCTTCGCTCCGTCGAATTTCTCGCAATACTCAAACAATGCCGCATCACCGTTTTTGCGAACGTTATCGATTATCTGTGCCACCGTTCCGCTGACATCGACCTCGGGTGTGCTTCTTGCGAATATCTCGCTGTTGTCGATGGAGCCGTATTCCATTATTTTTATCATAGCATTAAACCGTGCCTTTCGTTTCGTGCCGTCGAGCCGTGCTCGGCAGCTTATTTCTTCTGCCCGTCGAGAGCCGCCATAATGCGCTCGACTGCCTCTCCCTTGAATTTGTAGCTTGCTTTATTTGCGATAAGGCGTGCGCTTATCGGCACTATCGTGTCGATAAGCTCAAGTCCGTTTTCCTTCAGCGTACTTCCCGTCTCGACGATATCCACGATAACGTCCGACAGACCGAGTATCGGCGCGAGCTCGATGGAGCCGTTGAGTCCGATTATATCGATATCGCGACCGAGAGCTGCGTAATGCTCACGCGTGATACGCGAAAACTTCGTCGCAACGCGCAGCGTTCTTTCCGTGTCGTCGCGAAAATCGCGCTTTGCGGCAACAGCCATTCGGCACCTTCCGACACCGAGGTCGCAAAGCTCGTACACGTCGGGCTCGTATTCAAGCAGAATATCCTTGCCGGCAACGCCGATGTCGGCGGCACCGCGCTCTACGTAAATTGCTACATCCGACGGCTTTACCCAGAAGTATCGCACGCCCTTCTCGGCGTTTTCGAATATCAGTCGGCGACCCTCCTCAAGCACCTCGGGGCACTCAAAGCCGGCTGAGGCAAACATTTTATATACCTTTTCTCCGAGGCGTCCCTTCGGGAGCGCTACATTAAGCATTTTCTTCAATTATTTCCACACTCCCTTCGCAAAGGCGCAAAAGCTTCTTATACCTCAGCCCCTCGGGCAGTCGGCGCAGTACCGTGCAGCGCTCGCCCGACGCCGCCATATCGCGCGCAATGCTCGATATCACCTCAACGGGTGTCGTTGCATCGTAAAGTATCACGCAGTCCGTGTCGTAGGGCGCGCGCTCGCCGCCGAGGCTCTCGAGCAGGTCGAGATAAAGCGCAAAGCCTATCGCACGCGATCGGCGTCCCATGCTCTGCATCAGCTTATCGTACTGACCGCCGGAGAGCACTCGCTCGCATATTCCACTGATAAAGCCGTTGAATACGAAGCCGTTATAGTATCTTGCATTTCCCGTTACGGAAAAGTCGATATTCACGTGTCCCGCAAAGCCGCATTCGTTAAGCGAGTGCATAAGCGCCTCAAGCGAGCGCAGCGCCGTGCAATTCGGCATACGCTCGATAAGAGTCGGCAGAACGTGCTCCGCGCTGCCGTGCAGGCTGACAAGCAGCTCGAGAGCCGTGCTGTCGACGCCGTAGGAGCTGCAAATCTCGCACAGCTCATGCGCGTTCTTGCGGCTGATGCACTCGAGCAGACTGTCGTACACCTCACTCGGAAGCTCGGTCTCGCGGAGCGCCTGCTCGATGACTCCCATGTGGGATACGTCGAGGACGTAATCGTCCGATATCCTATGCAGGCTTTCCGCAGCAAGCATTATGACCTCGAATATTGAATAGTCGTCGATGTCTCCTATGCACTCGAGACCTGTCTGCATGATCTCGCCGAAGACTCCGTTACCGCGTGAGACTCTGTATACGTTTTCATTATAATAAAGCTTGCTGACCGTGCCGTCCGTGTCAGAGCTGTTTCTTATTATCGACAGCGTAACGTCCGGCTTCAGCGCCATCAGCTTTCCGTTTGTATCCGTGAAGGTGATGACTCTGTCGGAAACGAGGAAATCCTTGTTTCTCGCGTACAGGTCATACTCCTCGAATTTACTCATTTTATAGCGCTTGTAGCCGAACGAGGAGTACAGCGAGCGAAGCTCGAGCTGTGCTCTTTCGCCGCCTCTCAGCGTGCAAAATTCACTTTTCATAATAATCTCCGTTATTCGTTTACGTCGTCCTTCGGTATACGGTTCATAACGGTGTTGTAGCCTCCGCTTCCGTATACAAGGCATTTATTTACGCGGCTTATCGTTGCCGTGCTGGCTCCGGTCTCGCTTGAGACCTCCTGATAGCTGTGTCCCTCGTTAAGCATCTGCGCTACGCGAAGACGCTGCGAAATATCCTGAAGCTCCTTCACGGTACACACGTCTTCAAAGAAATTTCTGCATTCCTGCGTATCGTGCAGCTCAAGCACTGCCTTATAAAAATATTCGGTAAGCTCATTATGAAAGCTCTTCATTCTTTACCGTCTCCCTTCATTTCGCTTTAGCGCTTTAATATAGTAACACAATATCTCGCTAAAGTCAATAGCCGCAGGCATATTTTTTTCGTCTCGCGGCAATTTTTTCGCAAAAAAAGGCAGATAACCCGAATACGATGTTCCGCATTCGGGTTATCTGCCTTTTCAGCTGGTGACCGGACTTGAACCGGTGACCTGTTGATTACGAATCAACTGCTCTACCAACTGAGCCACACCAGCATCAACGGATATATTATACTTCAAATTTCCCACTTTGTCAATACGGAAAGCAAATTTTTTCGTCGCGCGGCGAAAAAATGCGAAAAGTTGACACATTTTTCTTGAAGTGCCGCGCTTTTTTGTGCTGTTTCACTTGACAAATATAAACAGGTGTGCAATAATATATGCAGTACATATTATTCTGTATAAGGAGAACGACCAATGAAAAAAAGACTATTTGCATTGCTTTTATGCCTTGCA
>CAYYKO010000023.1:10636-22884 GCA_964441695.1 uncultured Ruminococcus sp. | reverse complement strand
CCTAAGAATGCCTTTGTCGCCGACTTTATCGGTGAGTCCAACATCATCGACGGCGTGATGCTCGAGGACTACAGGGTCTCCTTCGCGCACCACAGCTTTGAATGTCTCGATCACGGCTTCGGTCGGGGTGAGGCAGTCGACGTCGTCGTCCGTCCCGAGGATGTTGATATCGTCCCGGTAAACGCGGGAATGGTTATCGGAGACGTTACCTCCGTCGTGTTCCGCGGAGTTCACTTCGAGATAATCGTCGACGTTGACGGCTTCAAGTGGATGATACAGACGACCGACGAGCACCGCGAGGGCGACCGCGTCGGCATCTTCGTCGAGCCCGACGCGATACATATCATGAAGAAGTCCGAATATTCCGGTCTCTACGGCGACTACAGCTCCTACAGCGACGAGCTTGACGAGTTGAGCAATCCTTATCCCGACGATGACGGCGAGGAAGACGCGGAGGATGAGGACTGATGAAGAAAAAAAGTCTCGCATCCACGCTCGTTGCCTGCCCGTATTACCTGTGGGCGGCAATATTCGTCGTGGTTCCCGTTATTATGGTCGCCTACTACGCCTTCACCGACGAGGCGGGCGCCTTCACGCTTGACAATATCGCAGCTCTGCACGATTACGGCGGCACCTTTGCCGTTTCGATGCTTTATTCCGCCGTCGCGACGGTCATTTGCCTTGCAATAGCGTATCCGTTCGCATATGTCATGAGCCGCAAGGGACCGTCGTCTCAGCGCATCATGATGCTGCTTGTCATGCTCCCGCAGTGGATGAACCTTCTCATACGCACCTACTCTTGGATGAACATCCTCGAGAAAAACGGCATCATCAACAGCATACTTTCGTTCATCGGCATCTCGCCGCTTAAAATGATAGGCACGCCGGGAGCGGTCATCTTCGGAATGATATATAATTATCTTCCCTACATGATACTTCCGATATACACCGTAATGTCGAAGATCGACCCGTCGCTGCTCGAAAGCGCGGAGGATCTCGGCTCGAATGCGCTCTCGAAGCTCAGACGCGTAATTCTCCCTCTCAGCGTACCCGGAGTCGTGTCCGGCATCACGATGGTGTTCGTACCGAGCGTTTCCACCTTCTATATCTCGCAGAAGCTCGGCGGCGGTAAGATAATGCTCGTCGGCGACGTTATCGAGCGTCAGATACAGGTGCAGAACAACTACAACCTCGGCTCAGCGCTCTCACTCGTGCTTATGATATTCATCCTCATAAGCATGGCTGTTATCAACCGCTTCTCGAACGGAAATGAGGAGATAATAGTATGAAGAAAACAAAGGCACTCGGTAATGTATTTACCGCTCTCGTATACGTACTTCTGTACGCGCCGCTCCTCGTTATGGTGTTTTTCTCCTTCAACGAGTCGAAAAGCACCGCTGTTTTCTCGGGCTTTTCGCTCCGCTGGTACCGAGAGCTCTTTTCGAGCAGCGATACGGTAACGGCGCTGAAGAACACACTCCTGCTCGCGCTTGCCTCCGCCGTTGTCGCGACCGTGCTCGGCACCGCAGCCGCCGTCGGCATATGGAAGCTTCGCCGCGGCGCGATCAAGAGCACCGTAATGACCGTCACGAACATTCCGATGATGAACCCCGATATCGTCACGGGTGTGTCTATGATGCTGCTTTTCGTATTCGTCGGCAGAATGCTCGGTGCGTCGCAGTCGCTCAGCTTCTACACGCTGCTCATCGCGCATATCACCTTCAGCCTGCCCTACGTTATACTGAATGTCCTGCCGAAGCTGCGTCAGACCGACAGGTATCTGTCGGAGGCTGCAATGGACCTTGGAAGCACGCCGACGCGCGCGTTCTTCAATGTCGTCCTGCCGCAGGCGTATTCAGGAATACTTTCCGGCTTTATAATGGCGTTCACGCTCTCGCTTGACGACTTCGTCATTAGCTACTACACGAACGGCGCGGACTTTCAGACACTTCCGCTCAAGATATTCGCGATGACAAAGAAGACCGTCAAGCCCGACATGTACGCGCTGTCGACAATTATCTTCGTCGCGGTGCTGCTGCTGCTCGTGCTTTCAAACCTTGTCGGTGTGAAGGACGAGACCGTGCGCGTGAAGAAGGGCGCAAGGACCCGCCGCCGTGTCGCGATCGTCGTGTGCTCCGCGCTTCTTTTCTCGCTTATCCCATTCGGCATGCTCATGTCGGACAGAGATACCGAAAGCCACATCTCCGTCGAGGGAGACTACTTCATCGACAGCTCGACCGGTCTTTCGAAATACGCCGGCACAACCATCAACGTGTTCAACTGGGGTGAATATCTCTCCGACGGCTCGGACGGCACTCTTGACGTGAACGCCGAATTCGAGCGTCTTACCGGCATCAAGGTAAATTACCAGAATTACGAGTCAAACGAGGCAATGTACGGCAAGCTGACGAGCGGTGCCGTGTCGTATGACATTATAATCCCCTCGGATTACATGATCGAGAGACTGAATAACGAGGGAATGCTCAGAAAGCTCGACTTTGACATGCTCGACAATTACGACTACATCGACGAAAAATACCGCGGGCTCTACTACGACGAGAACGACGAGTACTCCGTGCCGTACAATGTCGGCATGGTCGGACTTATCTACAACTCGAAGCTCATCCCCGAAACGCCCGACAGCTGGAGCGTCATGTGGGACGAGAGGTATGAAGAGTCCGGTATCCTCACCTTCAACAATCCCCGCGACGCCTTCGCGATAGCGCAGTTCCTTCTCGGCATCGACATCAACACGACAAGCGAGGCGGACTGGCGCGCGGCAGCCGACAAGCTCATCGAGCAAAACGACGTGCTCGACGGTCGCGTCATGGATGAGGTATTCAACAAGATGCAGCAGAACAACGCCGCGATAGCTCCGTATTACGCGGGAGATTTCCTCACGATGAAGGAGATAAACGACGACCTTGAATTCGTCTACCCGAAGGAGGGCACGAACATCTTCGTTGATGCGATCTGCGTTCCCGAGAGCTGCACGAATTTCGAAGCCGCGATGCTCTACATCAATTTCCTTCTCGAGCCCGATATCGCGCTGGCAAATGCGGAGTACATCTGCTACGCGTCGCCGAACACGTCGGTCGTTAACAATCCCGAGTATTCCTATGTCGGAAGCGAAATTCTCTACCCCTCCGAGGAGGACATGCCTCCCGTCGAGTATTTCCACGACATGGACGACAAGACCCGCAAGCTTTATGAGGCTCTGTGGAACGAGGTCTTGAATTCACAATAAGGCAAAAAACTGTCCCCGGCTTGCGAACAGCTTCGCGGCGGGGACAGCTTTTCTTTGCTATTACTTTTTCTCGCGAAGGAGCTCGCGAATATCCGCAAGCAGCTCCTCGGTCGTTTCCTTCTTCTCCTCGGGCTCTGCGGGCTTTTCCTCTTCCTTTTTCTCGAAGCGCGACTTCGCGGCGAGCATGAGCTTCAGGAATATGAAAATACTGAGCGCGATGAGGAAAAAGTCAATTACCGACTGCAAAAACGCACCGTAGGTCAGCGCGACCTCGGGTGTTACCACACTTCCGTCCTCGGCGAGAACGGCGGAGGTGATGACCCACTTCGCACCCGATACGTTAAAGCCGTTCGTGAGAAGACCGATGAGCGGCATGATTATGTCGTTTACGAGGCTGGTGACTATCTTTCCGAAGGCACCGCCGACTACAACGGCTACCGCCATGTCGACCACATTTCCGCGCGCGATAAAGGCACGGAATTCTTCGATGAACTTGATCTTTTTCATACTGCAACGTCCTTTCGTGATATTAATGTTATTATATAATGAAGTCTCGAGAAAATCAAGGGGGCGCGGCAATTATTTCGCCGGCGTTTTCGAATTTAATAAAAATCGCTTGAAAGCGCGGGCAATATGTGATATCATATAATGAGTAATTTCCCGAAAGAGGCAAAACTTCGCATGAAAATCACAGAAATATTAAATAACGGAAGGCTCTCACTCTCGCTTGAGGTATTCCCGCCGAAAACAGATACCGCCATCGAAAACGTAAAGCAGGCGACCGAAAGGATCGCCGCGCTCTCGCCCTCGTTCATGAGCGTCACCTACGGCGCGGGCGGAGGCACGAGCCGCTACACGCTCGACATCGCCGAGAATATCGAAAAAAGCTTCGGCGTGCCGATGCTCGCTCACCTGACCTGCGTCTCCTCGACGCCAGACACCGTCCGCGAGCAGATACGCCTTATGAAGGAGCGCGGCATCACAAACGTCATGGCGCTTCGCGGAGATCTCACGCCCGAGCTTGAAGGTGCCGACAGAAGCCTCTGGAGCTACCGCCACGCGATCGATCTCGTTCGCGAGCTTGCCGAGGACGGCTCGTTCTGCATCGGCGGCGCGTGCTACCCCGAGGTGCATCCCGAAAGCCGCAACCAGACCTCCGACATTCGCGCTCTTCGCGAAAAGGTAGAGGCGGGTGTCGAATTTCTGACGACGCAGATGTTCTTCGACAACAATCTGTTCTACAATTTTCTCTACAAGCTCCGTGAGGCAGGCGTTACCGTTCCCGTCGTTGCGGGTATCATGCCGATAACGTCGGCTCGCCAGGTCGAGCGCGCGATAAAGCTCTCCGGCTCGTTCATGCCGCAGCGCTTTAAGAGCCTCGTCGACCGCTTCGGCGACAAGCCGGAGGCGATGATGCAGGCGGGCATTGCCTACGCGACGGATCAGATAATCGACCTGTACGCGAACGGTATTACGAATGTACACATATACACGATGAACAACCCCGAGACCGCGCGGCGCATCCGCGACAATCTTTCCGAGATCATCGGACTTGAGGACGTGCGCGAGTGAGCTTTACAAGTGTCAAGGAGCTGTCCCTACCGCCGGTAGACATTGACGAGGTGCTCCGCTACGCGGCGATACCGAGGGACGGCAGAACCCCCGCGCTTCGCAGCCTTGCCGAGGCTGCGGCGTCACGCGTCGACGGCATTCTCCAAAGCCGCGTGTGCTTTGCGACATCTGACGTGTCCGTTTCGGAAAATGTAATTGATCTCGGCTTTGCCCGTTGGGAAAGCTCTGACCTTGCGCGATATGTCGGAGGCAGCCAAAAAATACTCGTCTTCGCGGCGACCGTCGGGCTACAGCTCGACAGACTGATAGCAGCCCGCGGCGCGCTGTCCCCGTCTGAGGCGCACATGCTTGAGGCAGTCGGAAACGAGCGCATCGAGGCACTGTGCGATGCTTTCTGCCGCGAGGCGGAGGCACAGCTCGGCGCGCTGAAAAGCCGCTATTCTCCCGGCTACGGAGATCTGCCGCTTTCCGCGCAGAAGGATATATTCAAGCTTCTCGACCCGTCGCGTCGGATAGGGCTGACGCTCAACGACAGCCTCATGATGTCGCCGTCTAAGTCGGTAACGGCGCTTTGTGCCCTGCGCGAGGCGTAAAATTAAGTCATTCAAAATGAGAAAGGCAATATTATGCTGATTCCGGACAACATACGTGCTCTCGCGACACAAGCAGAGCGCGAGCTCTCCGAAATATTCGGAGATATCGACCGCATCTCTCTGAACAACACCGAGCACGTGCTCGATGTTTTCCGTAATAATAAGGTATCCGAGGCGCATTTCGCGCCGAGCACGGGCTACGGCTACGGCGACATGGGTCGCGACGCTATCGACAAAATCTGCGCCGAGGTATTCCGCGCCGAGGCGGGCTTTATGAGACATAATTTCATCTCGGGCACGCACGCGCTCACCGTCGGTCTTTTCGGACTTCTCCGCCCCGGCGACACGCTGCTCTCCGTCACGGGCAACCCGTATGACACGATGCTTGAGGTCATCGGTGTCGACGAAAGCGGAGATCGCCGCACAAACGGCACGGGAAGCCTCGCCGATTACGGCGTAAAATACCGCGAGATATCACTCGCCGACGGTCGCGTCGACCTTCCCGCAGTATGCGAGGCGCTTCGCGCGGACGCGAGCATTAAGGTCGTCTATCTTCAGCGCTCAAAGGGCTACCTTGCCCGCCCGACGCTCACCGTGCGCGAGCTGCGCGAATGCGCGGACGCGGTGAAGAAATGCGCCGCAGAGCTCGGACGCACCGCTCCCTTTGTCGTCGTCGACAACTGCTACGGCGAATTCACCGAGGAGCATGAGCCGTGCTTTACCGACGGCACGCTTGCGGGAGTCGACATGATAATCGGCTCGCTTATCAAGAACCCCGGCGGCGGAATGGCTGACTGCGGAGGCTATATTGCCGGCAGTACACGCGCCGTTGAGCTTGCGGGCTATCGCCTTGTGTGCCCCGGCGTGGGACTTGAGGCGGGCGCCTCCCTCGGACAGAACAGAAATATTCTCCGCGGACTCTTTCTCGCGCCGCACGTCGTCGCTCAGGCAATGAAGACCGCTCACCTTGCCGCGTACATCTTCGACGCGCTCGGCTATAAGGTCTCCCCCGCCCCCTTCGAGAGACGCAGCGACATAATTCAGACTGTCGAATGCGCGAGCGGCGATGCTCTTGTCAGCTTCTGCCGCGGAATCCAGTCCGCCTCCCCCGTTGACGCTCACGTTTCACCCGAGCCGTGGGCAATGCCGGGCTATGCCGACGAGGTCGTAATGGCGGCAGGCGCGTTTGTCGGCGGTTCGTCCATCGAGCTTTCCTGCGACGGTCCGATGAGAGAGCCGTACACGGCATTTTTGCAGGGCGGCATTACCTATGAGGCTGGCAAGCTCGGCATTCTCTGCGCTGCTGCACGCATGACTGCGAAGGACTGACCGTTTTTCGCAAATTATTAAAGGAAAAGGATATATTTGATCATGGCTAAAAAGCAAAGCGCCAAGTACAACGACCAATCGATATCGTCGCTCAAGGGCGCCGACCGAGTCCGCAAGCGCCCGAATGTTATCTTCGGCTCGGACGGTCTTGACGGCTGTGAGCAGGCTGTATTCGAGATAGTTTCAAACTCCGTTGACGAGGCTCGCGAGGGCTTCGGAGACGTGATAACCGTCACCGCTCACAACGACCGCTCGGTAACCGTCGAGGACCGCGGACGCGGCGTGCCTCTCGGCTATAACGAGGCTGAGGGACGCTACAACTGGGATCTGGTATACTGTGAGCTGTACGCAGGCGGCAAGTACAACAACGGCGACGACTCCGCCTACGAATATTCGCTCGGACTCAACGGTCTCGGCGCATGCGCGACGCAGTACGCGAGCGAATACATGAGCGTTCGCTCCTACGACGGGCAGCACCTGTCGGAGATAGATTTCCGCCGCGGAGAGGTCGTCGGTGAGCTTCGTGTGCGTGAGCTCGACCGTCGCGAGCGCCGCACGGGCACGGTAACGCACTGGAAGCCCGACCTTGAGGTCTTCACCTCGATCGACATTCCCCGCGAATATTACGAGGACATGCTCCGCCGACAGGCGGCTATAAACTCCGGCATACACTTCTGCCTGCGCTGGCAGAACGAGGACGGAGAGTTCGAGGAGAAGGAATATTACTACGAGAACGGCATCGTCGACTACGTCGGCGAGCTCGCGGGAGACACCGCTGAGACAAAGTGCGCGCTATGGCACCTTGAAACGAAGGGTCGCGACCGCGCGGACCTGCCCGACTACAAGCTCAAGTGCGACATTGCCTTCTGCATGTCGAAGACCGTCCACGTGCTCGAATATTATCACCTGTCGAGCTACCTTGAGCACGGCGGCTCGCCCGAGAAGGCTGTAAAGGCTGCCTTCACCTACGCCATCGATAAGAGGCTGAAGGCGCAGGGCAAGTATAACAAAAACGAGTCGAAGATCACCTTCGCCGACGTCGAGGACTGCCTCATTCTCGTTACGAATTCGTTCTCGACGCGCACCTCGTTCGCCAACCAGACAAAAAAGGCGATAACGAACTCCTTTATCGCGGAGGCGATGACGGCGTTTATAAAGGAGCAGCTCGAAATATTCTTCGCGGAGAACCCGATAGACGCCGACCGCATCACCGCTCAGGTGCTCATTAACAAGCGCTCGCGCGAGAATGCGGAAAGCGCAAGACTCAACCTCAAGAAGAAGCTCTCGGGCGGCATGGACGCTGCGGGACGCATTGAGAAGTTTGTTTCGTGCCGTTCGAAGGACGTCGAGCGCCGCGAGCTGTACATCGTTGAGGGTGACTCGGCGATGACCTCCTGTAAGCTCGGACGCAATGCGGAGTTTCAGGCGATAATCCCCGTCCGCGGAAAGACGCTGAATTGCCTCAAGGCGTCGTATGACAAGATATTCAAAAACGATATCATCGTCGACCTGCTCCGTCTGCTCGGCTGCGGCGTCGAGATAAAGGGAAAGGTCAAGGGCGACATCGTCCCGTTCGACCTTAACGCGCTTCGCTGGGCGAAGATAATCATCTGCACCGATGCCGACGAGGACGGCTTCCAAATACGCACGCTCATTCTCACAATGTTCTACCGCCTGCTCCCCACGCTCATCGAAAAGGGCAAGGTGTACATCGCAGAGTCGCCGCTTTACGAGATCACAACGAAGAGCGACACTCTTTTCGCGTACAACGAGCCCGAGAAGGCGGAGCTTTGCGCGCAGCTCGATGCCGAGGGAACGAAGTACACGCTTCAGCGCTCAAAGGGACTCGGTGAAAACGAGCCCGACATGATGTGGCAGACCACAATGAACCCCGAAACGCGCCGACTCATTCGCATAAACAAGGCGGATGCCGAGGCCACCGCGTACATCTTCGAAACGCTGCTCGGCGACGACATCACGGAGCGAAAGGACTTCATCGCGCGCCACAGCTCGGAATACATGGACACCGTGGACGCGTATTGATATCAAAAAACGAAAGCCCCGCTCGGCTAAGTAATGTGCCCCCTATCTACTTGACAGGGGGCACATTAAAGCCCGAGCGGGGCTCTTTTCAGTTGCAAATATCTTAACCTTTTACACTATCTACGAGGTCTCTCATCTCGTCAGCAGTATATTTGACGCTGGGGGCGTATGCCTCAAAATATACAGCTCCCTCGTCTGATTTCTCATTGGTGAGGTCGAGCACTCCCATATAAGGATGGAAGCTATAGCGATCCGTTGTAACGATCTCATCGTTTCCGTCGGTCGGATAATCAAGTATCATGATAACCTCGTTGCTTTCGGAAATGTCAATTTGATCCTCATAAATATATTCGTGGTCGTCAATGACTCCGCCGATAAACTGAACGGTTATTTCGTCTCCGACAGACTTATCGCCGAAAAAGACCTCTTCAACTTCAAAAACATGATCCGTATATACTAATGTATCACGTTTTTCCGCATCAAGGACAGCTTTGTGCTTGGCACGAACAACAAGCACGCTTCTTTCGAGCAATTCGTCAATCGTACAGTCGTGATAGAGCATCGAATACTGTGAAACATATCTTCCGGTATCAACCGTACTTTCAAAATTCGTTTCTTCGCTCGTGTCGGCGTTTTGACTTGCACATGAACTCAGAACACCTGTTGACGCCATAAGTAAAGCCAAAATAAGAACAAAAATTTTTTCATATTAATTTCCTCTGTATATAGCTTTTATGCCTGCAATATCATCGGCTTCGATGGTGCATTTTTTATCTTCGTTCTTTGAAGCAACCGCTCTCGGATGCGCGCAAATCCAAAGAAGCTTGCTTCTCTAACATCTATTGTACAATGCATATATTAATATATGTTCAATTTGCAATAAACTTTATGTTAATGTTCCTGCCTTTTATTTTCCGGCATCACTGTTTTCTTCGCGCGTGCGACGATGTGCCACCTTTCGGTGTTTTCGTCAAGCTCACCGAAATCCGTATCTGCGAAGACCGCCGTAAATTCAAAGCCCGTCTCGGTGAGAAGTCGCCTTAAGGTCTCCATGTCGTAGCACAGCTCGCTCTGCACGCCGTCCTGTCTTGTGTAGAGCCCGTGTCCGTCCTCCTCAAACACCGTCAGGTGAAAATCGCACTGCCGCGCGTCGTCGGACAGGCGGTTGCGCCACACGCACACTGCGCCGTCGCGCTCGAGCACGTAATCGTTGTCCGCGTAGATGTTCTTAAACTTATACGGCGTGTTCACGTCGAACAGGAACAGCCCGTCGGGGTCGAGATAATTATGCACGAGCGCGAAGCACTCCGCAAGCTCCTGCTCGGACAGCAGGTGATTTATCCCGTCAAGGCAGCATACGACCGCGCCCACCGTGCCGTACAGCTCGAAGTCGCACATGTCTCCCTCAAGGAACAAAACTCCGAACACGCCCGCGTTCGCACATCTCGAATACGCGTGCGAGAGCATTTCTGGGGAAATGTCGAGAGCAGTCATGTCGTAGCCGCGCTGCGCCAGCTCGACGGTCATCGCACCCGTTCCGCAGCCGAGCTCCAAAACGAGCGACGGCTTCTCGGGAAGGTATCTTTCAAAGCAGGACTCGTAAAAGCCTGCCCATTTCGCGTAATCCACGTCTTCATTCAGTCTGTCGTACACAGCCGACAGCATATCGTATGCACCCATAAATTCTCCGTTTGTGTCGATTTAACATTAGTATATATCATTTCGGGCGCAATTGCAATAGGGTCGGCGAATTTTGCTTCGGCAAAGCGGTCGGCGGCGCCTGTCGTGTGAGCCCTTGCTCGAGCTCTGTCAGCACCTCAGTAGGCAATACCGACGCCAGGCTTCGCGCAAGCTCGGCGTCCTCGCGTCCGACAAGGGCGAGCAGGCGCTCGGCGCTTCTTTGAGCGTCGAGCGCCTGCTTTATGTATTCCCCTCCCCGCGCGCTGAGAGAGAGCCTTCCGTAGCGGTGAAGGACAACAAGCTCTCGCTGCTCAAGCCTTTCCGCCGCACGGCGCGCCACGCACGGTGTGACGCCGATAAGCTCTGCCGCGCGCACAAGGCTGACGCTCTCCTCACCGCGCAAATTATAAAGCGTCTTTGCAAGGCGCAGCTCGATGTCCCCGAAACTCATTTTATCCCTCCGCATATACTGCAATAAACGGACGCTTCCGTCCGTTACACAATTATATTAGATAGGAAATCCGGTTATGACCGAAAGCATAAATTACGTGCCGCTGTCACGCCTTCCGCTCGGAGTGACGGCGACAATTACCGATATTCGCGACAGCGACGTGTCGACGCGGCTGCGCGAGCTCGGCTTTCTTGCCGGCGAGGCGGTCGAATGCGTCTGCCGAAGCCCTCTCGGCGGAATGCGCGCCTACAGGGTCTCGCAGAGCATCACAGCTCTCCGCGACGGCGACGCCGAGCTTATCACGGCGGCATATGAAGGATAGCTGCTTCACCGTAGCCCTCGCGGGAAACCCGAACGTCGGCAAGAGCACGCTGTTCAATGCGCTCACGCGCATGCACCGACACACGGGGAATTGGCCCGGCAAGAGCGTCGACGGGGCTTACGGCAGCTTCAGGCACGGCGAGTGCGAGATCACGCTCGTTGACGTGCCCGGTGCATATTCGCTCAATGCACGCTCGCCCGAAGAGCAGATAGCCTTCGACTACATCAGCGGCAAGCTCTGCGACAAAAACCGAAGGCCTCCCGACGCCGCCGTCGTTGTCTGCGACGCGTGCTCGCTTTGCCGTTCGCTCCGCTTTGCCGCGCAGATAGCCGAGCTTGGACTGCCATACATTTTGTGCATCAATCTCGCAGACGAAGCCGCGCGGCGCGGAATTAAGGTAGACTGCGCGTGTCTTGAGAGGCTGACGGGTGTTCCCTGCGTTATGTGCTCGGCACGCGACGGCAGCGGGCTTGAGCTGCTGAAGCGGCGGCTGTGCGAGCTTCTTAAGGGCGAGCTCGTCAGCGCAGACGTCGCGCCGCTCTCGCCCGAAGAGCTGTACGGCAGCTGCGTTAATTGCCCGCCGACCTACGACAGGCGCGAATACGCCGTCGACCGCCTGCTGACAAGCCGACTTGTCGGGCTGCCACTGTGCGCTCTGCTGCTTGCCATTGTGTTTTTCATCACGGTTTGGGGAAGTGCGCCGCTGTCCGACGCGCTCGAGCTTGCCCTGTCGCGCCTTCTGCTCGCCGCAGATTCCGCCGCACGGCGTCTCGGCGTGCCTCCCGTTCTGCGCGATGCGCTGTGCGGCGGAGTGCTCGGCGTATCGGCTCGCGTGTGTGCTGTGATGCTGCCGCCGATGGCAATATTCTTTCCTCTCTTCACGCTTCTTGAGGATCTTGGGCTTCTGCCGAGAATTGCCTTTATATTCGACCGTGCCTTCGCCTCGTGCGGTGCGTGCGGCAAGCAGGCGCTCACGATAATGATGGGACTCGGCTGCAATGCGGTCGGCAT
>CAYYKO010000023.1:0-10626 GCA_964441695.1 uncultured Ruminococcus sp. | reverse complement strand
GCCGCGTGAGCGGCTCATTGCCATGCTGACCAATTCCTTCACTCCGTGCAACGGTCGCCTTGCGGTAATAATCTCGCTCGCCTCGGCGCTTTCGTATCTTTCGGGACGGGGCGGAAGGCTGACTGTCGCCTTGACCGTGTGCGGCGCCGTGCTTCTCGGCTTTGCACTGACGCTTGCACTCTCTCGCCTGCTGTCGGCAACTGCGCTATCCGGGAAGGGCACGCCGTTTACGCTGGAGCTGCCGCCGTACCGTGTGCCGAAGCTCGGTGAGCTCATTGTGCGCTCGGTGCTCGACCGAAGTATATTCGTGCTCGGGCGTGCGATCTGTGCGGCGGCTCCGGCGGGGCTTGCGATATGGCTCCTTTCGAACATCTCCTGCGGGGAGCGTAGCCTGTTTTCGCACCTTATAAGCGTGCTTGAGCCGCTTGGTCGGGCTTTCGGAATGGATGGGGTCATGCTGTGTGCCTTTATTCTGGCGCTGCCCGCCGCCGAGCTCACCGTTCCGCTGATGATAGCGGGCTATATGAATTCACCGGTCCACGGCGGCGGGGCAGCTGTGTCACTCGGCGCGACGCTTGTAGGCTCCGGCATCGGCTGCCGCGCTGTTCTGTGCGCTGTGATATTCACCCTCTCGCACTTCCCGTGCAGCACCGCTCTGCTGACCGTAAGGCGGGAAAGCGGCAGCTGTACGGTAACGCTGCTTGCCGCGCTTTTGCCGAGCGTCGTCGGGCTTCTGCTGTGCCTTGCCGTGAACGCCGGCGCCGAGGTCGTCAGGCAGCTTACGCTTCTTCTATAATTACAACTCCCGCGGTGATGTCGTCGCACGCGCCGTTCTCGAGCGCACCGTGAAGAATGCTCTGCGCCATGGCGACAGGATCTTCGCCTCGCAGCGCCTCTCCGCCGAGCAGCTCATAAAGCCAGGGGCAATCCTCAAAGCTTTTTGCGACGCCGTCGGAGAGCATCACGATACGATCACCGGCATACGCCTCGAAATTTATAAGCTCCGCGTCGAGCGCACGCAGAATTCCGATGGGCACGGTCTTCGACTGAAGTCTGAAAAGCCTGCCGTCGCGTATCACAAGCGACGGCGCCGCGCCGCTCTTTACAAGGCGCACGCGTCCGTTCATCAGGTCAAGCTCCAGCAGATCCACCGTCGCAGAGCACTCGCCGCCCCGCGCGCGGAGCAATGCATTCAGCATCTTGAGCGAGGTGTCCATGCTTGCGCCCGCGCGAAGCAGCTTCTCGATAAACACCGCGCTTATCCCCGAGCTCAGTGCCGCCTCGCGGCCCGTGCCCATTCCGTCGGAGATCATCATAAAGAACCTGCCGTCGTCCGTCTCGAAGGCGTTTATCACATCGCCGCAGTCAGCCTCAGCAGTCTTGCCGAGTCCGCGGCGATCCATTGAAAATATACGTGTTCGGCTGTCCTCCGCGCCCGCTCGATGGCTGCCCGCCGCGGACCTTGCAATACTCGCCCTGCCGCAGCGCACGGCAAGCGAGGGCGCGGCGCACATTGTCATTGTGACCGTGCCTCCCGTAATTGAAAACTCGGGCGACGACATGCGAACGCCGCATGCGCTCTGCGCTGCCTTAATTATCTCGCCCTCGTCTGCGTGGCAGCTCTTTATGTCCACGCCGCGCGCCGTGACCCGAAGTCGGCGTGCTCCGAGCACTCCTACGCTGTCCGCGCGAAGCGAGGTTTTCTGTAGCTGCCGACGAAGCCGCTCGGACAGCTCCGCGTCATAGCTGTTCTCCTCGCCGCTGTCGGATGCTTCCTCGAGAAGGCGCGAGGTCAGCTCGTAATCCGCCGCGACAACGGCCGTTCGGTCGTAGAGACGGAATTCGGCAGCGCTCCTCTGTGCGGCGGCATTTACGGTGCTTATGATCTGCTCCATATTAAAGCAGCGTGACGCGAGTGAGCGCGAGACCACAGCCGCCGAGACTCTGCCGTCGCGCTTCAGCGCGAGCGCCATTTTTTCACGCAGCTGCTCTCCCTCCTCACCGCCGGCGCCGAAGCACGACGAATACATTCCGCATTTGCCGCAATACATGTCGAAGCTGTCTCGGCACAGCTCGCGCAGCTCGTCGGTATCGGGGACAGCCTCGCGCTCGGAAAGTCGAAACAGCATCCGCGACAGGCTTGCAAAGCCCTCCGACAGGCTGTGCATTTTCCGCTGAAGCTCGCCCTCGCGAAGCTGCGCCGCCCCCGACGCGTCGCTGAGTGACGCAGTTCGCGTCACCTGTGCTTCTCTGTCGAATAAGCCCGACGCGCACAGCGGCGCGCAGACAGCCGCACCTACGATAAGACTCGGCACGACGCTTCGCATTGCGGAAAGCCCCATGGCATACAACGCCCACGCGGCAGCCGCAACAAGCGAGCAGGCGACCGACGCCGCGGGTGCTACTGCTCCGAAGGGTGCTGCGGCAAGTGCGGAAACGGCAGGTATCGGCGACAGCTGCGTCGGGCACGCGAGTCCGAGCACGACCGAATACAAAAGCCCCCACAGCACGCCGTAGCGTCTTTGCGATATCACGGCAATAACGAACGCCGTCGGAAGCGCGAGATCGACGTGCGGAATTATATTCGCCGCGCCGAGCACGCACGACAGCGCCGCCGCGCAGCCTGACGCAAGGTATATTACGCTATCGCGTCTGTCACGACCGTCGGGTGAAAAAAGCTGTGAATACAGGTATACCGCGATCGGCGACAGGGCTCCCGCGAGCGCAACAGAGGCAAGGTATTCGGGTCCGTACAAAGCACCCGTCAGCTCGAGCCCGCCGGAGATCAGCACAAGTGCTGCGGCAAGCAGCATTCGCGCCCACACCGACTCGGCAAAGCGCAGCGACGCAAGTCTTTCCTTCAGGCTGCCACATGTCATTTCATGCTCCTCCGTCGGCGAAAGCACCAGGCAAAGCAGCGCGCGAATCAGCAGCGCTCCGACTCCCGAAGCACCGCAGAGCGCTCTGCCCGACATTACCCCGCCGACAAGCGCTCCGGCACTGCACAGCAAAAGCTCCGTCCTGCCGACGGCGGCGCAGCATAGCGATATTCCGAGCGGAGCGGCGCCTCCGGGCAGTCGTGCGACGGAAAACAGCACTCCCGCCGCCGGATACATAATTTTCCTTGCGGCAAGCACGCACGTGTCGCGCAGGCTCGGCTTTGCCGCACCCAATATTCTATCCTTCATGATACACTTCCTCCGTATATGTCGTTACCGTTATTATATCGCTTTCGTTATAATAAAGAGGTCGAAGCCTGCACGGCGGAATTTGATTTATTTTGGAACAAGCTGTGCGGCGCGGTCGCTGCGTGCCGCAAAAGCGCTTCGCGGCATAAGGCACGTCTTTCCGAGGCGAGCTGAGCTTAAATTTGCATCGGGCATTCGCCGACGTAAAAAAGCGCTCCGCCGAAACGGAACGCTTTTCGTTTGTCTTATATTACTTTATAGGTGCTGTCTTCTCCTTCTGGATGACGTCGTGTGCGCCGCCCTCGACAATGCTTGTCGCGGAGACGAGCGTCAGCTTCGCCTTCTCCTGAAGCTCGGGAATGGTCAGCGCGCCGCAGTTGCACATTGTGGACTTGACCTTGCTGAGTGAGAGCGCAACGTTGTCCTTGAGACTTCCGGCGTAGGGAACGTAGGAGTCAACGCCCTCCTCGAACGAGAGCTTCTTGTCTCCGCCGAGGTCGTAGCGCATCCAGTTGCGGGCACGGCTCGAGCCCTCGCCCCAATATTCCTTATAATACGTACCGCCGATGTTGACCTTGTTTGTCGGGCTCTCGTCGAATCTTGCGAAATAACGTCCGAGCATTACAAAGTCCGCACCCATTGCGAGTGCAAGGGTGATGTGGTGGTCGTATACGATTCCTCCGTCGGAGCAAACGGGAACGTAGATGCCCGTCTCCTTGAAGTACTCATCTCTTGCGCGGCAGACCTCGATGAGGGCTGTTGCCTGACCGCGACCGATACCCTTGGTCTCACGGGTAATGCAGATAGAGCCGCCGCCGATGCCGACCTTGATAAAGTCAGCTCCGCAGTCTGCGAGGAAGCGGAAGCCGTCCGCGTCAACGACATTTCCGGCGCCGACCTTTACGCTGTCGCCGTAATTCTCGCGGATCCACTTGATAGTGAGTCTCTGCCACTCGGAGAAGCCCTCGGAGGAGTCGATGCAGAGAACGTCTGCGCCCGCCTCAACGAGTGCGGGAACGCGCTCCGCGTAGTCGCGTGTATTGATTCCCGCGCCGACAACGTATCTCTTCGACGCGTCAAGCAGCTCATTGGGGTTTCTCTTGTGCATATCGTAGTCCTTACGGAATACGAAATAGCAGAGCTTGCCCTCGTCGTCGATTATCGGCAGGGAGTTGAGCTTGTTGTCCCAGATAATGTCGTTTGCAACCTTGAGAGTCGTGCCCTCGGGTGCTGTGATAAGTCTCTCAAGCGGAGTCATGAACTCGGAGACCTTTGTTGCGGGATCCATGCGGCTGACTCTGTAGTCACGTCCCGTTACGATGCCGAGGAGCTTGCCGTTCGCCGTGCCGTCGGAGGTGACCGCAACGGTGGAATAGCCGTTCTGAGCCTTCAGCTCGACGATGTCGGCGAGTGTCGCGTCGGGAGTTACATTGGAGCCGCTCTTTACAAAGCCCGCCTTATAGGTCTTTGCACGCTTCACCATTGCAGCCTCGTCCTCGATGGACTGAGAGCCGTAGATGAACGACACGCCGCCCTCCGTTGCGAGAGCTACGGCAAGTCTGTCGCCGGATACCGACTGCATGATAGCCGATACCATGGGGATGTTCATTGTAATTGCGGACTCCTCGCCCTTCTTGAAGCGAACAAGAGGAGTCTTGAGGCTGACGTTCGCGGGGATGCACTTATCGGAGGAATATCCGGGGATAAGGAGATATTCGTTAAAGGTATGGGAGGGCTCGTTTATAAAAATCGCCATTATGATTATGTCCTTTCGATCTCTTATTTAGCTTTTGCTTCGCAGTAGATGCAGCGGTAAACGCCGTCGTCGCCGACACGCTTGAATATGTGGTCGAGCCCCTGCTCCACCGTGGTGATGCAGCGCGGGTTCTTGCACTTTATAACATTTTTTAGAATTTGCGGAGGTGCTATCGTGCGCTTCTCGACGATCTCGCCGTCGCGTATTATATTGACCGTGATGCCGGGATCGACATAGCCGATAACGTCGAAGCTGACGGGAATGTCGGCGTCGAGCTTGATTATATCCTTCTTGCCCAGCTTCGAGCTCGCTACGTTTCGAATAAGCGCCACGGAGCAGTCGAGAGAGTCGAGTCCGAGCAGAGAATAAAGCTCCATTCCGCGACCCTTCGCTATGTGGTCAATTACGATACCGTTCGTGATGGAGTCGATATTCATATCGTTCCCGCCTCCTTTAAGAGCTTCAGAATGAGCGCCATGCGGACGTATTTTCCGTTGAGCACCTGCTTGAAGTAGCATGCACGCTCGTCGCCGTCGACCTCGACTGCGATCTCGTTAACGCGCGGAAGCGGATGCATGATGCACAGATCGCGCTTTGCCGACTTGAGCTTTTCCATGTCGAGGATGTAGCTGTCCTTCAGGCGGAGGTAATCCTCCTCGTTGAAGAAGCGTTCTCTCTGAACTCGCGTCATGTAGAGGAGGTCGAGCGAGGGCATAGCGTCCTCGAGGCTCGGGTTTTCGCTGTAGGAAATGCCGTGCTTTTCAAGCACGTCGCGTCTTATATAGCTCGGGAGAGACAGCTCCTCTGGAGATATGAGCACAAAGCGCACATTATCATAGCGTGACATCGCGGAGATGAGCGAATGCACAGTGCGTCCGAACTTGAGGTCGCCGCAGAGTCCGACGGTGATGCCGCCGAGCGAGCCCTTCTCGCGCTTTATCGTAAGAAGATCCGCAAGCGTCTGCGTCGGGTGATTGTGACCGCCGTCGCCCGCATTGATAACGGGCACTGTCGCGTTCATGGATGCGACGAGAGGCGCACCCTCCTTCGGATGGCGCATTGCGATAATGTCGGCATAGCAGCTGACGGTGCGTGCCGTATCGGCAACGCTCTCGCCCTTTGACGCGGAGGAATTCTGCGCCGCAGAGAAGCCGAGCACGCCGCCGCCGAGCTCCATCATTGCCGCCTCAAAGCTGAGTCGGGTGCGTGTGGAGGGCTCGAAGAACAGCGTCGCCAGCTTTTTGCCGCGGCAGCACTCCGAATATTTCTCGGGGAAATTGATGATATCCTGCGCCGTGTCAAGCAGCTCATCTATCTCCGCAGTCGACAGGTCAAGTATATCTATGAGGCTTCTCATTTTGTCGCTCCGTTAACCTCGAGGTACGCCTTGATGCGTGCGACGTTCTCGGCATTCTTCTCGTCCTCTTCAAGGTATTCGATAATGTCGTAAACGTCGACGACGGAGTATACGGGGAAGCCGAACTCGTCGGAGATCTCGCCCATTGCGGAGCGCTCTGTCTTTCCCTTCTCCTTGCGGTCGACCATTACGAAGGTAGCCGCGACGGAGACGCCCTTAAGAGAGGAAAGCGTAGCCATGCTCTCACGAATTGCGGTGCCTGCGGTGATAACGTCCTCGGTGATGACGATCTGCTCGCCCTCGACCGGCTTATAGCCGACGAAAACGCCGCCCTCTCCGTGATCCTTCTCCTCTTTTCTGTTGAAGAAGAACGGCACGTCGAGTCCTTCCTTCGCAAGACCTATCGAGGTCGCGACGGCAATGGAAATTCCCTTGTACGCCGGTCCGTAAAGGACTGCGCGGCGGCGACCGAACTGCTCGAGATATGCGCGTGCGTAGAACTCGCCGAGGCGGGAGATCTGCTCGCCGGTCTTAATGTCGCCCGCGTTGATGAAGTAGGGGATGCGGCGACCGCTCTTTGCAACGAAGTCGCCGAACTTCAGAACGCCCGCTCCCTCAAGAAACTTTATAAATTCTCTCTTGTAGCTTTCCATTTTTTTATATCTTCCTTTCGCGAAATCAGTCAATTATCAGCCGACAAACTCTGCGACGCAGCGCTCGTATGCGGCAACGGGATCGGCGGCAGCGGTGATGGGACGGCCGACAACGATGTAATCGGAGCCGATGCGGCGCGCCTCTGCGGGAGTCATAACTCGCTTCTGGTCGCCGATGTCTCCGTCGGCGAAGCGAACGCCCGGAGTTACCGTTACGAAGTCGTCGCCGCAGGTCTCGTGAACCTTGCCCGCCTCAAGGGGCGAGCAGACGACGCCGTCGAGTCCCGCCGCGCGTGCGTTCGATGCGTAGTGCATAACGACGCGGTCGATAGGCTCCCTGATAAGCAGGTCGCGCTCCATTGCCTCCTGGTCGGTGGAGGTGAGCTGAGTTACCGCGATGAGCATCGGGCGCGTGCCGTCGGGACGGGTAAGTCCCTCGAGAGCTGCCTCCATCATGCGGCAGGTGCCGCCGGCGTGGAGGTTCGTCATGTCAACGTCGAGTCCGGAGAGGACAGCCATCGACTTTTTGACCGTGTTCGGGATATCGTGAAGCTTGAGGTCGAGGAATATCTTGTGACCGCGTCTCTTTATCTCGCGGACGATCTCGGGTCCCTCCGCGTAAAAGAGCTCCATGCCGATCTTAACGAAGGGCTTTTTGCCCTCGAACTTATCCAAAAATGCGAATACAGCCTCAGCGCTCGAAAAGTCGCAGGCTATGATTACGTCCTTTCCCATTATGCCACTCCTATTATATCACTTAAATTTTCGATGCCGTGCTTGTCCATGACGGCGGGGAGAGAGTCGATTATGTCGCGGCAGGCGTAGGGGTCGACAAGGTTTGCCGCGCCCACCTCGACGGCGCATGCGCCCGCCATCATCATTTCGATGACGTCCTCAGCCGACGAAACACCGCCCATTCCGATAACGGGGATGCCGACGGCGTGCGCGACCTGATATACCATGCGAACGGCGACCGGGAAAATGGCACTTCCCGAAAAGCCGCCCATCTTGTTTGCGATAACAGGCGCACGGCGGCGCAGGTCTATTCTCATTCCGAGAAGCGTGTTTATAAGGCTAATGCCGTCCGCTCCCGCTTCTTCGCATGCCTTGGCGATGGACACGATGTCCGTCACATTGGGGGAAAGCTTGATGAGCACGGGCTTTTTCGTTACAGCCTTGACCGCGCGTGTCACCTCTGCGGCAGCCTCGGGTGAGGTTCCGAAGCTCATTCCGCCGCCGTGGACGTTCGGGCAGCTGACGTTGACCTCAAGCCAGCCCACGATGTCGCACGCGTCAAGGCGCTCGCAGGTGTATGCATAATCTTCAACGGAAAAGCCGCTGACGTTTGCCATTACCTTCTTGTGAAATATTTTCTCAAGGTGCGGAAGCTCCTCGGCGATGACATGCTCGACGCCGGGATTCTGAAGTCCGACGGCGTTTATCATGCCCGCCGTACACTCCGCGATACGGGGTGTCGGGTTTCCGAATCTCGCCTCGCGAGTTGTGCCCTTGAACGAGAACGTGCCGAGGACATTGATGTCGTAAAGCTCGGCAAATTCCGCGCCGAAGCCGAAGGTTCCGCTTGCGGGGATCACGGGATTGTCAAGCGTGATGCCGCAAAGCTCTGTTGTCAGTCTTCCCACAGCAGCTCCTCCTTTTTCATAACGGGACCGTCCTTGCAGATCCTCTTGTAGCCCGTAAGTGTCTTGCACGAGCAGCCCATGCATGCACCGAAGCCGCAGCCCATGCGCTCCTCGAAGCTGAGCTGACCGCTCGTCCTTGATGCGCGGTGCAGCGCTCGGAGCATCGGCTCGGGCCCGCAGGCGTAGAAATATGTGTAATCAATATCGCCTATCGCGTCGGTGACAAAGCCGCGGGTGCCGCGCGAGCCGTCGACGGTCACAACTCTCACGTCAACGCCGAGCTCGCGAAGCTCGTCCTCGAGGAACACCTCATCAGCCTTATTGAAGCCGAGCACGGCGACAGGGTGCTTGCCCTCGGCGATAAGGCGGCGTGCGAGCATATAAAGCGGGGGTGTACCGACTCCTCCGCCGACGAGCAGGGGACGCTCGCCGGAGAGTGAGGTATCGTAGCCGTTGCCGAGTCCGACAAGCAGGTCAAGCTTGCCCTCGGTCATATCGCGAAGCTGCTCCGTGCCGCGACCGACCACCTTATAGATAATTGTCAGCACGCCGTTCTCGGCGTCGCAGACGGAGATCGGTCGGCGGAGGAAAAGCCCGTCGAGCTTAATATTAACGAAGCTTCCGGGGCGGGTGATCTCGGAAATATCGCCGGCAAGGCGCATTTTCATGACATCAGCCGTCAGCGGAGTATTGTCTATGATTTCAAATAGTCCTTGATACATTTCGCCTCCGTCAGGAATCGATCGTGGAGATCGTGAGAGTTGTGTCCTCAAGCACGTCGAGGAGCACGCGGACGGTATCGAGAGAGGTGAAGATAGTTACGTTGTTCTCGGTAGCGAGACGGCGGATCTCGTAGCCGTCGGAGATCTGACCGGTGGAGTTTATGTCACGTGTGTTGATAACGTATGCGATGTGTCCCTGACGCATTGCCTCGGGGATCTCCTCGCTGCCCTCGCCGATCTTGCCGAGCACGTGTGTGCGAATGCCGTTTGCCTTGAGGAATGCCGCGGTTCCCGCCGTTGCCTGGATATTGAAGCCGAGGTTGTAGAAGCGGCGGATGAGCGGAAGCGCCTCGTCCTTGTCGCGGTCGGCGATCGTCGCAAATACCGTTCCGTAATTCTGGAGATGAGTTCCCGCAGCCTGGAGAGCCTTGTAAAGCGCGCGGTTCATCTTGTCGTCGTAGCCGATAGCCTCACCGGTCGACTTCATCTCGGGAGAGAGGTACGCGTCGAGTCCGCGGATCTTATTGAAGGAGAATACGGGCACCTTAACGTAGTGACGCTTTCTCTCGGTCGGGTAGATATCGAATATTCCCTGCTCCTTTAGGCTCTTGCCCATGATGACCTCGGTCGCGATGTCGGCAAGGCTGTAGCCTGTCGCCTTCGAGAGGAACGGAACAGTTCTCGACGAGCGGGGGTTGACCTCGATTATATATACGTTCTCGTCGCGGTCGACGATGAACTGAATGTTGTAAAGTCCGACGATACCGATGCCGAGTCCGAGCTTCTTCGCGTAGGTAAGCACCGTGCCCTTTACGCGGTCGGAGATGCTGAAGGGCGGGTATACGCTTATCGAGTCACCGCTGTGGACACCGGTACGCTCGACGAGCTCCATGATACCGGGAACGAACACGTCGCGTCCGTCGCAGAACGCGTCGACCTCTAACTCCTTGCACTCGATGTACTTGTCAACGAGCACGGGCTTGTCCTCGTCGATCTCAACGGCGGTCTTGAGGTAGTGGCGGAGCTGCTCCTCGTTTGCGACGATCTGCATTGCGCGACCGCCGAGCACGAAGCTGGGGCGAACGAGCACGGGGTAGCCGATGCGCTCGGCTGCTGCGATTCCGTCCTCGATGCGCGTTACCGCCTGACCTGTCGGCTGAGGAATGTGGAGCTCGGAGAGAAGCTTCTCGAAGCTGTCGCGGTTCTCCGCGCGGTCGATAGCCTCGCAGTCGGTTCCGATGATGCGAACACCGCGCTCGTTGAGCGGCGCGGCAAGGTTGATTGCGGTCTGACCGCCGAGGGCAGCG
>CAYYKO010000022.1:0-23580 GCA_964441695.1 uncultured Ruminococcus sp. | reverse complement strand
ACGACGCCAAGGGTCTTATGAACCAGGCTCTCAACGGCACCGACCCCGTCATCTTCTTTGAGTCGCAGAGAATATACGACGTCGGCGAGCAGTTCCACGAGGGCGGCGTTCCGACGGATTATTACGAGGTCGACTTCGGTGATCCCGATGTTAAGCGCGTCGGAAGCGACGTTACGATCCTCACCATCGGCGCGACACTTTACCGCGCGCTCGACGCCGCAAAGACGCTCGAGAGCGAGTACGGAATCTCCGCCGAGGTCATCGACACGCGCTCCATCGTTCCGTTCAATTACGAAAAGGTCATCGAGTCCGTTAAGAAGACCGGTAAGATCATCATCGTCGGAGACGCGGTCGACCGCAACTCCGTTATGAGAGATATGGCGTCGAACATCACAGAGATGTGCTTTGACTACCTCGACGCGCCGCCGGCAGTATTCGGCTCGCGCAACTGGATCACTCCCGCATTCGAGCTCGAGAAGCACTACTTCCCGCAGGCTGACGGCATTATCGACGTTATCAGCCAGAAGCTCATGCCCATCCCGGGAAGAACGATCACCTACAACGAGAGCGAGCTTGAGCACATCGAGCGCTCCAAGAAGGGTATTTGATTTTAACAGAGAGCTCAGCATAAAAAGGCGAGAAGTTTTCCCTGCAAAACAGGGAAAACTTCTCGCCTTTTGCGTCTTTTCGTTGCTTTTGTTTTTCAGCGTAGCGCCGTTGTCGGAGATGGATAAATATTTTTTCGCCGAGCGCGGATTTTTATCCGCAGCTGTCACTTGACAACGGGCGGCTGCGGAATTATAATTACACCATAAAAGGAAAGGATGTGCAGGACATGACGCTTTTCACGGAACGATGGCGGGCGTAAGGTGAATTTCGAATACGAAGGATATCGGATATGCGAAGGATAAAGGATATACGGAGGTCTGAATTATGAAAGAGAAGAAAAACACCGTCCGCGCGCTTGTTACCTCTGCAATGACAGCCGCGCTCGTCTGCGTTGCGACCATGCTCATCAAGGTACCGTCGCCGCTCAACGGATATGTGAATCTCGGCGACTGCGTCGTTCTGCTCTGCGGCTTTCTGCTCTCGCCGCCTTATGCATTTCTCGCCGCGGGAGTCGGCTCGGCTCTCGCAGACGTATTCTCGGGATACATTATGTATGCACCCGCAAGCTTTGTGATAAAGGGAGCTGTCGCGCTGTGCGCCCTCGGTGCCGCTCGCCTTTTCGGCAAGAATAAAACCGGGAGCGCACCGTATGTTGCCGCAGGTGTCATCGCCGAGTGCGTGATGATACTCGGATATTTCGTCTTCGAGGGTGTGCTCTACGGCTTTGCGGCGTCGCTTGTCAATGTTCCCGCAAACGCCGCGCAGGGCGTGCTCGGAGTCGTACTCGGCGTAGCCCTGGAGCGCACCTTCAGGAAAAGCGGGATAAGCTTCCTCTGAAGGGACTAAATAAAAAAATACCCGCCGAGCGCGGCGCACCGTTCAATTCGGCTGCACACGCCCCGGCGGGTGTTTTCTTTTTTAGAAGAATTTTGAGATATATCCCTGTACCCAGAGAATGAGGATGACAGGCGGGAGCACGTATTTCACGTACACGCGAAGCGCACGGGGGAATTTAATTCCGCGACCCGTGTTTGCTTCCTCAATAAAGCCGTCATAGCCCCAGCCGCGACGCGTCGTGCAGAAGAGAATGTACACGATAGAGCCGAGCGGCAGAATATTGTTGCTGATGATAAAGTCCTCAAGGTCGAGCACGGTCGTGCCCTCACCGAGGGGAGCGAAGCCCGACAGCACGTTAAAGCCGAGCACGCACGGCATGGAGAGCGCGGCGACGAGCACAAAATTCACAAGGCTTGCCTTTCTGCGGCTCCAGCCGAAGCCGTCCATGCAGCATGAGACAATGTTCTCGAAGACTGCGATGATCGTGGACATTGCGGCGAAGATCATGAACAGGAAGAACAGCGCACCCCACACGCGTCCGCCGGGCATATGGTTGAACACGACGGGAAGCGTCTCGAAGATGAGCGCGGGACCTGCGGTATGCTCGATGCCGTAGGCAAAGCAGGCGGGAATTATTATAAGACCCGACATTATTGCAACGAAGGTGTCAAGCGAGGCAATTGTCACCGATTCGCCGAGCAGACTGCGGTCGCGGCTGATGTAGCTGCCGAAGATAGCCATCGAGCCCATGCCGATGGAAAGCGTGAAGAACGCCTGACCGAGTGCGGCGAATATTACCTCGCCGACGCGCCCCTGCATCTTAGTGAAATCGGGGATAAGGTAGTAGCGCAGACCCTCAGCGGCTCCGTCGAGCGTTACGCTGTGAACGGCGAGCACGGCAATTATGAGAAGCAGCGCGACCATCATGACCTTCGTCACCTTTTCGACTCCGCGCTGCACGCCGAGCGAGCAGACGGCAAAGCCGAGAAATACGGTGAGAAGCATGAAGACGGTGAGTATCCACGGATTTGAGGTGAGCGAGACGAATTCATCGGTCACGCCCGCCGCGTCAAGCGACACGAAGTCGCCGCGAAGCGTCTTGAAGAAATACGCGAACATCCAGCCCGTGACGACGGTGTAGAACATGACGAGCAGGTAATTTCCCGCCATTCCGATGCTGCCGAACAGGTGCCACTTCGTGCCGCGAGGCTCGAGCACCTTAAACGAGCCCATGATGCTCTGGCGGCTCGCACGACCGACGGAGAACTCCATGGTCATTATCGGAAGTCCGAACAGGATAAGAAATGCCAGATAGATGAGAATAAACGCCGCACCGCCGTATTCGCCGACGATGTAGGGGAAGCGCCATACGTTTCCGAGACCGATGGCGCAGCCTGCGGAGATGAGGATAAAGCCTATCCTCGAGCCGAGTGTTTCACGTTGCATGATAATGTCCTTTCTTTGAAAGAGCGGTTACTTTATATTCTGCGGTGCGGATGCTTCACGCACGCGGTAGACAAAGGCCGTGTCGCCGTCGACGTTGAAGTCTATCTCAAGGTCGCCGAAGGTGACGGTGTATTCGCGAGTGGGGTCTTCAATGTAAGCCGGGCGCGGGTCGTCGGCGATTATAGCCGTGACAGTCTCGGCGTTTGCCTGCGACAGTTTTCCCCGAAGCTCCTCCGGGAAACGGACGTCCAGCCTGTGCGCCGCCTCCGAATCCGCATAGCCGCCGACGGCGTCGGGAATGCAGTCCGCATAGGGAATATACGGCTTGATATCGTATATCGGTGTGCCGTCGAGCAGATCGACGCCCGAAACGATGAGCACGTGCCCGACGTTTTTCGTGCGCTCAATTCCTTCGAGCTTCACGCAGGAGAGCCCGAGAGAATTCGGTCGGTAGGGCGAGCGGCTTGCGAAAACTCCGACGCGACGGTTTCCGCCGAGTCGCGGCGGACGGACGGTGGGGGAGTGCTTTTCCTTGTGTGCCTTCGAAAAATCGAAGATGAGCCACAGGTGAGAAAAGCCCTCGATTTCGCGGAGCGCTGCGCCGTCGCGCCATTCGGGAACGAATTCGATTCGCCCGCGAAGCGTGCCGATACGTCCGCTCTGCCGCGGTATGCCGAATTTGTTTTTCAGCTCCGTTCTGATATAAGCTATCGGTGTCACACTGCGTGTGGCTTCAATTTCATTCATTTTCGTTACCTACAGTCAAAGCATATTCCTCAAGGCACACAGCGCCGTCGCGCATTGCCCTTGCGTTTTCGCGACCGACAAAGCGCCAGTGCCACGGCTCGAAGGTTATGCCCGTAATATCCGTCTTGTTCTCGGGATAGCGGAGCACAAAGCCGAATTTCCACGCGTTCTCAGCGAGCCACTTGTATGAGTCGGTCTCGGCATAGGAGATATCAGCGCTGAGCAGGCTGTGCATGTCAACGCAAAGCCCCGTCTGATGCTCGCTCGTTCCGGGAGCGGAGGAATACGTGAGCACAAGCGCCTCTGCCGCCTCGCGGTCAAGGGTCGCGTCGCGCGCCATTTCGTCGGCAATGTACTGCTCGTGAAGCGCGAGCTGCGATTCATACGAGCGGTAGCCGCTCGTTACCGAAACGTCGGTAAAGCCCTCGGCGGCAAGCTCGGTAAAGAGTGCCTCGAGCGCATAGGCGGCGCATTCGCGAAGCATTTGCGTCTCTCTGCCGTCGTTTCTCGTTGCAGTGACACCGACAAGGTCGCTCGGCGCATACGAGGCGTCAAGCGGAGAGGAGCTGTTGACGAGCGTCAGGTACTCGCTCTTGTCCTCGGGAGCCATGTATTTTTCATACGCCGAAAGATCGGACTTGAAGGTGACCTCCTCGCGCAGAGTGCTGCCGCCGGACGGCGCGCTCGGGTCGGAGAGCGAGGACAGCCTCTGCTCGCTTTTCAGCGTCAGTGATACGTCGTAATAAACCGTTTCGTTCTTTGTTGACAGCTCTGCGTTTTCGAGACGCGATATCCTTACCGTGTCTCCCTCGCGCGAAATGTCGAGGGGCGAGAGATATTCGTCGACGAAGGAAGCGCAGACCCATATCTCCTCGCCGAGCATGAAGCTCTCACCGTCAAGGCGTGTCTCGCGGGAGTTGACCGTCGCCGTGCGGCTTTTGTCCTTAAAGGTAACCTCATCCTCGCCGCCGCTGTCCTCGCTCTCGAGCGGGTCGTGCTCGGAGCTCGGGAATATAAAGCGCATGCCCTCGGCGTCGCCGACAACAAAGAGGTCGAGGTATTCGGCAATGTCGTTAAAGGAGATGTACAAGCGCCCGCCACGCAGCGCAACGGCAGAGGAGACGCTTCTTACGTAATTCGTGTCCCCGCCGAAAATATAGCTGATGCTCGACGGCGAGCTGTCGGGGGTGTGCTTGAAGTTAAGTGCGAGTGATCCGCACAGAAGCGTCGCAAGCAGCAAAAATATTATTCCCGTGACGGCAGCGCGTCCGAGAAATATACGCCGCGTGGCACGTCGGTGCTCTCTTTTAACCTTTTTTATCTCGCGCTCGAGGCGGCGCAGCTGCTCAAGCTCTGCGGCGCGGCGTCGCTCGTATTCGGCGCGCGCTGCACGTGCCCGACGCGCTCTTTCGGCTCGCTCGGCATCATAGGCGGAATAGCCGTCACGTCGCGGCGCGGCGGGACGAGCGCTCTGCGTGGTGCGACGGCGCGAGTCCTGCTGTGCGGTGCTGCTGTTCCTGCGCGGCGGGTTACCCGTGCCTCGCTGAGGATAGCTTGCGCCTCGCGGCTGAGTGCCGGGGCGGGCAGGTGTGCTTCCGACGCCTGTGCGGTGTGCGGCCGCGCTTGCATTAGAGCGTCGCGCCTGTGCTTCCTGTGAGCTGCGAGGACGCGGCGCGGCTGCCGATGTCGGTGCTCGCCGTGCGGAGGTTGCAGTGCGTGGGCGAGGCGTATGCTCGGCGGCAGGCTGCCGACGCACGTCCTGCGGTGCGGGACGCTGCTGCGACGGTGCGTGAGCCTTCGCGTATTCGCTGCGAGCCTGAGGCGAACGGGGGACGCTGCCTGTCTGTCCCGTCGTCGGTGTGCGGCGGGCAGGTGTGCCCGAGGGCATGCTCTGTGCGCTGCGCCGTGCGTCGCTGTTGCTTTTTGCCATGGCGTCCTCCTTTCGCGAGAATAACGTGGAAGTCTTATTTTGCCCGCTCGGCTACCGTGAAGAACGGGCTGTCGGGCGAATTTATAATGCGTATTTGCGTTACAGAGTACTTGAAGCGCGACAGCGACGAGAAATATTCCGTCAGCTCGCGCCCCTCTGCCGCGCCCTCCGGATGTCCGGGATAGACCGCGACAAGCAGTATTCCGTGAACGCAAAGCAGCTCGAGCGCGTCGGCAACTGCGGGAAGCGTCGTGCTGCGCGCGGTCGTGAGCGCCTTGTTTCCGGAGCCGGGGAGGTAGCCTAAATTAAATACCCCTGCCTTTATCGGCTCCTTTATGAATTCCTTCGCTCTGTGGTGCGAGGCGCATATCAAGCGCCAATTCGGCGGACAGTCGTTGCGTCTGAGATTGGCGGCAGCCGATTCGAGCGCGGACGGCTGAATGTCGAAGGCGGTAACGTGTCCCGTCTCTCCGACGGCGGTTGATAAAAATACGGTGTCATAGCCGTTGCCCATCGTAAAATCGGCAACGCGGTCTCCCTTTTCGATATGGGAGAGTAAAAACTGCTTTTGCAGCTCAAGTAAGTCAAGCATCTTATAATTACTGCTCGCTTGCAGCGAGGAGCTCACGGAGCTCTTCCTCCTCTTCGTAAAGCTGCATCAGGCGATCCTCGGTGATGCATTTTTCATCGGAAAGCTCGGCGGCACGCTTGTAATCCGAGCCCTCGGGACCGCACAGCGCGTCGTCAAGCTCGGCTATTCGAAGCTCGAGACGGTCACATTCGTCGGCAATAGCCTCAAGGCGCCGTGAGGCGCGGCGAAGCTTCGCGTTTTCAGCCTTGCGGCGGAGATAATCCTCCTTGCCGCCGGCGGGCGTGCTTTCGACAGCTCCGGCTGCGGGCGCGGCGTTTGACGGCGCCTCAAGGCTCGTCTTAAACGAGTCGTAGGAGCCGAAGAACTGACGGCAGCCGCTTGGCGACAGCGTTACAAAGCGCGTAGCCAGGCGCTTTACGAAATATCTGTCGTGCGAGACGGCAATGAGCGTGCCGTCGAACGCCTCAAGCGCATTTTCAAGCGCCTCTCGCGAGGCAATGTCGAGATGGTTTGTCGGCTCGTCGAGGATGAGCAGATTCATCTTCGACAGAATGAGCTTCGCTATGGTGAGCCGCGCTCGCTCGCCTCCGCTGAGGACGGCAACACGCTTTTCGATATCGTCGCCGCGGAACATGAACATTGCGAGAGTGTTCCGTATTTCGGTCTGAGTCAGCTGAGGGTGCGCGCTCCACAGCTCCTCGAGGACTGTGTTTTCCTCGACAAGGCTTTGGTTCTCCTGCGCGTAATAGCCGACGGTCACATTGTAGCCGAGCTCAAGCTTTCCCTCGCTCGGCTGCTGCATTCCCATGAGGATCCTGATAAGTGTGGATTTTCCGCAGCCGTTTTTACCCATTATAAAGAGGCGGTCGCGCTTCTTGAGCAGAAGGTCAAGATGCGAAAAAAGCTCGCGACCGGGGAAGCGAACTGCGAGATCTTTTATCTCGAGCACGTCGTTTCCGCTTTCTCCCGACGAATCTATCGAGAAGCTGACGGACTTCGGCGCGTCCGCGGGGCGTTCGACCTTTTCCATACGGGCGATCGCCTTCTCGCGGCTCTCCGCGGCGATAATATTGCGCTCGCGGTTCCACTTTCGCTGATTCTCAATGAAAGCCTCAAGGCGCGCGATCTCCTTTTGCTGGAGCTCGTACTTCTTCTCGGCGATCTCGCGGTCGCGCCGCTTTTGCTCGGTATAAAGAGAATACGGCACGGCGTACAGCTTGGCGGTATTGTTTTCGACATCGAGCGTCTTTGTGGTGACGCGGTCGAGAAAATATCTGTCGTGCGAGACGACAATAACTGTCTTTTTGTATGCCGACAGGTGCTCCTCGAGCCATTCGAGCGTTTCCGTGTCGAGGTGGTTCGTCGGCTCGTCGAGCAGGAGAATGTCGACCTCGCGTGCGAGCAGGCGCGCCAGCGCGATCCTTGTGCGCTGACCTCCGCTCATTCCGGATATCGGAAGGTCGTGATACGACTCGTCAAAGCCGAGCGAGCAGAGCATGCTCCGGCAGCGCGAGCGGAAATACAGCCCGCCCTGCTCGGCGTAGCGTCTGTTTGCCGACTCGAGCTCATCGGAGAGCGAGGCGATCCGGGCGCTGTCGTTGACCTGAGCAAGCGCCGACTCGAGTGAGGCTATCCTCTCCTCGAGCGAAAGCAAGTCCGGGAATGCAGCGTACATCTGCTCAAGCACGGTGTCGCCGGAGCTCTCGATAATATTAAAGGCATCATTCTGATGAAGAATACCGACGGTGCTCCCGCGGGAAATGTAAAGCTCGCCGCTGTCCGCCTCGAGCTCGCCCGAGAGGATGCGAAGAAGCGTGGATTTTCCGCTTCCGTTAACGCCTACCACGCCGAGACGGTCGCCCTCCTCAAGGGAGAAGCTGACGTCGCGGAGAATGGTATCGACGCCGATGCCGTATGAAATTCCGTTTGTTGAAATAGCTGTCACTTGTACGTCCTTTGGTCTGTGATCGGTCGCGTGCTGCGCATTACTGTGTTCCGTCGTAGAACTTGCTGTGTCCGCCGCGAGCCGCTCGGAGGTCGGCGGTGCTTATCTGAACGGTCGCCGCCTTATCGAAGCTGTCGTCGCGAGCGTCTTGCGAAACGGGGCGGCGAGGCGCTGCGGTGCCTGTGCGGGGAGCGCCGTAGGAGGCGCTGCGTGGTGAATTGCCGTAGGGTGCGCCGTGGGCAGCCCGTCCGTTGCCTTGCGGGGAGGTGCCGGGACGGCGTGCGGGTCTTGAGGCGGGATATGCGCTATGTGCCCCCTCTGCTCCATGTGCTCCCTGATTGCGGCGGTATGCATCGGGGCGCCGAGCACCCTGAGCGGGACGGCGGGGAGCTGCCCCTCCTTCGCGGTAGGGGTCGCTTATCATTCTGCGGCGACGCAGCTCGCGGAGCATTCTCTCGCGCTCTGCCTTCTTTTTCTCAAGGTAAAGAAGGAGAATATAGCCGCCGATGAGCAGCACGGCGATTATCACGAGTATCACGATAACGGCGATGAGCCAGCCGGGCATGTAGGTCTTCTGGATACCGAAGTCCTTCGGCACGTTCTCGCTTATGTAATCGGAAAGCGCACGGCACGCGGAGCTGACCGCTCCCGAATAATCCTGCTGCTCGACGGACGCTGCCATTGTCGTGTTGAGCAGCTCGCCGAGCTTATCGTAGGATACGTGCTCCTCGAGCGACTTGCTCGTTATCGCGTAGAAGCTCTGCGTGTCGGTGACAATGAGAAGGAGCATTCCGTGACCTATCTCCCAGCTTACAAAGAGGGAGGAGGCGTAATCGGCAAGCTCCTCGCCGCCGGTGCTCTGCACGGTACACAGCGCGAGATTCACATGGCGCTCGCTGCGGAGCGTGTCAGCCGTCGACTTGAACGAGCGCTCGGTCCCGTCGTCGAGCACGTCGGCGGAATCCGAAATATAATCCGTATGCGACGGGTAGGCATAGCACGGTGTTACGGCGGCAAATGCCGTAAGAAGGACGAGAAGCACGCAAAGAAGGCGCAAGGTTCGGCTTGATTTCATATTCGTGAATATCCTTTCTGCGAAGACCCGACAGGCGGGCGGAATTTTATATTCATGCAGTGGGGGAGGGCTCGGAAGATGACATTTCGATGAGCTTTTCGCGGAGCTCGTTTTCAATCCTGGTAAGCTCGCCCTCTGCCTCGCGACGGCGAACGACGGCGTCGGACTGAATTTTCTTGACCTCGTCGAGCGTCGAGATGAGCGCCTCGTTTGCGGCAGTCAGCGTTTCAATGTCGACAATGCCGCGCTCGTTTTCACGGGCGGTCTCGACGGTCGCGCTCTTCAGAGCCTCGGCGTTGCTCCTCAACAGCTCGTTTGTCATGTCGGTGACGGCGCGCTGTGCCTTCATTGCCTCGTTTGAATGGGCAATGCCGAGAGCTATCACCATGCGGCTCTTCCACAGCGGTATCGTGTTCATGATGACCGTCTGTATCTTCTCGGTCATGACAGCGTCGTTGTTCTGGAGCAGGCGTATCTGAGGTGCTGTCTGAACGGCAACGGTACGCGTCAGCTCAAGGTCGTGCAGACGGCGCTCGAAGCGGTCGCACATTTCGGAAAAGTCGTTTGCAGCCTGCGCGTCCTCGGCAAGTCCGGAGACCTTTGCCTTCTCGCGAAGAGCCGCGAGCGTCACGCTTCTTTCGTGCTCGAGCTTCTGCTTGCCCGCGGCAATGCGGAGCGCGAGCTCCTTCATGTATTCGAGGTTCATCTCGTAGAGATTGTCGAGCACGCTGATGTCCTTCATGAGCGTTATCTGATGCCCCTCAAGGACCTCGACGATGTCGTCGACGCTTTTTTCGACCTTCGAATATTTTGCCTTCATGCGCTCAAGCTTGCCGCGTGTGCGCTTGAAAAGCCCGAGAAAGCCCTTTTCGTCCGTGTCGAGCTCCTCGAGAGTGCCGACGAGCTCGGAGAGCTTGTCACCCGTTTCGCCGAGGTCGCACAGCTTCGCTCCGGAAAGCGCGCTCTCGGAAAAATCCGCAAGCTTTTTCTGCGTGTCCGCACCGTAGCAGATGACATCGGTGCTGTCGGTAATGTCGAGCTCGCTTGCGTATTCGTTGATTCGGCGAAGCTCCTCGTCGGTGAAGGAGGCAGCGGCAGCTGCGTTAACGTCGGCGGAGCCTTGAGCTGCGGTGTTTATATCCATTTTGATGAATCCTTTCGTCTGTAGCGGTTTTGATAATAGCCGGATGCCGTGTTATTCGGCGTCGGCGAGGTCGGAGGACTGTGCATCATCGACGATTTCGGCGTTCTCCGCCTCACAGCACTGCTCGCCGCTTTTGCCGATGAAGGAATAAAGCGAGATGAGCCTGCATGCGCCGAGTATTGCCGCCGAGATAAAGAAGGCTGTTTCCGCGGGAGTCGGAAGCATGAGAGCGTCGGTGCGGAAGAGCACGGCGCGTGCGAGCGAGATGCCGCCGGTAAGGAACAGCGCAGCTGACGCCGAGAAGGCTACGGTCGCGGCAGAGGCAATGCCGAGAGTGAGTCGGCATTCTCCGAGAAAGAGCAGCATGATTCCCGCAAGGGACACCATCGTGAGCGAAAGCTCCGGGTCGTTGAGTGTCATGTCGGTAAGGTCGAAATAATACTTCAGCACGATGTCTATCGACCACAGCACGGGCGCCAGGGAGGATATCGCATGGAGCGTAGTGCCGCGCAGACGTGACAGCGCGAGAAAGAACGACGCCGAGGAAAGCAGCGCCAGGGGCGTAATGAGGCTCGAGCAGAGCTTGCCGAAGGAAAAGCCGTCAGCGACGCTGTCGGTGCCGGGCTGCATTGCGGTGAAAAGCGCAAGAAGCAAAAACATGAACGCGCACAGCCAAAGTCCGAAGCTCTCTGCGGTGTGCCCGGTGGGCGTTACGCGAAGCTCAAGGCGCCGCATGGATATCGCCGTTGCGCTGAAGATAACGGCGGACAGAAGCATCAGCAGTCCGAATACCGTGGGCAGGACAGCTCCCGTTTCGTAGTGACGTATCACTGTGTCGTATGAGCTGTGATAAGCGAAAAAGTAGAGGACGGCGCCGACAGCGGCACATACGGCGGCGCAGAGCGAGCCGATAATGAGCGTGCGGCGAGCCGAGTCGATTTTGCGAGAATTCATGAGATTACTCCGTTTTCTTAAGCGTTGAAATATGTATGCGCGGCGGGCGCGATACGGACAGACGGTGTTTTTTCGATTCTTCCCGAGTGTACTAATATATATAATACCACAAAAGCGCGCCGACTTCAACACAAGGTGCCAAATTCGTGCTCCGTAAGACGAAATTTTCTTTGTAAAAACGGGTCGTCGCCGCACATCGCGTCGCGCGCATTGTGTGCCTTGTACAAAAAACGCGGTGGAAATTATGCAAAGCTACGAAATGTGAGGCGTGAGGCGGATTTTTCATTTACAGCGCTGTGTTTTTGTGCTATACTTAATGTAATACACTGTACGTACCGCGCATAATCGGTCGCATATTGCGGCGAAACGATATTGACATGTCAGGTAAAATATGCTAAAATCATATCAAATAAGCGAAAAGGGGGAATTTCAATGAAATTCTGTACCAATTGCGGCTCGTCGCTTGACGACCGTGCCGTCTTCTGCACCAATTGCGGAACGAGGCTCTCGCAGGACGCGCCGAGCGAAAGCGAACCCTCCGAAAATACTCCTCACAGCCCGTATCCGACAAGCGCACCCGCCGGAGAAACGACGGTGCTCAGTGAATGCCAGCTTCCCGCCGGAGAGACGACAGTCCTCAGCGAGTGTCAGATCCCCGCATACAACAGCAGTCCTGCCTTCGGGCAGCAGACGCCGCCCGGTACCGCCTCCGCCACGGCATATTCCGCACAGACGCCTTACCGCGCTGCGGCAGCTCCGTCGGCGAAGAAGCAGCCGTCGCCCCTGCCGATAAAGCTCCTTTGCATATTCCTGTCGTTCGTTTTCTGTGTTGTGCTTGCCACAGCCTCCACGCTCGGCATAGCCCGCGGAGCGCTGGCTCCGGAGAAGCTTGAGGACACGCTCTCGTCGGTAAAGCTCGACGACGTGGAAAAGCTTACGGTAAAGGACGGCGACAAGGAGGTTCCCGTATCGAAATATATCCTCGACTTCTGCGACGAGGAGGTCAAGGAGAAATACGACCTTGACGAGGACAAGGTCATGAAGGTTCTCAAGAAGACGAAGGCCAACGAATTCGTCGGCGACGTGCTCGGCGATTATGCGGCGTATTTCGTCGAGGGCGAGGAGCTTCGCGAGCTCGATTCCGACCGTGTCATCAACTGGATCCGCGAAAATGAGCGCGATATCGAGAATGTCATAGAGTACGAGTTCACCGAAGACGATTACAAGGAGCTTCGCGCGCAGCTTGACGACAGCGAGGTCATGAAGTCGCTGTCCGCCGAGGAGCTTGAAAATTCGTCTGGCACCGGTATTTCCGTTGCGGGCAATGTCAGAAACGGCATGTCCGTTGTGGCGTACATTGCGATAATCGTCCTTGCGGCGGCTCTCGCGCTGCTGATAACGCTCATCAACCGCAGAAAGCTTCGCGCGCTGTTTACCTACGTTACCGTGTCCCTGGCAGTCGTCGGAGGCTTCTTCCTCCTGCTCACGGGTGCTCTCTACATTGTCTCGGGCATGGTTCTGCCGAGCATTGCGGGCACGCTTCTGTCGGGCTTCACCACTGCAATGCTCTTGCGCGGCGGCATAATGCTCGGTGTGGGACTTATCGCGAGCGTGGTCTACAAGCTTGTCTTCGACAGCAAATTCAAGAGCGCTTCGTAAATAAACGGTATTCCGAAAAACAAAGGCGGCACCTGCTGATGCAGGCGCCGCCTTTATAATGCAAAAGCAGCGTGAGAGAAGCCCTTTGGCGTCCTCGCGCTGCTTTGTTTGTCGATTTTTCGCTCGGCTGAAAATCAGTCAAGCACGTAAACTGTCATGCTCCACACACCCTGTGCGGCAAACTGCTCGTAATAGGGGCAGGAGGCATCCATCCAGATGTCGATGAAGTCGCCGCGAACGGCGCCGCCGGTGTCTGCTGCCGTCTTCACTCCGAGATCAAAGGTGTCGTTCATGACGTACAACTGTGTTCCGAGAGGGAATACGGATGGGTCTGTTGCCACGACATTCGGCCCTGTTGCCATGCCGGACGCCGTCGTACCGTAAATGTTGTAGTAGGTTGCGCGAACGTTCTTGCAGTAGGAGTAGGAATATACAGCTCCGTCGGGAGCGGTAAAGGTGCCGCCCGTGCCGTAGTAGCACACCTCGTTTACGGGGCTTGAGGAGATGTAATCGTATTCCTTGGTGCGGCTGACCTCAACGCCGTTGAGGTATTCGACGGTGTATACCGTGTCGCGCGTGCCCGCCTGACCTGCCGTTACCGTTTGGTAGCTGCCGCGGGGGATGCTTGTAACGTTGACAAGCTCGGTCTCGAAGGGAATGTACTCCGTTTCGGTGACCGTGCCGTATTCGGTCTTGTCGACCGATATCCAGCTGTCGTATTCGAGCAGCTCGTCAAGTCCGACGGAGGGATGCTCGTTCTCCGTGAGCCAAATGCCGTTGCTTGCAAGCAGCTGTCGGAGAGTGGTGGCTTCGGTGGAGCAGTAGAGAGCTTCGCGGTCGTAGAAGCTTACCGTGACGTTGAAAAGGACCGGCTCGGGCTCTGCCGCGGGCTCGTCGGCTGCCTCGCCCTCGAAAAGCTCATCATCGGGAGTCAGCAGCTCGTCGGGCTCGTCGTTGACCTGTCCGACAGTCTGAAGCTCTGTTACGGCGTCCGAGGTGTCGGGCTCCTCCGAGAGGGCGCCCTCCGCGGAAGAGCTCGTCTTCTCAAGCTCCTCGTCGGACTCGGCTGCGATGCTGACCGTGACCGGGCTTGTGGCGTCGTCATCGGCGGGAAGATCGTTTGCCGATGCCGCTCCGTATACTGCGAGCGGGATGCAGATGCCGATGCAGAGAAGAAGCATGGCACATGCGATAACGCTCTTTTTGCTCTGTGCGAGAATGCAGAGTAATGTGTCGAGCACGCTGCGCTTTTTGTGTGCCCTTTTTTGTGCGGCACGTCCTGCGGGAGCGCCTGTGCGCGGTGCTGACACTCGGCATGCCGCGTGTGCGGGGTATGCCGCCTTTGCGCTCTGTGCGCGCTGATGATTTGTCTGTGGTGTCTGTCTTGTCTGTGACGTCGGATAACGGCCGCTCGTGCCGTTTGACGGGTGCGCGGCATGCGCCGTGCGGGGCATGGTGCTTCGAGACGCTGTTGAGTGGTGACCACCCCTCACGCATGCGGGAATGTCAATGTCATCGAAGACTGCGGTGTGTGCGTTTTTTGAAGTATTGTTCGGTTGAGAAATAATGCCTCCGTCAGACGTGCGTCCCGAAAGCTTGGGGGAGCACTTGCGGCTTTTTCCGGTACAGTCAGGCTTATCCGAATTGTGGTACAAGATAATCCCTTCTCGCCGTTCGGCGATTCCTTTCCGCCGACAAAAATCGTTGTCGGAAAATGATGCCGGCGCGCCTTTTTCGCCCGAAAATCGGGGCTTTTTCGGCGTGCGCGGCATTGACCCTTTCAGGCAATACCGCTCTATTATACCACATTCGCTCAAAAAAAGCAAGAAAAATTTTTTGCCGCGTGAGCAAAGGGCACAAAACGGCGAGCGAATACGTTTGTTTACCCTCACCGAAATGCGCCTTCAAGGCGTCCGCTGCGCAGTACGCGCAAGGGCATCGCGCGGGCTGGTCTGAGGCTTGCTTTCTTCCGCTTGAGAAGGTGTGAGATTGACGCCCGACGGAAAATTTAAGAATAAAATATCCGCCGCGCCGCTGTTGTTCAATAAGTGTTTACAATTCTGTGCTATAATATCTCGGATAGCTTGTAAAAACGCAAACAGCTTTTAAGAACAAAAATACATTGCCGCGGCATGCTGCGGCACAACGGAGACGAATATGGTTGAAATCAAAGACCTCATGAAGGTGTACGGAAGCTTTCCGGCACTTGAGGGGATAAGCTTTAAGGCGGGCGAGGGTGAGATCCTCGGCTTTCTCGGACCGAACGGCGCGGGAAAATCCACGACTCTCAATATTCTGACCGGCTGTCTTTCAGCCACCGCGGGAAGCGCGCTTGTCGGAGGGATAGATATATTCGAGTTCCCCGACCAGGCAAAGCGCCTTGTCGGCTACCTTCCCGAGCAGCCGCCGCTTTATCAGGAGATGAGGGTCGGCGAATATCTGAATTTTGTCTATGAGCTGAAGAAATGCCGCCTCAACCGCAAAAAGCACCTTGAGGAGATAATGCAGGTCACAAAGATACGCGACGTGTCGGACAGGCTGATATCGAATCTCTCGAAGGGCTACAAGCAGCGAGTCGGAATAGCGCAGGCGCTCGTCGGCAATCCGCCCGTTATAATTCTCGACGAGCCCACGGTCGGACTCGACCCGAAGCAGATAATCGAGATACGCAATCTTGTCAGAAATCTCGGCCGCGACCACACGGTCATCCTCTCCTCGCACATTTTGTCCGAGGTGCAGGCGGTATGCGACCGCGTCGTCATAATCAACGAGGGACGCATCGTCGCCGACGAGAAGACTGACAGACTTACGAGCATGGCTGACGACGGCAACGACTTTATCGTGAAGGTCTGCGGTCCCGTTCGCGAGATCACGCGTGCGCTTCGCGAGCTTGAGGGCGTGCTTCACGCCGACTCGTCCGGAGAGCGCGACGCGGATGCGTATATCTTCAGAGTCAGAGCAAAGAGCGGCGTCGACATTCGAAAGCCGATGTTCCGCATGCTTGCCGAGAACGACTGGCCTCTTGTGGGGCTCGAGCCTGTGAAGCTTGACCTTGAGGACGTATTCGTGCGCCTGACGGAGCGCGACAGCAGAGCTAAGGGTTCTCGCCGCGCATGAGCGTCCATGCGCCTTTTGCGGTAGCCGGAGAAAATTATATTTTACGTCGCACGGCGGCGGAACGGAGTTATTATGTTTGCAATATACAAAAAGGAGCTTCGCTCGTTTTTCACGAGCCCGCTCGGATATATCTTTTGCGCGGTGTACCTTGCCGTATCGGCTCTCATGCTCTCGCTTTTAACGCTTCATTCCGAGAGCGTCGACACCTCGGCATTCTTTACGATGATGATATATCTTAATATTATCTTAGTCCCGATACTCACAATGAAGAGCTTCGCCGAGGAGAAGAAGCTTCGCACGGAGCAGCTGCTCATGACCTCGCCCGTGTCGATATTCTCTACGGTCTTTGCGAAATTTCTCGCCTCCTACACGGTGTACGCTGCGTCGATGCTCGTCGGCTGCGTGTATATCGTGGCGCTGAACAGCTACGGCACGGTCAACGTTCCGAAGACGCTCGGCTGCATCTTCGCCATGCTCCTTGTCGGAATGGCATTCACCGCCGTCGGAATATTCGTCTCGTCGCTCACCGAGAACATCGTGACAGCCGCCGTCGGCACGATGGGACTGCTTCTGCTTTTGGCGCTTGCCTCCGCACTGAACGGACGCATTGATGTGTATGTTATAAGACAGGTGCTTTCCTGGCTGTCGGTCTACAGCAGATATCAGTACTTCACCTACGGGCTTTTCGACGCCTCCTCGGTGCTCTACTATCTGTCTGTCAGTGCGGTATTCCTGTTCCTCACGGTTCGCGTTCGCGACCGCCGCAGATGGGCGTAATGTGTTAAAGGAGATGTGCAAATGAACGGAAATAATATTATAAAGGGGCTCGGCAGATCGAAAAGGCTCAAGACCGGCTCGCTCGCCGCTGCCTTCACAGCCTTCTTCATTGCGGCGCTTATTGTGCTCAATGCGATAGTGTCCGTGCTGACAAACAAGTTCGCGCTTTACGTCGATATGACGAGCGAGGCGGTATTCACCCTCTCAGACGAGGCGAAGGGCTACCTTGCCGACATGACAGACGAGGTAAATATCTATTTTGCCGCAGAGCCCGATGAGCTGATGGCGGACTCCGACATGAGATATGTCTACACGACCGCAAAGGAGCTCGAGGCAGAGCTTTCGAATATCAGTATCTCCTGCCGCGACGTCGTAAAGCACCCCGATTTCTTCAAGCCCTTCTATGACTCCACCGGAACGCAGATAACTCAGAAGACCGTCGTCTTCGAGTGCGGCGGCGAGTCCATCGTTACGGGCTATAAGAGCTTCTTCACCTATAACGAGGACGGAGACCGCTGGGCGTACAGCGGCGACTACCGCTTTGTCTCCTGCATCATGCGTGTGACGCAGAACGAAACGCCTGTTGCGTATTTCACGACGGTTCACAGCGAGGACGCCTCGAGCGGCATCGAGCAGATGCTCACCGACAGCGGCTTTGAGGTGCGTCAGATCGACCTTCGCTCGGAGGATATCGACGACGACGCACGCCTTGTTATTATCAACAACCCGAAGAACGACTTCCTCGGCATTGATGCCGAGAGCGAGAGCGCAAACGAGATAAAGAAGCTCGACGACTTCCTTGACGGGCTCGGCGGACTCATAGTCTTCGAGGATCCCGAGTATTCCGCGCGCCTTACAAACCTCAACGAGCTGCTTGAGGAGTGGGGAATATCCTTCAGAAGCGACTGCAAGATCAAGGACAGCGCGCACTCCATGTCCGTCGACGGCTATTCTATAGTTGCCGAATATCCCGAAAACGACGACTTCGGCAGCGCGATGTATGACGCGCTCGAGAATTTCGATTCCATGCCGCAGACTGTTGTTCGCGACGCAATGCCCGTCGACATACTCTGGAACGACAGAAGCACGGGCAGCGGCTGGAGATACGTTTATCCGATGCTCCTCTCGCACGACTCCGCGGAGCTTATCAATTCCTACGACAACACCGTCAAGGAGCACGGTCGGTACACGCTCATGACGATAAGCCGTGAGTCGCGCGTTATCGACAACGACCATTACTACTCCTACGTGCTTGCGGCGGGAAGCTCGAATTTCGCCGCGGACAAGTACCTTGTCAACACCAATGCCTACGGTAACTCCGATATCCTTCGCCAGACAATGAAGTTTATCGGAAGAAACGGCATTCTTGCCGACATTCCGCTCAGACCCTTTGACGACACGACGAGCACGGCGACGACGCTTCAGGCGAGAAACTTCACCCTCTGCACGACGCTCATCCTGCCTGCCGTAATTGCAGCTGTCGGCGTTGTCGTTATCGTAAGGAGACGCCGCTCATGACAGATAAAAAGCGTATAAGAGCGGTGATCGTCAGCGGCGCGGTTTTCCTCGTGCTCCTTATTTCCTACCTTGCTGTGTTTCTGCCGATGTCCCGCGAGAGCGCGGATGCGGCGGGCGACGGAGAGACTGCCTTCGAGGAATGGGAGCAGGCGGGCTACGGAAGCACGATACTCATGTCAAAGAGAGCCGAGAGAGGCGACATTGCCTCCCTCGAGGTCGAAAATGAGTACGGCAGCTACCGCTTTGTGAAAAAGAAGGACGCCTCGGGTGAGAAATTCGTGCTCGACGGTCATGAGAATATCGGCTACAGCGACATGTCGTTCTCGATGCTCATCGTAACGACCGGTATCCCCACTGCGAGCGGACGCATAACCACCGAGGCGACAGCGGAGGACCTTGAGCTGTACGGGCTTGACGAGCCGCTTGCAAAATGGCGCGTGACGACAATCGGGGGCGAGGTGTATGAGATAGCGCTCGGCTCGAAGATGCTCTCGGGCGGCGGCTATTACGCAATGAGAACGGATCACCCGACGCACGTGTATGCGATGAGCACTACAGTCGAGCAGTCGGTGCTGCTTCCCGTCGAGTCGATGCTGAATCCATTGCTTTGCGTCGGCATCGACACAAACAACTACCTGACGTGCGACAGCTTCAAGCTTACACTGAACGGAAAGCCGGTAATTCGCATCCGCCAGCGCAAGTCGAGCGAGTTTTATAACCCCGACGCGCAGGTCGAGACGCAGATAACCTACCCCGGCGCGTACAAGACCGACGACACCTTCTTCCTCGGTAAGATATCCCTGCTCGACAAGTACAACGTTGAGGACAGCGAGAGCGCAAGCAGCGATGTTGAAGCGCTCGCCGCAGTCTATCTCGGAAATGACCCCGAGCGCCTGCGCGAATACGGGCTCGGCAGCAATTATTATAATATGTCCTTCACCGTGAACGCCGAGGTCGGCTCAAAGGTGACCTACAGCTACGACCTGAGAATATCGCAGCGCCAGGAGGACGGCTATTATTACGCGGTGTCGAATTACTACGACTACGAGCTTGTCGTGCGTTGCCCGGCGGACATGTTCTCATGGATAGACGCCGAGACGGACGAGGACGGCGAGCCGAAGATCGACCTTATCGAGTGGATCGATGAGGACCCGATAATGCTCAACATTACCTACGTCAACAGCATCGAGCTGACGCTCGGCGGCAGAAGGCTTGCCTTTGAGCTGAAGCACGGCACGGACGCCGACGGTAATTCAACGCTCGAGGTAACGGGACCCGACGGCTTCAGAATGTCAAACAGCGACATCTACATCTTCCGTAATTACTACAAGGTAATGCTCGGAGTGAAGATAATTGCGGACAGCAAGCTCGACGACGACGCGGTCGAGTCGCTGATCTCGGACAGCGAGCGGCTGCTCGTTTCGATGCGCTTTAATATGAAGGACGGCACTGTCAACGAGTACAGCTTCTACCGCGACACGACACGTCGCGCGCTGATGACCTCGGACGGCACGGCGCAGTTCTACGTTCTCACCGACTGGCTCGAAAAGCTTGAAAGCGATACGGACAGACTCCTGCTCGGGCTCGAGATCGATTCCAATATGAAATATTAATGCGGCGGAATCGGGCGGCACGGCTGTCCGATTCCTTCGTTTTTACATCGCACGACACGCATAAAGAGCGCCGAACGGGACAAATTATCATTGTATGCTTATTTGTCTCGGAGGTGATACGGTGCGCTACTGTACGGCATTTGCAATAGGCTCGTTTTGCTACACGCTCGTGGAGATAGCGTGGAGAGGGTACACGCATTGGTCGATGACGCTGACGGGAGGCGTGTGCCTTGCGCTGCTTTATATGTGGAACGAACGCCTCGCCTCATGGCGCGCGCCGCTCAAGTGGCTCATCGGCGCACTGAGCATCACCGCGACCGAGCTTGCCGTCGGGTGCGTCGTGAATCTCGTACTGAGGCAGGATGTTTGGGACTACTCCGACCTGAGATACAATTTTCTCGGGCAGATATGCCTGCCGTTCTCGGCACTGTGGTATCTGATATCGATACCCGGCTTTTTCCTTTGCGATATTATCAAGAAATTTGTGAGTGACTGATATGAGAAAAAACACTAAGCTGTCGCGCCGCGCACGTGCGGTGCTGACGCTTCTTGCCGTGCTGGCTGTCGCGGTATACACCTATTTTTCGGGCGGCTCGAAAATAGACCCCGACGCCTCGTTTGAGCTTCATTTCATCGACGTCGGGCAGGGAGACGCATCAATGCTCGTGAGCGACGAGGCAACGGTCGTTATCGACTGCGGACCGGTCTCCTCGTCCGACGTGCTGTGCGAATACATAGCGGCGTATACCGACAGGATCGATTGCCTTGTCATAAGCCATCCGCACGAGGATCACATGGGCGGTGCCGCAGCCCTCATCGAGCGCTTCGAGATAGGCGAGATAATCATGGAGGGCTACGATGAGTTCGACTCCGACGCGCCCGTCTTTTACGAGAGAGCCTACGACGCCATGACAGAGCGCGAGCTGTACCCCGTGCTCGCACTTCCCGGCGACGTACATAGCTACGGCGACATAACGCTCGAGATACTTGCGCCATGCCGCGACTACGGTGAGAAGAATAACAACAGCATCGGCCTGCGCGCGTCGTGCGACGGAGCGAGCGCCGTTTTCACAGGGGACGCCGAGAGCACGGCGGAGTCCGATATCGTCGAGCGCTACGGCACGCGCCTTGACGCCGATGTGCTGAAGGTCGGTCACCACGGCTCGTCCACGTCGACCTCGGAGAAATTCTACCGCGCAGTGTCGCCCGACATTGCCGTGATATCCTGCGGACGCGACAATTCCTACGGTCATCCGCACGCGGAGACGCTGCGGCGCTTCCGTGAGAGCTCTCAGGAATATTACCGCACCGACGAGGAGGGAAGTGTGGTGCTCGTCTGCCGAGACGGCGAGCTTTGCAGAAAATAAGAAATACCGAGGTCAAGCTGTGTTCGAGCTTCGCCTCGGTATTTTTCGTTATCAAACGAGTCCCATGAAGTACTCGACCGTTATCGCGACGACAACGACGAGCGCGGAAATTATAAAGCCGTGGAGCATCGGCGCCGCGCCGGACTTTTTCACGTCCTTGAAGCTTGTGTTGAGTCCTATCGCCGCGAGAGCCGAGACCATGAGGAATTTGCTCACGTCCTTTGCACCCGACGAGACGCTCTGCGGAATAAAGCCGAGGCTGTTTACAGCGGCAAGTGCGAGAAAGCCTGCGATGAACCAGGGGAAAAGCTTCAGAATGCCGACGCTGCGACGCGTCTCTGTGCCCGCTCCCGCCTTTGCTTTGATGCGTAGATTTACGAAGGTGAATACAAGCACGGTCGGGATGATCGCGAGCGTGCGCGTGAGCTTGACCATCGTCGCGAAATCGCCCGCGCCCTCGGAGAACGCGTAGCCCGCCGCGACGACGCTCGAAGTGTCGTTAACGGCCGTGCCAGCCCAAAGACCGTAGGCTTTGTCGGAAAGCCCGAGCGCGTGACCCATTATCGGGAAAAGGATTATCATCGCCATGTCGAAAAGGAAGGTCGCGGACATGGCGTAGGCGAGGTCGGAGTCCTCCGCGTCGATGACGGGAGCTATCGCCGCTATCGCGCTGCCGCCGCAGATGCCTGTCCCCGCCGAGATAAGGTTCGACAGCTTCCAGTTGAGCCCGAGCGCACGACCGACGAAATATCCGCCGCCGAAGCAGGTGAGAAGCGTAAAGAGCATGACCGTGAGCGACATTTTGCCGACGGAGAGAATGACCCTCACATTAAGCGACGCGCCGAGGAGGATTATCGCAAGCTTCAGTATTTTCTTTGACGTGAATTTCAGCCCCGGCTTCAAGACTGCGGGGTGGAAGAAGGCGTTTATCGCCATGCCGAGCAGCAGAGCGATGACGGACGCGCCGATGACGTGTATCGGCAGGAGAGATTCGATAAATTTTGCGATCGCGGCGAGAAGCACGGCCGAAAGAAGCCCCGGCAGGAGTCGCGCGAGCTTTGATAATGATGATTTCATTATATTACCTCGTGAAATTGTTTTCTGTCCCTTGATTTTATCACAAGTACGTGATAAAATCAAATTATCATTTATTATGTGCCGATAACGGTACGTTATGAGGTGTGCTATGCTTGATCACAGGATCGAAACCTTTCTCGCCCTTTACGACGAGATGAACTACAGACGTGTCGCCGAGCGGCTCAATATGACTCAGCCCGGCGTGACGCAGCATATCAAATATCTTGAAAAATACTACGGCACGCCGCTGTTTGATTACGACGGGCGGCAGCTGAGGCGGACGGAGGGCGCGGAAATACTGAAGCGTCACATGGACTGCATTGTCGCCGAGGAGAGAGCGCTGTCGGAGAGTCTTGCGAAGAAAAAGCCGCAAAGGCTGCGCCTCGGCGCGACGAAGACCGTCGGCGAGTTCGTCATCCGCGACAGGATATCGGGCTTTCTGCGCGACGAAAAATGCGAGCTGAGCCTTACGGTCGACAATACGGACGTGCTTCTTGCGCTTCTCGAGTCGTCCGAGATAGACTTCGCTCTCATCGAGGGGATATTCGATAAAAGCCGCTACGGCTATCATCTGATGAAAAAAGAACGCTTCGTCGGCATCTGCGCGTGCGACCACCCGTTCGCGGGCAGGTGCGTGACGCTCGAGGAGGCGTTCGCGTACCACGTGCTCCTGCGCGAGAGAGGGTCGGGAACGAGGAGAATATTCGAGCAGGCACTGCTTGACCGAGGCTTTTCGGTCAGAAGCTTCGCGCGGTGCTCAGAGGTGAGCTCGTTTTCCGTGATATGCGACATCGTCTCGTCGTCAAATGCGATAACCTTCGGCTACGAGCCCGTCGCCGACAGCCGCGACAGCCTCGCGTGCTTTGAGCTTGCGGACGTACACATGAGCGGCGAGTTCAACTTCGTATACTGCAACGAGCGCATCGCGCGGGAGAAGATAGGCATTTTCTTCGGCGAGGCGTGAGGGATCAGGGGAGCGATACACGGGAGAAAAAAGAAAAGCCTCGCCTTTTCGACAGAGATGATAAAAAATCGGGAAATATTTCCGAACAATTATTGACAGTCACTCCGAGATGTGATACAATGATTGTGCCAAACAAAAAACAATAAACGATTAACCGAGGTGCGATAACGAAGTATTTATGTAAGGTGGCGGTACAGCGAAAGCTGTGC